>DASYSU010000121.1:0-28671 GCA_036002925.1 Gemmatimonadaceae bacterium | reverse complement strand
CTTGTGATTGCGCCGCTGCCGCCGGCACGCCGAGCTTGGCCAAATCACTCTGCAGCGCTTCGCGGTACATCGTCTTCGACTTGGACAGAGGCACGCGATCCTGCGGACGCTTCGGCCCCGCCAAGCTTGGTTCGACTGTCGCCAGATCGAGCTCCAGGCTGTCGCTGAACAGCGGATCCGGAGTCGCGTCGGTCCGGAAGAGGCCCTGTTCCTTCGTGTAGGCCTCGACGAGCGCGACGTGATGATCGGGACGGCCGCTCAAGCGCAGGTACTTTAGCGTTTCCTCATCGGTCGGGAAGAAGCCCATCGTGGCTCCGTATTCGGGCGCCATGTTGGCGATCGTCGCGCGATCGGCAAGCGGAAGCGAGGACAACCCGGTGCCGTAGAACTCGACGAACTTCCCGACGACCTTCTTCTTCCGGAGCATCTCGGTGACGGTCAGCACGAGATCGGTCGCGGTCGCGCCGGGTGGAAGCTTGCCGTGCAGCTTGAACCCGACGACGTCGGGAATCAGCATTGACACCGGCTGGCCGAGCATCGCCGCCTCGGCTTCGATCCCACCGACGCCCCAGCCGAGGACGCCGAGTCCGTTGATCATCGTCGTGTGCGAATCGGTCCCGACGAGTGAGTCAGGGTACGCGACCGACTCACCATCTTCCTCGGAGACAAAAACGGTTTTGCCGAGGTACTCGAGATTCACTTGATGACAGATGCCGGTGCCCGGCGGCACGACGCGGAAATTCTTGAACGCGTCCTGTCCCCAGCGGAGAAAGACGTAGCGCTCCTTGTTCCGTTCGAATTCGAGCTCGGTATTGATGAGGAACGCAGCCTGGCTTCCGTACTCGTCGACTTGCACGGAGTGATCAATCACGAGGTCGACGGGCTGCAGCGGATTGATCCGCTGCGGATCGCCGCCGAGCGCGGCAATGGCGTCGCGCATGGCGGCGAGGTCGACGACGGCGGGGACGCCGGTGAAGTCTTGCAGCAGAACGCGACTGGTGCGGAACGCAATCTCTTTTTGCGCGCCGCCCTTCATGTCCCATTTGGCGAGCGTCAAGATGTCGTCGCGCTTCACGAACGCGCCGTCTTCGTTTCGCAGGAGATTCTCGAGGAGAATCTTGAGGCTCACGGGGAGCCGGCTGGCGTGTTGTCCGGAGAGTTGCTCGACGGCGTCGAGGCGATAAATCGTGTACTGCTTGCCGCCGACGCTGAGCGTCGCGCGGCTGCCGAAGGAGTTCTTGGCTGTCATTGGGGTTCGTCTCTCGGTTCGACCACGGATCGGTCGATGCGAGGGTAACAGACGGAGCCACTGGCGGGGCTCGCGAGCCATCCGCCAGGCTGATGGGGAATCTAATACGGTGGGAACGGTGGAACGGTGGGACCGTGGAACGACCACGATCGGTGAGAGGCGGTCCATAAATCGGCCAATTAGACTTTCTCGGCTAATGCAGCCGATCCATGCCTGCGCCCATCACTGTTGGAAACGCGGCGACCGGCCGACCACCCCACTATTCGTCAGCGCATGCGACCGTCTACAGCGATCGATCTAGTTGAGTTGACCACGCGGCTGATGTCCATCGATTCGACGAGTGGATCCGAGGGAAAGGTCGTCGCGTGGCTTGATGGGTACCTCTCGGAGCGAGGGTGGCGTACGTGGCGGATTCCGGTCAGCGCAGGCCGGGACGACTTATTTGTCACGGCCGTCGACCATCCTACCGTCACGCTGTCGACACATCTCGACACGGTGCCGCCGTTCATTTCGCCGCGCGTCGAGGACGGCATCATCCGTGGTCGCGGTGCGTGCGACGCGAAGGGAATCGCCGCCGCGATGATCTGCGCCGCCGAGCGACTCCGCGTGAGCGGAGCGCCGGTCGCGTTGTTGTTCGTCGTCGGTGAGGAGGTGACGCACGACGGCGCTCACGCGGCCGACGCGGCGTTCGCGGCCAAACAGATTCCCGCCAGCAGTCGCGTCATGATCGACGGCGAACCGACGGAGAGCACGCTCGCGGTGGGAACAAAGGGAGCCGTCCGCGTCACCGTGCGCACCGCGGGCCAAGCGGCGCACTCGGCGTACCCGGAATTGGGCCGGTCGGCGACGCGAGACTTGGTGCATCTGCTCGCGGAGCTCGACACGATCGCGTTCCCGAACGATCCAGTGCTTGGCGCGACGACGGTGAATATCGGGTCGCTATCGGGAGGCGTCGCGGACAACGTCGTTGCGCCGTGGGCCGAGGCCCGGATGATGATCCGATTAGTCACGCCGGCAGCTGAGGTGATGCGGATCATCGAGCGTTGGGCAGCCGATCGGGCGACGCTCGAGTGGGGACCGATGGTGCCGCCGATCCGACTCGGCGTCGTCGCCGGATTCAAGACGTCCGTGGCTGCATTCGCGACGGACATTCCGGCTCTCGGGAATTGGGGCTCTCCGTATCTGTTTGGCCCCGGATCGATTCACGTCGCCCATCGCGATGATGAATGCGTCTCGATCGACGAGCTGCATGCAGCGGTGGACTCGTATGAGCGACTGGTCTCAGCGCTGTCATCCTGAACTGCAGGGCTACCGCCGGCTGTTGACCAAAAGTGCCATTTGGTACTAAATTGAGCCAACCTGAACCGGATGGAACGTGTCACTTCGTGCCCCTGCTCCGGCGCCGACTGCCGGAAACCCAGCGCTCCTGGCACGCGCCGGCCTCACCACTTTCTTTCGCATCGCCGCCGAATGGCAACTCGACGGCTCGCAGCAAATGGCCCTCCTCGGCCTCACCTCGCGCACCACGTTTTTCCGGTGGAAGAAGTCCGCGCCGTCGGCGCTGCCGCCCGACACACTCGAGCGACTGTCGCACGTGTTCGGCATTTATAAGAGTTTGCAAATCCTGTTGCCGGGGCCCGCCGCCGCCACGTGGATCACGCGACCCAACAATGCGCCGCTGTTCGGCGGGCGGCCGGCGCTCGATCTCATGCTCAGCGGGGTAGCCGGTCTCTTTCTCGTCCGCGCCTATCTCGACGGCGAGCGCGGCGGGGACTTTGCCTGACGCCGAAACTCCGGTTGGCGCACCGGTCGTCTCGCTGACCCCGTCGCCCGACAAGCCGCTACCCGTCCGACGTGTGTTGTGGAAGAACGCCATTCGCATCATCCCGAGTGTCTTTCCGCCAGTCGATCTGTTCGAGCGCGTCGCGGATCCGGAGCACATCGACGCGGTGCTCGCGATCGAGTCGGCGTTCAATCCGCGACTGCGTGATGCGACGGGTGACCTCGCGCTCGTGCCGCGCGGAGAGCGCGTCGTCGGACCCGGTGCCGGGTATATCATGGCCGCGTTCACGCACGTGTCACCCGACGGCAGCCGTTTCAGCAACGGGACGTACGGCGTGTTCTACGCCGCCCAGCGTGAGCCGACGGCGATCGCGGAAACGCGCTTCCATCGCGAACGGTTCATGCGCGCGACGCAGGAGCCGCGTGCGGAGCTCGACATGCGAGTGTTGTCGGTGACGGTGAAGGCGTCGTTGCACGACCTTCGCGGCATGCGCGAGATTCTCCCAGAGATCTATCGGCTCGATGACTACTCCGAGTCGCAGATTTTGGGCGGAGCGCTACGCGCCGGCGGATCGAGCGGCGTCGTGTACGAATCGGTGCGCCACGAGGGCGGGCGGTGCGTGGGCGTGTTCAAGCCGCGCGCGTTGTCGCATTGTCGCGAGCGAAAACACCTTCGCTACATCTGGGACGGCGCGCGGATCACCGACGTGCTCGAGATCAAGCGGCTCCCCGCTCCCCGGCCTTGAGCGGAACGACCCGTCCGGTCTTTCGCGCGCTGATCGCGTTCACCGGACACGCGTTGACGAAGTCTCCCTCGGCGGGCGACCAATCGACGGTCTTGGTGCGCGTGTAGGCTTTGCCCTCGGCATCGAGGCCCATGAGGCTCGGCGCCATCGACACGCACAGGCCGCAACCAATGCACTTGTCGCGGTCGACCCCGAGCTCGAAGCGACGGCGCGGATAGACGCCGCCCGGCTGATCGTAGAACGACTCGATGTCCTCGAGCGCCTTGTGCGCCGCGCGATGCCCCTCGTCGATCGTCTCAGAGATATTGCCGAAGCTGAGCCAATCCTCTCCACATCGCGGACGGATCAGCACCATGGGAGGTCCGCCCCAATGGGTGAGCGGGTACTGTTGCAGCGCGTGCATCATCGTTGTCGCCGCGCGCATGTAAATGTTGGCGAATCCGAGCGAGAGCGCATCGTGAATCGGCCGAAGGTCGGAGCTGCCGACGTCGACCGCGATGATCAGATCCGCGTCGAGCGCCGCAATCGCGACCGGCAAGTTGTCGATCACGCCGCCGTCGACGCATAGACGATCGCCGACTTGTCCCGGCGGGAAGTAGCCGGGCAAGGCGCATGACGCGTAGACCGCGTCGTGGATGTAGACGTCCTTCAAGCCAGGCGAGCCCCAAATTACCGGCTGCCCGCGCTCGATGTCGACCGTGTTGACGAGCAGATCGGTCTCGAGATCGCTGAACTTTCCGGGCGGAACGACAGCTCTCGTCAGATCCCGCAGCGGATCCTCGAGGTAGATCGACGGCGACCGCATACGCTCCATCAACATGCCGAAATGGTTGATCCGGAAGATGTCGCGCCGCCGGAGCGTAGCCGATCGTTTCGCTAATTCGTCGGGTGACATTCCGCCCACGCGCGCGGCGGCCAACATCGCGCCGATGCTTGTGCCAGCGTACAGCGTCGGAACGATGCCTCGCTCCTGGAGCGCACTCATCACTCCGATATGGGCGAATCCCTTCATTCCGCCGCCGCCTAGAACGAGGGCGATTCGGCGTGGCTCGGTGTGGGAAGCGGGCATACGAGAAGAGTGTAGGGCACGGGGCGAAGAGTGGGGACGCTCGCCACCCCGATCACTATTGTAAATAGTCATACAGGCCGATGAGCCCGATAACGGCTCCCCCAATCATGACGATTTGACCCGGCGTATCGCCAATGATTGCTCCCGCGATGAGCGCGGCGACTCCTACCACCATCATCGCGCGCGCCTGCCCAAGGTTGGCGTGTTGCGGTGCCAGCATGGTTGGCTGGTCCGGGCGCTTCGTCTCTCGGAGATGAGCTCCGGCGCGGAGCCCGGTCATCGGCGCCCCGAGAGTGACGCGATGCACCGGCGTCGCGATCTCCGATATATCAGTCGCTCGCTGGACGCTGTCGGTGACGACAGTCGCGGAATCGGGCATCACGCTGGGGACGACGACTTGACCACGCAACGGAGCTATGCCTGCCGCAAGCAGGGATACCACCATGACACTGGTGCCGAGGCGCATCTGATTCTCCACGTAAAGGGAACGCAAGACCCTGGGGAAAAAGCGGGCCATCGCGCACGAAGGCGCTGCGTCGCACAGCGTGGCCGGTGGCGGACGTGACCTACCGCACCTAGTCTTGTAGCCGTTCGCCAGCCGTTTCTCCCACCTACTCGCTTGCTCCGATGCGAAGGCTTGTCGCGTGATCCGCGAGCGCTCCGAACAGTCACTCGTACGCGCGCTCGGCACATGGGGCTTGGCGGCCAATATCGTGAACGTCACGGTCGGCGGCGGAATCTTTCGCCTGCCGGCAGCCGCATCTGCCGCGCTTGGTGCCGCTGCTCCTGTGGCGTACCTGGTTTGCGCGGTGGCGATGGGGCTGATCGTGCTCTGCTTCGCCGAAGCCGGAAGCCGAGTGTCGTTGACCGGCGGGCTGTACGCCTACGTCGAGGTGGCGTTTGGTCCGCTCGTTGGATTCCTGACGGGAGCGATGCTGTGGGCGGGAATCACCGCCGCGACCGCCGCTGTCTCATCGTTCTTCGCTGACGCGCTGAGCGCGCTGATTCCGGCGCTGGCGGTCGGGCAGGCGCGCGCGGCGAGCCTCGTCATCGTTCTCGTGACGCTCGCGGCGCTCAACATCGCTGGCGTCCGTGGCGCGAGTCGGTTCAACGTCGTGATGACGCTCGCCAAGCTACTCCCGCTCTTGCTGCTCGTGATTCTCGGAGCCGCATCAGTCAACAGCGGCAATCTCGCCTGGCACGCGACCCCCGCGTCGAGCGACGTCGCGCGTGCCTCAGCGGTGTTGATCTTCGCGTTCCTTGGCGTCGAGACGGCGCTCGTGCCGAGCGGTGAGGTGCGTGACACGTCGAAGACGGTGCCGCGCGCGATCTTCATCGCGATGGCGATCGTCACGCTTCTCTATCTCGCGATTCAGATCGTGACGCAGGGGATTCTCGGGCCGGCGCTCGTCGGACAAAAGACGCCGCTGGCCGAGGCGGCGGCGGTCGCACTCGGCGTGCCCGGACGGACGTTGATTCTCGTCGGCTCGGCAGTCTCGATCTTCGGCTACGTGAGCGGGATGACGCTCGCGGTGCCCCGGATGCTGTTCGCGTTCGGGCGCGACGGATTTCTACCCGCGCCGCTTGCCGCGGTCCACGAGAGATTTCGAACGCCGTACGTCGCGATCATCGTTCAGACGTTGATCGTGATCGGTCTCGCTGTGAGTGGCAGCTTCGAGAAGTTGGCGATCATCGCGAACGGCTCGATCTTGCTCGTGTACGCGGCGTGCTGCCTGGCGGTGATCGAGCTGCGCCGGCGAAAAGTGCAGGAGAGCGGCGCGCCATTTCGCGTTCCGTTCGCCGCGGCGATTCCCGTGTTGGCGGTGCTCGTCATTGTGTGGCTGATGACGAGCCTTACCGCCGAAGAATGGAAGGCGCTGCTCGTCGTCGTCGCCGTGGCGATCGTGGTCTACGCTGCGAGTCTGCCATCACGTCGCGCGGCCGCACCCGCGAGCGCGGAGTCGACGTGAGCGATCCGCTCCTCATCTATCGTCCCGAATTCCCAATTCTGGAGCGAACGACATACCTCGTGTCGAATTCGCTCGGCGCGATGCCACGTGGCGTAGCCGACCGGCTCGCCGAATATGTCGATCAGTGGGCCGAGCTTGGCGTGCGCGCGTGGGCGGGCGAAGCTGGTTGGTGGCAGATGCCGATCTCTGTCGGCGACGAGATCGCGCCGCTGATCGGCGCCGGGCCCGGCGAGATCGCGATGCTCCCGAACGTGACGATCGCGCAAACGGCTGTGCTCTCCGCGCTCGACTACTCAACCGGCCGCGACACGATCGTCATGACCGCGCTCGACTTTCCGTCGGTGCGGTACGTCTACGATCAACTCGCAACGCGATTGGGCGCACGCATCGTCGTCGTGCCGAGCGACGACGGAATCACGATTGACACGGAACGCCTCGTCGCGGCGATCGACGAGCGAACGAGGCTCGTCGCGATCTCGCACGTGTTGTTTCGCTCGGCATTCATCATGGACGTGGAGACGATTTGCCGGCGCGCGCACGACCGGGGCGCGCTCGTGTCGCTCGACGCCTTTCATTCAGTTGGCGTGATGCCCGTCGACGTGAAGGCGCTCGGCGTCGATTTCCTGAGCGGCGGTGTACTGAAATGGCTGTGCGGTGGACCGGGGGGGTCGTTCCTTTATGCATCGCCGCAGGCGACGGATTCGCTCTCGCCGTCGTTCACCGGGTGGCAAGCGCACGAACATCCATTCGCGTTCGATGCCGAGATGCATTACGCGGCGGGCGCGTGGCGTTGGCTGAACGGAACGCCTGCTGTCCCCGCACTCTTCGCGGCGGTCGAAGGGCCTCGCTTGCTACGACGCGCGGGAATTCAGCACGTGCGAGACAAAAGCATTCGGCAAACGTCGAGGCTCATCGAGCTCGCAGACTCGCGAGGGTATTCGGTGACGGTTCCTCGGAACGCGGAGCAACGCGGCGGCACCGTGGCGTTTGACGTACCGCACGCGTATGGAGTCGCGCAGGCGTTGTTGGCTAACAATGTCATTGTTGACTACCGGCCGAACGCCGGCGTGCGAGTCGCGCCGCATTTCTACACGAGCGACGAAGAGCTCGAGCGCGCGGTCGAGATGATCGACGGAATTCTGCGCGACGAGGACTGGAAAAAATACGAGGACAAACGGGGAGTCGTGACATGAAGCGATGGATTCTGGCGGGTGCATCGTTGGCCTGCGGCGCACGTCTCGCGGCACAAATGCCGAAGCCGTTGACGCACGCCGATACGTCGAGTTTGCGCCGAACGCTCGAGGCGATCGCCGCCGCGCATCACGGCGTGCTCGGCTACTCGGTGTTGAACCTCGACACCGGCGAGCGACTCTCGCTGCGCGGCGACGAGACATTTCCGACCGCGAGCCTGATCAAGGTGCCGATCTTAGTCACGCTGTACGATCTCGCGGAGCAGAAGCAGCTATCGCTCGATGATCCACTCACAGTGATAAAGATCGATCAAGTTCCGGGGAGCGGCGTCCTCCAGTTCATGCATCCGGGAATGTCGTTGAGCGTGCACGACGCGGCTGCACTCATGATCGTTCTGAGCGACAACACGGCAACGAATCTCATTCTCGACAAGATCGCGATTCGGCGCGTGTGGACGAAGATGGAAGCACTGGGTCTACCTCACACCAAAGTGCATTCGAAGGTCTACTTGCGGTTGGCCAGTGTGGCGATGGACAGCTCGGTGAAATACGGGCTCGGTGTGAGCACGCCGAACGAGATGGCCCATCTCTTCGAGCTGCTCGCACAAGGCAAGGCGGTAAATCCGCCGGCCGACTCTGCCATGCTCCAACTGCTGTCAAACAACGCCGATGGCGACTCGATGCAGCGCACAGTCGACGGGCTCAGCGTTCCACACAAAACAGGTGCGACGGATTCGGTCCGAACCGAGTGCGCGCTGTTCCGCCTTCAGTCGCGCGTGGTCGCCTGTGGATTCACGAAGCAGAACACCGACATCAGGTGGGTGGTGGACAACGAGGGTCAGGTGACGCTGGGAAAGATCGGTGCGGCGATTCTGGCAGCGTGGCCGAAGAAATAGCAGGGTAGAGGGTGGAGGGTTGAGGGTAGAGGGAAGGACGGCGCCTGCGGCGCTTTACGGCATTTGAAGGTGTGGCGTTCAAGAAGGTGGCGCGGAGCGCCACACACCTCCCCTCCACCCTCTACCCTCAACCCTCCACCCTGTTTTCTGCTGGCCTGGGGTATGCTTTCTCCCGGCATAGCGAAGGAGGAGAAGACCCATGCCATATCGACGATTGATCGCGCTCTCATTGATCGTGGGCTTGCCAGCCGCCGCCACGGCGCAGTTCACCACGTTCATTCCGCCACAAAACAAGGTCACTGACTCGGCCAAAATTGCGGTCGCCGGGCAAAAGGGCGCGCAGGCCGATACGTCGCTCAATACGCGGCTGACCAACCTCAAGACTTGGGTCGACTCGGCAGCGGGCGTCGTGGCTGCCCCTACAGCGGCTCGAGACTCGTTGGCGGCCACGAATCCGGCTTTTCCGGCAAAGGATTCCCTCCCGATGAAGGCGTCGGATACCGCTACGCTACGAAACGGCGCTCGGGCGCCGGCGACCGCGAGCAATCTGCCGCTGCTCGCCCTGATTGGAGCCATAACGCTCGGATTGGGCGCTTTACTGCTCGGGACTGGCGGAAACAGAAGGATGCGAACTGATGCGTAAGCGCATCGGGTTGTTGCTGTATGTCGTCGGCGGCCTGGTCCTGTCGTTCGCGATCGGACGCTACGGCGTGGGCATGGCGAAGGCCGACGACGCCCGCGAAGCCTGGGACGCAGCGGAAGGACGCATGGCCGTCGCGATGGCCAGATCGGCCGCGTTGCATCATGGAATGCGCGAAACTCCCGTCGACGGCGCGCCTGTCGCTCGGCTCGTGATTCCGCGACTCGACCTCGACGAGATAGTGCTCGAGGGCGTGGATGCCGATGACCTCAACGCAGAACCGGGGCACGTCACAGGCAGCGCGTATCCAGGCGAGGCGGGAAATGCCGTGATCTCGGCCCATCGCGATCGGCACTTCAATCATCTCGACGCGCTCGACCTCGGCGACACGATCGTCACGGAGTCTGGAACGCATCAGGACAAGTGGGTCGTCGTCTCGAAACGAGTGGTCGGCAAGAACGATCGCGCGCTGTTTCGCACCGCGGACGCGACGCTCACACTCACGACCTGCTGGCCGATTCGCTACCTCGGTCCCGCGCCCGAGCGTTTGATCATCACGGCCAAGCCGATCCGCGCAAAGCAGACGAGAGTGGCGTCGGCTTCTTGAAGCGGCTGCTTCGTCGGGTTCAAATCCGTTTCATCGGTCCAAATCTCTCGTTAGGACCTAGTCTTCATGCATCTTGAGAACGGCAGATCCTCCCTGTCGTTCGCGATGACATTCTGTTTCTAATGCACGCACTCATTCGCGTCATTCCCTCAATAGAAGGCGCGCTTCGTCGGGGCGAACCTGTTGTCGCACTCGAGAGCTCGGTGCTCGCGCAGGGGCTGCCGATTCCGCACAACCGGGAAGCGGCGACGCGAATGCTCGCGGCGGTGACGAACGCCGGCGCTACTCCGGCCATCACCGCCGTGGTCGCCGGCTGCGCGACCGTAGGACTTGCCGCCGACGAGCTCGAGCGATTCCTCTCTCGCGACGGCGTTCGGAAAGTCTCGGCGCGCGACGTCCCGTCGGCGATCGTGAAGGCGCAGGATGGCGCGACGACGGTTGCCGCGTCGATCATGCTCGCCGCCGCCGTTGGAATCGAAGTCTTCGCGACAGGTGGCATCGGTGGAGTCCATCGCGATGCGCCGTTCGATGAATCCGCGGACCTGGCGGAGCTGGCGCGCACGCCGTTGGTCGTGGTGTGCGCGGGAGCGAAATCAATCCTCGATCTCCGGGCGACGTGGGAGCGACTCGAGACGCTCGGCGTTCCGGTAATCGGTTATCGCACGAACGAATTCCCCGGATTCTTTTCGGCCGAAACGGGAATCAAGCTCGACACACGAGTGGACGACGTCGCGGAGATCGTCGCGCTGTATCGTGCGCACCGAGCGCTCGGACGGTTGCAGGCGATCCTCGTTGCGCAACCGCCACAGTCGAACGCCGCATTGCCACGTGCGAGTGTCGACGCGGCCGTGGCACAGGCTCAATCGGAGGCTCGGCGGGACGGCATTCAAGGTGCAGATGTCACGCCGTATCTTCTAGCCGCCGTAAATCGTTTGACAGAGGGGGGTTCGCTGGCCGCCAACTTGGCCTTGCTCGAGCAGAATGCCGCGTTGGCTGGAGAGATTGCAACGATGTGTTCCGCCCGCCGTTGAGCGAGTGGAATCATCGCGATAATTGAAAGTGATGGGCACTTTTCGCCATTGAACTTCGCTGTGTCAAGATGGTACTATAGGGTACCATCATGAGCTGGAGGCTCACGGACGATGGCCACCCCGTTCCTGAGTTCTGAGGAGTACGACGAACGCGCGCATCAGTTGTACAACGACGGTCAATACGACGAAGCGCTCACCGTTCTTCGTGAGGGACTCACGCTCTACCCCAACTCGGTAGAGCTGCACGTAGGGATAGGTTACGCCCAGCTTGCGCGCGAGGAATATGCATGGGCCCGTCGCTCATTCGAGCAGGCGCTCGTCCTCGAGCCGGAACACGAAGATGGATTGGCCGGACTGGGCGAGACGATGCTCAAGCTCGGTCAAGACGAAGCGGCGACGCGCTGCTTTCACCGAACACTCGAACTTGGCTACGCCGACGACGTCGACCTCATGCTGCAGGTCGGCCGCTCGCTGTTCCGCGAAGCATCGCTTCGGGATCGCACCGAGTTCTTCGAGACAGCGAAAGAGTTTTTTGAGACCGCGGTCCAGCAGGTCCCGGATTCGGCGGAGGCGATCGCGTGCGTTGGTTACGCCCAACATCGACTCGGTGACGACGAGGCGGCGATCGGATCGCTGCGTCGTTCGTTGCAGCTCGACACTGATCACGCCGAAGCGCGCATCTACCTCGCCAACATTCTCTACGATCAGGGAGAGTACGAGGCCGCGCTCTATCATTTCGAGCGCACGAATCCCGACGATCACTGGGACGAGCTCGGAATCTGGCGCCTCGTCGAGCTGAAGCGGTCGCTCTATCATCTCGACGAAAACGATCCCGAGCTCAAGCCTTGGGACGAACGATTGTCGGAGCTCGCCGGCGACATCGACGACGTCGACACGATGCTCATGGAGCTCGATCCGCGTTCCGGCGCGGATACTGCACCGGCCGCTGAAGCGGCTCGGGGTCAGCTCGAGCTCTTCGGCACGTTGCTTAGCTCGCTCGCCGAGCAACGGCAACTGCCGGAGCACCAGATCATCGTGGTGTCAGACGGGGCCGGTTTCGACGGGTCCTGGGAGGAGATCGTGCGCCGGATGCGAGACGAGAAAGGCAATCCTTCCCACACGTTGCGAGAGTTCATGAGCAGCGTGTCGCAGCACGGCTTCCGTGAGACGGGAGTCCGTATTCCGACCCACGACGCGGAGAGCTTCATCCGCGGTAGCGCTGTAGCGGGGCTGCTCCGGATCGTTCGGTGACCGCCCCCGTACTGCGCGGCGCGCGCTTCGCACTCGATGCGGCGCGCCCGGCTGTCGCGCGTCTGGACACGTCGCGCGGCTCTGAAGACTTGGCGGCCGATCTCATCGAGACGTGGAGCGCGGTCGAAGCCGCGCTCCGTTCGCTCGTGGGGAGCAGCGTCCTGACGGGACAGCCGTTGATTCGCGAGGCGAGACAACGCCAGATGATCGACTTCGATCTCGCGAACTCGCTCGCCGAGTTTCAAGCGGTGCACGATCGCGTGCAGTCGACGAGCTATCAGCCGACCGCCGGCGACATCAACGCGGCGCGCTCGGCATTTCTCAAGCTCGACAGCGCGCTGATGAGCGAACCCGGCGTCGAAGCGCCGCGTGCCGCGCCGCGAGCTGCGCCGCAAGTCGTGACCACGACGCCGATCATCGCCGAAACGCCGCCGCCGACGCAGTCAATGCTCGTCGGCCCGCCGCGCCGCTTTCCGCCGTGGATGTTGGCGGCATTCGGAGTCGTCGTGGTCGCCCTGCTCGCTGTGGGTGGCTATTTCATCTTCGGGAATCGCGGAAGCTCCTCGGTGCAGCAAGGGATCGACGCGTACACGCGCGGCCAGCGCGAGGTCGCGGTGAACGCGTTCAACAAAGCCGTGCGCGAGAGTCCAAAGGATCCGTTGCCGCACATCTATTTGGCGCGCATGGCGCGCGAGGTCGGCAACTTCTCGCTCGCGTCGCAGGAGCTTCAACTCGCGTTGCAAGCGGATCCGAACAACGCACTCGCTTTGCGCGAGATGGGCGCGGATTTACTCGCGCAAGGAAATTTCGAGTTGGCGCGTCGATTTTATATCCGAGCCGTTCAGGCGAATCCGACGGACAAGACGGCACAAGGCTACCTGGGTTGCACGTTGATGCGACTCGGACGCGTGCCGGAGGCAACGACGTTTCTCAACCGCGCCGGACCCGGACCGTGGACAGGGTGCACGCCGGCCGCCAATCCAAATCCGACAGGTGCGGTGCCGGGGCAACCGCTCTCCGGTTCTGTTCCGCGTCCATAGCGTGCGACGTCGCGCGTGACAACGTCGGTGCTTCCGTCGATCGATCCTGCATCGGTCGTCCGCACGCGTCTGTCGAACGGACTCACCGTTCTCATTCGGCGCGATCGATCGGCGCCCGTCGTCGCCATCGTCACGTACGTCAACGCCGGCTACTTCGATGAGACGGACGACGTCGTCGGCATCGCGCATGTGCTCGAGCACATGTACTTCAAGGGCACGCCGACGCGTGGCGTTGGAGAGATCGCCAAGCAAACGAAAGCGGTCGGCGGCTATCTCAACGCCGCGACGATTTACGACCACACCGTGTACTACACGGTTCTGCCGTCGTCCGGTTTTCTTCAAGGGCTCGACGTACAAGCCGACGCCTACGCTCGGTCGCTAATCGACAGCGAAGAGCTCGCACGCGAGCTCGAGGTCATCATCCAAGAAGCAAAGCGGAAGGCCGACAATCCAGCGGCCGTCGCCACCGAGACGTTGTACGAGCTCCTGCACGATCGGCATCGCATTCGGCGTTGGCGGATCGGCCGAGAGCCTGGTCTCAGGCAGCTGACGCGGGCCGCGCTCATGGGGTTTTACCGCAACTTCTATCATCCAGGGAACACGGTGCTGTCGATCGTCGGCGATGTCGATCCCGACGAGGCGTTGCGCGAAGTGCAAAACAAGTACGGCTCGATGCCGTCGGGCGAGCCGTCGCGACGGCCGGGGCTGACAGAAGAAGGCGTGTCGGGCTTCCGCTATCGCGAATTGACAGGTGACATCGGTCAGACGCAGCTCGCGTTCGGCTGGCGCACGCCGGGCACCACGCATCCCGACACCGCTGCACTCGATCTTCTCGCGGCGGTGCTCGGAAGCGGACGCGCATCACGTCTGTATCGCGCGGTGCGGGAGCGACGCCTCGCGTCGTCCGTCAGCGCGTACAACTACACGCCGACCGAGATTGGTGTGTTCGTCGTGCACGCCGAGGCGCCGCCGTCATCGACGCGCGACGCGGCGCGGGCGATCTGGGCGCAGCTCAGCGCTATTCGCGACGGCGACATCGGCGAGCTCGAGATCGAGCGCGCGAAGCGGATCTACGAGTCGCGATGGGTTCGGCGCCTCGAGGACATGGAGGGGCAAGCGAACTATCTCGCCGAATGGGAAGCGCTCGGCGATTGGCGCATGGGCGATCGCTATCTCGAGCGTCTGCTCACGGCGACGCGCGACGATTTGGTCGCCGTCTCGGATCGGTATCTCGATCCAAGCAACACCGGCACCATCGTGTACCGTCCGACGTCGAGCGAGCCGGTGGCGGCCGATGCGGATGTGCTGCGCGATCTGCTCGAAGCGAAGCCGGCTCCGGCCCCGCTTCCTCCTCCCATCCCATATCAAGCGCACGTGATCGGGGTCGCGTCGGAACCAACGTTCGAGCGCGAGGAAGCGGGCGTACGCGTGTATCGAACGTCGACCGGCATGCCGATTCTCGTTCGCCGGAAACTTGGCGCGCCCCTGGTGCACGCCGGCGTCTACGTGCTCGGCGGGGTGATCGACGAGGAGCCATCGGCCGCCGGCCTGACGACGTTGATGACACGGACAGCACTCAAAGGCACGGCGACACGCAGCGCACTACAAATTGCTGAAGAGAGCGAGATGCTCGGTGGCAGCGTGAGCGCGTCGTCGGGGAGCGAGAGCTTCGGTTGGTCGATTTCCGTGCCGACGCAGTTTGCCGCCGCAGCGATCGAGCTTCTCGCCGACGTTGTGCAGCATCCGACGTTGAACGAGGAAGCGCTGGAGACGGAACGCACAATCGCGATTGCCGACGTCGCAACGCTGCGCGACGACATGTATCGCTATCCAATGCGGCTCGCGTCGCAAGCGGCGTTCGCGAACCATCCGTACGGAACACCGGTCAGTGGTACGGAAGAGACGTTGGGCCGCATCGACCGTTCGTTGGTTCGTCGATGGCACATGGAGCGGGCGTTGAACTCGGCGTCGGTCATTGCGTTGGTCGGCGACGCCGAGCCCGACGAGCTCGCGTCGCTCGCCGCGCGTGCGTTCACGGAGATGCGACACGTTAGGGCGCGCGATCTGCCGTCGCCGCGGTGGCCGTCATCGGTAACCACGACAGCGGAGCCGCGCGATCGGGCGCAAACCGCGCTCACGTTGTTGTTTCCGGGCCCGGCCCGCGACGACGAAGCGCGCTTCTCGTCGGCGATGATCACGAGCGTCGCGAGCGGTTTGGGCGGTCGGTTTTTCGACGAGTTGCGCGACAAGCGATCGCTCTGCTATACCGTCAACGCGTTCGCAATCGCCCGCCGGCTCGGCGGGACGATCGGGGCGTACATCGCGACGTCGCCCGAACAGGAAGACGCCGCGCGGGACGGCTTGCTCGCCGAGTTCCGTCGGCTTCGCGACGAGCCGGTGACCGCCGAGGAGCTTATGCGCGCGCAGACGTACGCGATCGGATCGCACGCGATTCGGCAACAGAGCGGCGGGGCAGTACTGGCGGATCTCGTCGAGACGTTTCTCTTCGGATCACTTCGGGAGCTCATCGAGTACGAACAGCATGTGCGCGCGGTGACCGCCGAGTCGATGCAACAGGTCGCCGTGAAGTATTTCGATGACGCTCGGCGGGTCGAGGGCATCGTGCGCGGAGTTGGAAAGAGCGTCTAGCCCGGGCAGACACGCAGAGTAGAAGAAACCACGGAGGACACGGAGGCCGCAGAGACTGAGGCGAGGTGACCGCCCAAGGCCGACCGGCCGCCCAATCTCTCGGACTCCGGATGCGTTGCTCCGGGCTCTCGCTTCTTCTCTGTCCCGCCGTGTCCTCTCTTCGGTTTAGTGTCTGTCCTCTGTGTCCTCTGTGTCCTCTGTGGTTTGACATGGTCGACCATTTTGGTGTACAATCAACGACCCGCCACGCCCATTCGAGGACTGTCCAATGATGTGTTTCGCTCAGCGCTCGACGCGCCTCTTACTCGTCGCGCTGGTTGCAGGCTTCACGTCGCCGACCGTGGCGCTCCGTGGTCAAGAGCCGGCCGCAGCGCCATCCGCTCCGGCGTTCGACAAGACCGACGTGATGATTCCCATGCGCGACGGCGTCAAGTTGCACACGACGATCTTCGTGCCGAAGGGATCGACCGAGGACCTGCCGTTCCTCTTCGTCCGCACACCGTACGGCATCGACGGCGGCGAGCGCAATTTCGCGGGTCCGTTCGCCGAGCTCGTTCGCGACGGATACATCTTCGCGTTTCAGGACATTCGTGGTCGCTACAAGTCGGAAGGCCAGTTCGTCATGCTGCGCCAGATGCGCAACAAGAAGGATCCAAAGGCGATCGACGAGAGCACCGATACCTACGATACGATTGACTGGTTGTTGAAGAACGTGCCGCACAACAATGGCCGCGTCGGCATGTTCGGCGTCTCGTACGCGGGCTGGCTCACGGTCGTCGGCATGCTGGATCCACATCCGGCGCTCAAAGCAGTGTCGCCGCAAGCGTCGCCCGCCGACATGTTCCTCGGCGACGATTTCCATCACAACGGCGCGTTTCGGCTGAGCTACGGTTTCGAGTATGCGGTGATGATGGAGTCGAGCAAGGAGCGCGAGCCGTTCGTCTTCAGCGACTCTGACACGTACAACTGGTATCTCAAGCTCGGCTCGCTCGCCCACGTCAACGAGACGTACCTGCACGGAAAGATTCCGAGCTGGAACGACTTCGCGACGCACGCCGCATTTGATTCGTTCTGGCAGCGGCAGGCGGTCGCGCCGTACGTGGATCGCGTCACGGTTCCGACGCTGAGCGTCGCCGGTTGGTGGGATCAAGAAGACTTCTATGGGCCCGTCCGCATCTACGAGTTGCTCGAGAAGTACGACACGAAGCATCTGAACTATCTCGTCGTCGGTCCGTGGAATCACGGAGGATGGGCCGGCGCCACCGGTGCAAAGCTCGGCGACATCGACTTCGGGAGCGCGACCTCGCAGGAATTCCGCCGCAACATCCAAGCGCCGTGGTTCGCGTACTGGCTCAAGGACAAAGGCAAGTTGAATCTGCCCGAGGCGCTGACCTTCGAGGGCGGGTCGAACACGTGGGAGCGGCGCGACAGCTGGCCGCTGCGCACGAACGTCGCGGCGCGACGGCTGTACTTCCACGCCAACCACGAGCTGTCGTTCGATCCGCCGGCGGAGCATTCGCCCGACGCGGTTGATGCGTACGTGTCCGACCCGGCGAATCCGGTGCCCTATCGGCCGCGCCCGATCATGCCGACCTGGGGCCCGGGCTCATCATGGTCGCGTTGGCTGGTTGACGATCAGCGTTTTCTAATCGATCGCAAGGACGTCGTAAGCTGGACGACGGCCCCGTTGACGGCCGATGTCGTCATCGCCGGAGACATCGCGGCACATCTGCGCGCGTCGACGACGGGATCCGATGCCGATTGGGTTGTGAAGTTGATCGACGTCTATCCCGACCCCGGTCAGGCCGATCCGAAGCTGAACGGCTACGAGCTCATGGTCGCCAACGACGTCCTTCGTGGCCGCTTCCGCAAAAGCTTCGAACATCCGGCGGCGATCACGCCCAATCATGTCGATGAATACATCGTCGACCTGCACACGCAGGATTACAACTTCCGCAAAGGCCACCGCATCATGGTGCAGGTGCAGAGCTCTTGGTTCCCGCTGATCGATCGCAATCCGCAGACATTCGTGCCGAACATCTTCGAGGCGAAGGACTCTGACTTCAAGTCGCAGACGCATCGCATCTTCCGGTCGGCGGACGCGCCGTCGTACGTCCAGGTCTCAGTGGTCGGCAGCCATGGCAACTAAGGCTCTGATCGCGGCGATCGCCGCATGCGTGGCGCTGCCGGCAGTCGGCGCGCAATCGAACGGCAAGGCGACGAACGTCGATTGGCGCGCGTTCGACAAGTACGTCGAGCAAGCCGCGCGCGACTGGCACGTGCCGGCGTTGGCGATCGCCGTGGTGAAGGACGATTCGCTGGTGTTTGCGAAGGGATACGGCGTGATTGAAATCGGCAAGCCGACGCGCGCCGACGAGCACACGCGCTTCGCGATCGGTTCGACGACCAAAGCGATGACATCGGTGTCACTCGGAATGCTCGTCGACGAAGGCAAGCTGCATTGGGACGATCGCGTCATCGACTACCTGCCGGATTTTCGGCTGTATGATCCATACGCGACGCGCGAGCTGACAGTTCGCGATCTGCTCACACATCGCAGTGGGTTGGGGAGTACGGATTTGTTGTGGGCCGGTCCGTGGACATACACGATGCCGGAAATGATTCGCCGGCTGCGGTATGTGAAGCCCGCGTCGTCGTTCCGATCGGAGTGGGAGTATCAGAATGTCGTCTACGCGATCGGCGGAACGCTGATCGAACGCGTCTCGGGCATGCCGTGGGAGACGTTCGTTCGCACGCGGATCTTTGCTCCGCTCGGCATGAACGAAACCGAGCCGCTCGTCTCGTTGATCAAGGGCAAGCCGAACGTCGCTGTGCCGCACGTCGAGCGGAACGACACTGTTCGGGTCGTGCCAATTCGCAGCACCGATGCGATCGCGCCGGCGGGGTCGGTCTGGTCGAGCGTATCGGACATGTCGAAGTGGATGCGCTTCATTCTCGACAGCGGTCGGGTCGGGTCGCAGCGACTCTTGAAACCCGAGACGTTCCGCGAGTTGATTGCGCCGCAAATCCGCGCGCCCATCGACGAATATCCCGCGCTGCGGCTCGCCAAGCCCGACTTCTTCAGCTACGGACTTGGTTGGTTCGTCCAGGATTATCGCGGCCAGGCGGTGTGGATGCACACCGGAAGCATCGACGGCATGTGCGCCATCATCGGCCTCATTCCAGAGAAGCGAATCGGCGTGTACGTGCTCGAGAATCTCGATCACGCCGAGCTGAGACATGGGCTGATGTACAGCGTGTTCGACTTGTACAGCGGTGGGCCGTCGCGTGACTGGAGTCACGAGCTGCACGACCTCTTCGCGTCACTCGCCCGGTCGCGTCCTCAGGCTCAGCCGGGTATGCGCGCCGAGACACATCCATCGCTTCCACTGGAGAAGTACGCGGGAACGTACGTTGATTCAACGTACGGCACGGTTCAGGTCACGCTTGCGAACGGCGCGCTTCAAGTGCAGCTCGCCGATCAGGCCCCGCAGAAGCTCGAGCCGGTAGAGTACGAAACATTCCGATCGCCAGCGTCCCCGGGGGTGCGTCAAACTCTGGCGCTCACGTTCGTGCCGGACGGTGCCGGCAACGTGTCCGCCGTGCGATTGTTCGGCGTCCCGTTCGAGCGTGTGCGGCCGGCGCGACGTTGATCTTGAAGAGTGGAGCAACGAAGAGTTTCTCGGCAGGCCTCAACAGCAAGCCGCGGAATCCGCGGAATTGACGGAACACCGCGGAATAACTAAATGAACGTGCCGAATTAGAGATGATCTGTCACGACAGCGGCTCTCCAATTCGCTGCGACAATTAATTCCCCTCCGTGGTATTCCGTTGATTCCGCGGATTCCGCGGCCACTCTTGATGACCCTTACCTCGCCGATGCACTCGACGCGGGCACAGTATCGCCCTGCTCAGGATGACAGCACCATGATGAGAAGGATGCTCGAGATAGGATTCTCGTGTGGCATACTCGTAGCGAACGTCGCGCGGGCTCAGGATTCCATTCCGGCGCAAGGCCGATACGCCGACGTCGCGCGGGCACTCACACAGCTCGTCGAACATGAGCGAACGCAGAAAGGCATTCCCGCGATCTCGATCTCGTTGGTTGACGGACGACGCGTAGTGTGGGCGCAGGGCTTTGGGTGGGCGGATTCCGCGGCGGGCGTTCGTGCGAATGCATCGACGGTGTATCGCGTCGGCTCGGTCTCCAAGTTGTTCACCGACGTCGGGATCATGCGGCTCGTCGAACAGGGGACGCTCAAACTCGACGCGCCGATTCAGCGCTACTTGCCGGACTTCCACCCGAAGAATCCATTCGGCGGTGAGATCACGATTCGTGAGCTCACGTCGCATCGCGCGGGACTCACGCGCGAGCCGCCGATCGGAAACTATTTCGACGACAGCACCCGATCGCTTGCCGCGACGGTGGCGAGTCTCAACGGGACGTCGCTCGTCTACAAGCCTGGCACGCACACGAAGTACTCGAACGCCGGCATCGCCGTGCTCGGCTACGTCCTCGAGCGAACGCAGCACGAATCGTTCTATCCATATCTCAAGCGCGCCGTGCTCGCACCAATGGGACTGGATCACAGCGCGTTCGAGCCGCTGCCCGAGATCAAGGCACATCTTGCCAAAGCGGGCATGTGGACGCTCGATGGTCGGCGGTTCGATGCACCAACCTTTCAGCTCGGCATGGGTCCGTGCGGCAGCATGTACAGCACCGTGCTCGATCTCGCGCGCTTCGTCGAAATCATGATCGCGCGCGGCGTCACGCCCGAAGGAAAGCGCGTCCTGTCGCCGGCGACGCTCGATTCGATGTGGACGCCCCAGTTCGCCGCGCCGGGAGCGATGAACGGGTTCGGCATCGGCTTCAACATCGGTCGCCTCGATGGTCATCGCACGATTGGCCATGGCGGCGCGATCTATGGATTCGCGACGGAGGTACTCGCGCTCCCCGACGACTCGCTCGGCGTCGTCGTGACGGCGACGCTCGACGGCGTCAACGCGGTCACCGATCACATCGCGCAGGCGGCGGTCGAAATGTTATTGAACGCTCGCCAAGGGAAGCTCGTCGCGACAATCGACACGACAACTGCGTTAGCGCCCGGTCGTGCGTTGACGTTGATGGGTCGCTACGCGAACGCCAACACCGCGATCGACCTCGACGAATACGAGGGCCGCCTCTTTGCCACGCCTGTGCGTGGTGGCTCGCGCGCAGAGTTGCGCGCGCCGGCAAACGGTTCGGCACAGGAGTTGATTGTCGACGACCGACTCTCGTACGGTAGACGAATCGGCATTCTACCCGATGGCCGCATCGTCGTCGGCAGAGACACGCTGCGCCGAGAACCGACGCCACGCGCCGACGTCGTTCCCATCGCCGAGCCGGAGCCGCCGGCGGCGAACCCGGAGTTCGCGTCGCTGATCGGCGAGTACGGATGGGACCACGACGTCCTCTACATTCGCGAGAAGGACGGTCAACTCAACGCGCTCATCGAGTGGTTCTTCGAGTATCCGCTCGAGCGCGCATCGCGCGATGTCTATCGTTTTCCAAAGTCCGGATTATACGACGGACAGGAGATCGTCTTCCACCGCGGCGCTGACGGGAAGGCGACGTCGGCAACCGTCGCCACCGTGTTGTTCAAGCGGCGTCCGCTGCCAGCCGACAACGATCGGGTCAACTTCCGCATCACGCCCGTTCGTCCGCCGAGCGAGCTACGCAAGGAAGCGCTCGCGGCGAGTCCGCCGAAGGAATCGAGCACACTCAAGAAACCAGATCTCGTCGAGTTGCGCGGTCTCGACTCGACGATCAAGTACGACATCCGCTATGCGACGTCGAACAATTTCATGGGAACACCGTTCTACACGTCGTCGCACGCGTTCATGCAACGGCCGGCGGCCGAGGCGGTGGCGCGCGCGTCGGCCGAGCTGCGCAAGCTCGGCTACGGCCTTCTCATCCACGATGCGTACCGTCCGTGGTATGTGACGAAGATGTTCTGGGACGGCACGCCGCCGGACAAGCACGTGTTCGTCGCCGATCCGTCGCAGGGATCGCGACACAATCGCGGCTGCGCGGTCGATCTCACGCTGTACGATCTCAAAACCGGCGCGCCGATTCGAATGACCGGTGGCTACGACGAGATGACGGACCGATCGTATCCGCTCTACCCCGGCGGTGCGACGCCGCAGCGCTGGCATCGCGATCTTCTGCGGCACGCGATGGAAGCGCAGGGGTTCAACGTCTACGAGGCCGAGTGGTGGCACTTCGACTACAAGGATTGGCGGAGCTATCCGATCGGGAATCTCACGTTCGAGCAGTTGGCGCGGTGAGAGTTTGCGGCGGGCCGGAACAGCCGGCCGCGGAATCCGCGGAATCGACGGAAACTGCACGGAATGGTCTAGTAGGCCGCGAGAGCAGCATGCGCAACGAGCCGAGATTTCTTGGGGGACAGCCGCTCGGGAGGCGTCGAGGAGCATTCCGAGCGGCTGTCCCTAAAAAAGGGGTCGTCCGGGCTCGTTGCGCGTCGAACAATCGCGGCGCGCGGAGCCACTCCGCGGCGTTCCGTCGATTCCGCGGATTCCGCGGCCACCCTCGCGCCGCGCCTACTTCAATCGGAGCTCGGCGAGTGCCACGCCGATCGCGTCCGCGACACGGTCCACCGAGGCTTGCGGCGTCGTCCAGTTGTTGCACAAGATGCTGAACTCGAGCACGCGGCCGTCGGCAGTGCGCACGTAGCCTGACAGCGAGCGCACCATCCCAAGCGTTCCGGTCTTGGCATGCAGATTCCCCTGCGCTCGCGTGTTTTGCATGCGCGTGCGAATCGTGCCGTCGACACCGGCGATCGGCAGCGATTCGAAGAAAAGGTCGAAGTTCGGCGAGCGCCGCATGACGTCGAGAATGCTGACGATGGTTTCAGGCGAGATGAGGTCTTCGCGTGACAGGCCGCTGCCGTCGCGAACGACGTATCCATCAGACGGAATCTTCCATTCCGTGAATTGCCGCGCGACCACCTGACGCGCGCTGTCGGCGGTACCGACTCCCGTCTGTTCTAGTCCGATCGTCCGCAGCAGCGCTTCAGCGATTTGATTCTGCGACGGCTTGAGAATCATCGGCAGGATTTCACGGAGGGGGACTGACATCACCGTGAACAGTGAGTCGGCGTGTTCGGCGCTCTGCTGCACCGCGCCGGCGTCAGCGATCACGGCAGATTGTTTCTCCACCGTAATGCCGCGATCGCGCAGCGCCTCGGCGAGCGCCGCGACGTACGCCGCATCAGGATCGTGTTGCGCCAGGGTGATGTTCGCGCTGTCGCCGAGCTCGATCTGACCGCGCACGATCACGGTCGAGGTGAGCGTGTCGTGGTATGCGGACACACGAGGACCCGAGACCGCTCTGCGTCCGCCGCCTCGACCGCTTCCTTGTCCACGCGCGACGGCGGCGCTGTCGCGCGGCACCGTCGTCGCCAGTACACGCACGGTGGGATAGGTGCGTGCCGGTCTCGTCTCGACGATCACGGGATCACCAACGCGCGCGCCCGATTGGATGTGCAAGACGGCCAATCCTTCGTTGAACAACAACTCATCGACGCCGGCGAACGAAGCTCCGTCGAGGCTGTTCCACGGCCAGCCCGCGCCGGCAACCGGTCCGGGGAACGCGTCGCCTACCGCAACGACACCACCAGTGATCCGCCGAATTCCGTGCTGGCGCACCGAGTCGGCAAGGTCGTGTAGCGGCGCCATCGCGTCGCCCTTCATGTGATTGCTCGCCGTGGGATCGCCGCGGCCGATGACGGTGAGGTCGCCGTTCAACACGCCGTCGGCCGAGATCGAGCCACGTTTGCCGATGACCGTTCGATATCGAAAGTCAGGCCCGAGCTGCTCGAGCATCACGGATGTGGTGACCAGCTTTTGGTTCGACGCCGGAATGAACAACTTGGTCGCGTTGTGCGCGTATAACGTGTCGTTGGCGAGCGGATCGACGATCAGGATGCCCCAGTTCGCGCTCCGGAACTCGCGCTCATTCACCATCGAGTCGATGGTGCGGGCGAGGACAGCCTTGGCGCCTCGCGCGCCGGATGTCGGAGACGGTGCGTTCGACGCGCGCAGCACCGCGCAGGCACCGAGAATCACGGGCAGGACGAGCGTACGCCCCGTTGCTCTCATCGCAGCTCCTGTGGTTTACGACTAGCGGTAGCGGCGCGGGGACCGGCGAATGCCGGTCCCCGCGTTCAACAGGCCTCTGGGGTGAATCAGGCGCCCGTGGTGCTTGGAACGAAGCTCGGCCCGAGGCTCGGGTTGTTGTTCTTTTCGATATCTGGCAACGGCAGACAGGTGGTATTGCCATACGTGCCGCCGCCCACGGGGAAGCTGGCACCCACGGGAGGATTGAAGGGAATCTGAAAGCGCTCGATGTCGTAGTTCCGGAATCCTTCGATGAAGAGTACGCGCTGCCGCTCGCTGATGACGAGGTTCTTGATGGAAGCGGCGTCGGTGGCGCCGGTGTACGGCTTGAGGCCGACGGTAGCCCGCATGGCGTTGATGATCGACACGGCCTGTGCGCCGCCCTGCACCTCGGCGATGATCAACTGCGCCTCTTCGTATCGCGCTATCGGCATGGGCACCGCGTCGCCGCCGACGTACTTGTTCGGCACGAAGACGATCGTTTGGTTGTTGTTCGCCGACCGCGTGCCCGCGAGCTGCGTGGCCGACCGGGGATCGATCTCGCCATTCTCCGTGGTCAGGTTTTGCGACCACGACGGGATGGAGTAGAAGCCAAACTGCTTGGTCACGGCGAACACGCGATTGTAGAGACGGAGAGCGGTGGCGGAGTTACTCGAGTTGAACACGAACCCCTTCGGAACCAACTGCGCGTCGGCAAGCGCTCCAGCCGTATTGCCCTGATACAGGCGCACGCGTGCGCGGCCCACGTAGGCAGCAAAGCGGATGCTATCGGCGCCGGCCGCTTGAGCGTTAGCGATGGCGTCCGTGAACCGTTTCTCGGCAAGAGCGAACATCCCCTTTTGGTTCACTGCCGGTCCATTGTCGAATGCCGCTTGACACATCGACATCCCCAAGAACGCGTAGCTGAAGCCGGCATATAAGTCGGCCACGGCCAGCAATCCCACGCGTCCTGGGACTTGCGCGTCTGTCCACGTGGTAAGGTTGGTGATCGCATGGTCCGCGTCGAAGCGCGCAGTCGACAACGGCAGATAGATGCCCGGTGCCTGCGTGGCCGCGCAGCCTGCGGTACCGTAGATGCCGTTGGTCAGCGCGTTGGCGGTGCGCCGAGCATAGTCCCACTGTGCGGCGCCCAGCTGTGCGTCGTTCATCTCGCCCGCGATGAGCGCTTCGACGACGACGGCGGACCCCAAGGCGCATTGGTAGTCCCCGACCATGCTGTTGATCATGAGCGCGGCGTTCGATGGCTCGTCCAGAGTGCTGACCGGCACCGCGTTGGGCGTGGTGACGTCGAGCAGACGGTTGGTGTCGCAGGCAGCCAGTAATCCGGCCGCGACCACCAGGCCCGCGAGCGAGAAAGCGGTCCTCCGCCCCAGGCGACGCCCCGATGGTTCGATATCGTGTATGAGTCTCATGGTGTTCAGAAGCTCAGGTGGAAGGTCAACACGTACGTGAGGAGCTGTGGCAACTCGGCTTGATCCGTGGCCGCGGGAGCGCCCGCGACGAACTGGCTCTCAGGATCGATGCCCGTGTACGGCGTCCAGGTGCGGAGGTTGCGCGCAGACGCGGTGACCGTGAGGCCGCGCGCCCCAACGCGCGACGCGACCTGCGAGGGAGCGTCGTATGCCAACGAGAGCTCACGGAATTTCACGTACCGCGCGTTGTTGATCGTGAAGTCGCGCAGTGGACCACCGCTGAAATACTGGGCGAGCAGCTTCGGGTCGGTGTTCTGCGGCTGGACGTACTCCAAGCAGGTGTGAAAGAGCTGGCAGCGAATCCGAATGTTGTTATCCAGGCGACGGTAGCCCGATTCGGCGTCGAGCATCGTGAACAGCCGGAAGTTGGTGAAAAAGCGCAGTGTGCTCGACCACGAGCCCTCGAACGTGGGCGTCGAGTGGCCGATGAACACCTTGGGCGCGATCACGCTCCCGCCCGCGTTGTAGCACGGCGTCGCGCCACCTTTGCCGTTGTCGCAATACACGTTCGACTTGGCGATCGTCACCTTGTTGGTCGTCGCGTCATATGCCGCGGAATCGACGCGCACCACCCGCTGTGTGAACCAGTCGAAGGGCGAGTATCCGACACGGTGTTGATAAAAACCGAGATCGATGAGCGTATCGGTCCCGTTCAGGCGACCGATTTTTGCCGATTGAGTCGCCAGGTTGAGGGTCATGTCCCAACCGTAGGCTTTGCGGTTGACGATCTGCGCCTTGAACAACGCCTCGATGCCGTGTTTGGTGATCTCACCGGCATTGAAATACTCACTCTGCGCACCGAATCCGGTTCCCGGCGCGACCGGCCGCGAGAGAATGGCGTCCTTCGAAAGGTCGTGGAAGTACGTGAAGTCGATGCCGAATCGATTATTCAACAGCTCGGTCTCGAACCCCAGCTCGCTGCCCAGTACGCGCTCTGGCTTGAGATCCGGATTCCCGATGAAGTTCGGCGTGAGAATGCCGATGTTGTTCGGGCCAACGGCCGGGGCGAGTGTCCGGAGAGCGGTGTTCAAGGCGGGCTGCTGACCGGAACCACCGAACGCCGCGCGGAGGCGCAGGCTGTTGAGCCATGACGGAAGCTTCCGCTGAATCGCCGGCTCGTCGCTGAGGACGTACGAGGCGCTCAGCTTGGGATAGGTCACCCAGTGCACCTCACTCCCGAACGCGCTGTTGTTGTCGACGCGCACCGCTCCCGTAAAGAACAGGCGATCACTGAACGAGAACTCCTGCTGTCCGAAGAACCCGAATGTGTTGTTCTGGGTCCAGTTGTCGAATGATGGTTGAATCGTTCCGGCGGAGCCGATGGTCTGGAGACCCGGCGCGGGGAAGAAATCGCCCTCGCCACTGATGTAGGTGTCTTGGTGCGTGTAGTACTGCGCGCCACCCGTCGTCTTGGACGTCCACGACCGCGGCAGGTTGAAATGCACCGAACCGTTGTAGTCGTATGTGTTGTATGTGGCTTGGTGTTGCTGTTGGTAGCGGTACCCCTTGGCCGACGCGCCCCAGAAAGAGGCGATCGTGTCGTTGGTGAGATACGGCACGTACTCGACGTTGCCCTCCTGCGTCACGTCGGTGCCGATCGCCAGCCTGTTCGAGAACCACGGGAATGGGTTGTAGTTGATTGTGGCGCTCGCCGTGATGCGGTTGAGGCTCTGCCAGTCCTGCTGCGCGGCGTCGGCCGCCGGCGGCGTACCGTTGAATCCCTGGACCCACGTGCACGGGATATCTCCGGGACTGCAGAACTGCGGCAAGTTCGCCGGATTGGAGTATTCCGAATCCCACATCAAACCGCCGCAGCCGGCTTCGCAGCTGAGGGTCGTGCG
This sequence comes from Gemmatimonadaceae bacterium, assembly GCA_036002925.1. Lineage (GTDB taxonomy): Bacteria > Gemmatimonadota > Gemmatimonadetes > Gemmatimonadales > Gemmatimonadaceae > JAQBQB01. The sequence goes on along the minus strand of DASYSU010000121.1, from coordinate 1,060 downwards.
TCCGGTGACGTAGCCCAAGTTCGTCTGAATATCGACTTTCTCGCTCGGCGTAATATTGAGGTTGGTCCGAACGTTGATTTTCCGCTGCTCGTTGGTTGGGTCGACGCCCTGGTCGTTGTTGAACGTCCCCGCGGCGAAAAAGCGCAACGCCCCGCTGCCGCCGCTCACGTTGCCGTCGTAGTCGGTAATGTGCCCGGTGCGGAAGACGGGCGCGCCGAGCGAATCCTGGCGCCGAATGGTATTGAGGCCGAGCAGCGGGCCGGTGCCGTTCGGCAGGCAGGACGTCGGGCCTTGGATGTGGCACCAATTGGTGGCGATGCGCCCCGCGGCATTCTGGAACACGTTGTTCCCAGCGCGAGCGGTGAACTGATAGCTCGTTTGACCAACGGCACCCTTCTTCGTGATGATGTTGATGACGCCGCGCGCTGCTTCGGTGCCGTACAACGTCGCGGCCGCCGGACCCTTCAAGACCTCGATGCTCTCGATTTGATCCGGGTCGAAGTCGTTGAGGCGAGAGATGACGCCCGAGCTGAAGGCCTGGATGCTGATGCCGGTGCTCGTCTGGTTGTCGACGCGGACACCGTCGACGTAGATGAGCGGGTCCGCGCTGAGCGAGAAGCTGCCGATGCCGCGAATGCGAACCCGGGCGCCCGAGCCGACCATGCCGGTGCCTGGCAGCACCTGAACGCCGGCTGCTCGGCCGTTGAGGAGCGCATCGATGGACGGGATCGCCTCTTTTGCCGTGACATCAGCCACGTTCACTTGCGCGACTGACGTACCCAAGGCGCGCTTCTGCTCGCCGCCGGCGGTGCCGGTGACGACCACCTCGTTCAGCTCGACAGCGCGCGACGACAGCATGATGCTGACGTTCGTGGCGCCGACTTGGACCGTCTGCGTCGTGGCGCGGTAGCCGAGCATACGCGCGTTGAGAGTCACGCTGGTGCCGACGACCCCAGTGATGCGGAAGTGGCCGCTGGCGTCCGTCACGGCGCCTTTGCCGACTTGGCCTTGCACGCTGATCTGAGCGCCAGAGATGGGCCGCTGCGCGCCTGCTTCCAGC
>DASYSU010000120.1:0-11630 GCA_036002925.1 Gemmatimonadaceae bacterium | reverse complement strand
GACAGCCCAACACTGGCACGCCGATCACCGTGTACCCGTAACGTTTCACAACGTCATGAAGCGCGACGATGCCGGCTGCGTTCGTTCGCGGCGACTCGCCCACGTAGAGCGTGCGGCCCAATCGCGCGACGTCACCGCCGTCGATTGTGGCCGGCAACTCCACGCGCTCGATCGTGCGAAAACGCCGAAGGGTCGGTTCGATGCCAGCCGGCTCGTCTCGCCGCGACTCGGCGCCCATCGACATCATCACCGCGAGCTCATCGAGCACGATTGCCGTGTCCTCCACAAACACGCAGTCCGGCAACGCTCGATTGACGTCGAGCGTGATCACGTCGGCTCCGCATGCTCGAAGCGCATCGCAATAGGCGGCGTGCTGGCGGAGCGCAAGCGCGTAGTCGACGGTCGTCAGGCCGACATAGGTTCGTTCGCCCTGTTGGAGATGCGGGGAGGGCACATGCGTGACAGCGATCAATCGTCGACCAGAACTTGCGGCAACCATGATTGGAATGCGCGAGAGGCGGACGTCAAGAATTAGAGAATCTACCGCGTCACTCGATCCGCCGATGCCACTGGTCCCTCAGACCGGCGCCGTCTAGGCTTGTCCGACATGATTCGATCCATCTGCGTCTTCTGCGGTTCGTCGAGCGGGGTCACGGGAACCTACGAGGTCGCGGCGCGCGCATTCGCCGATCACGCGGCGCGTCGAGGGATTCGCCTCGTGTACGGCGGCGCGAGCGTTGGTCTGATGGGCGCGATCGCCGACGCGGCGCTCCGCGCCGGCGGAGAAGTCGTCGGCGTCATCCCGCGCGCGCTCGTCGACCGCGAGATCGCACACTCGGGTCTCACCAAGCTGCACGTCGTCGACACGATGCACGAGCGGAAAGCGATGATGGCCGAGCTGTCCGACGCGTTCGTCGCGCTCCCCGGCGGACTCGGCACGCTCGAAGAGCTGTTCGAAGTGTGGACATGGGGCATGCTCGGCCTGCATGCCAAGCCGTACGCCATCTTGAACGTTGACGGCTATTACAGTCCGCTCATTGATTTCCTCGACCACGCGCGCGACGAAGGCTTCATCCGTTCGGCGCAACGTGCGATGCTCGTCGTCGACGATGACGCGATGCGACTGGTCGACACGCTCGCATCGCGATGATTCGCTCCCGCGCTTCGATCCCTACTTGGAGAGGCTGAACTGGAACGGCATCTGAACCAATTGCTTCACTCGCCGGCCACCCAGCTCTGCGGGATTGAACCGAAATGATCCAATCGTGCTGAGCACCGCATTGGTGAACAAGTCATGAGTCGACCGGAGCACCGTGATGCTCGTCGAATCCGCGATGCCGTTCTCATCGACGATGAATTGGGCGAGCACTTGTCCTTCAATCTTGGCGCTCCGCAGCAAGTCTGGATACCGAGGAGCACGATTTCCGGCGGCCGGCGATACGGCTTTCTGAACCTGGTACTCGAAGTACACGCCGGGTGGGAGCTTTGTGTCGGGCTTGCGAAGGCCGCCGGGAGAGACGTTCGGTGGCGATACCTGTCGCGCGCTGAAGGTTACTCCCGGCTGCTCCGCCTCCCGTGACAGACTGAACTCGAACGGCATCTCAACGAGCTGCTTGACTTTGCGCCCGCCTACTTCTGCGGGCGAAAACCTGAGTGACGGCACCGTCTCTCGGACCGATGCCATGAACAACTCGTGGCTGCTCTTGAGCACCTTGAAGGTGCGCATATCCGGAACGCCCGTCGTGTCGACGACGAATTGCGCGACGACGCCTCCGCTGATCTTGGCGGAGCGCAACAGATCGGGATACCGCGGCGACGGATTCCCATCGACCAGCTTCGCCGTCTTCTCAACCTGGAACTCGAAGAAGTTTTGATTGTCCGTGACCCGCTGCGGACGCCCGGACGGTTTCGGACCTGTTGCATTGTCCGATTGCAGCGAGCAGGCAAACGCCAGCACGCCCAGGGCGATGACGCTCCCACCATACACCGTGCCCCGAGCCAGGCGACCCGTGGTTGTCCGCATGGCGATGATCCTCCGTTCGAGTTGTGTCGTGGGCTCCGTCAGCATCGGAGCAAAGAGTGTCGGCGCCACCGAACGGCGCTGAGCGATCGTGAGCATCAACAGTCCGTACCGCTCCGTCGACGGATGCGCGCGCAACACTCGCGCATCGCAGTCGAGCTCGATCGCCAAGCGGAGGCGCTTCGCCTGAAACCACAGCGCGAGATTCCACGGCATGAGCGCGACCGCGAGCGCCGCCCCGAACAGTAAATACGGATCGCGAGCGCTTCGGTGTTCTTCCTCGTGACGCAGCACGATCGCGCGCAACGATTCGTCGAGGGAGAGAATCCACTCGGGCAAGACGACATCCATCGATCGTAGGCCGATCACCGCGGGACCCACATTCGACGACAGCCGCACGGGCCTGCCATCGATTTCGGTGGGTTTCCACGTGCTGCTCGTCCGTCGCAACGTGATCACACCTCGTGTGAGACGCATGAACAGGAACGCGCTCAACCCAAACCACAACACGACGAGCCCGCGATCGATGGCATCGCGACTGAGTCCACTCGCGCGGCTCGTGATCGCCGGCGACTGCACTGTGATGGAGAAGGGAATGAGACGTACGCCGTGCGTGCGTTCGGGCGCGAGCCGAGCCGCGGCGCGTCCAACCGGCCACGCGACCGACAGCAGCAACGCGGCGAACCAGATCATTCGCGTCGGTCGCTGTCGCGCGACCGCAACGCGATCGAGCGCGACCGCTACCACCGTCATGAGCGCGCCGACTAATGCGGCGTAGAGCATCCATGAAGCGATCATCGTTTCGGCCCTCCGCCCTTCTTGCTCGGCGTCGATAGCATCGCGCGAAGTCGCTTCAGATCGGCCGCCGAAAACTGTTCGTCCTCGACGAGTTGGGCGACGAGTTGCTCCGGCGAGCCGTGGAACAGCTTGTCGAGCATGCGCGTGAGTGCGCTTCGTCTCGCCGTCGTCCGCGCCACGCGCGGGAAGTAGCGGTGCGCTTTGCCTTCAGCTGTGTGTGATACGAGCTCTTTCGCTTCGAGATTGCGAAGGATCGTCAACACGGTGGTGTACGCGAGGTCGGCCGGGAGTTTCCGGCGCACTTCAGCGACCGTGCCGGATCCCAAATCCCACAGCACGCCCATGATATCGAGCTCGCGATCGCCGAGTACGAAGTCGTCCATGATGTCCGCTCTACTAAGTTGCTAGTAGTAATACAACGGACAATCGCGGCTGTCAACTATTGGCTTAGTAGAGACAACAGTCAGCCCTGGATCGGTCCGAATGCAACGGATTGGCGCGGAAACAACACCAGCAGCTCGTCGATTGCCTCAGCTCGAGAGCAACGAGATCAATCCGTCTTGCCGACGACCGATACGCGATAGCGGACCACAAGCGGTCCGTCTAGCCCTGGACGCGTCTCCGGGTAGAGCGCGATCGTCCACTCAGCGTTCACCGGAATTCGCACGCCCCGCGTCGGCAACTCCGACACAAGGTCTCCCTGGGCCGCGATTCCGCCTTCCGGAATCCTCGACAGCACGCTGTCGATCGAGCGGCCGTACACCGCGGGTAACGTCGTGCGAACCAAGCGCTCGAACTTCGCCGCGATGCGCGTGCGGACCATCGGCATATCGAAGGAGACGGTCACAAGACTGTCGGCGCGCACCGCCGTGAGTCCGTCGCGTAGAGTCGATTGGCCCTGCAGTACAACAGGCGAAAACGGCGGCTTCGAATGCGCGACGCTGTCCGTGCGCTGAAGGACTGCAGTCGACGGGGCAGTCTGCACGGGCTTCGTCGCGATGGTCGCAGTCGGAGTCGTAGTGCTCCGGGTCTCCGTGTCAGGCACGGTCGGTGCCGCCCTCGCGACTCGACTTTCCGGTTTGCGCAGTGACGTGCGGGCGCGAATCGCCGCAGCGCTCAAGACACCAACCGCGCCGACTGTGATTGCGACGACGGCTACCGCGCCCGCACGCAGCATGATGCGCTTCCGTTTCTCGCGGGCAACGGCGCGTGCGGCATGACGGCAATGCAAGCACACCGTCGTACCGGGACGGTGCTCGTGCATGCAGATCGGCGACCCTTTTGACGGCGTGAGCAACACAATCCATCTCCTGACGGACCCTGTGGTTAGTGAGACGAGTTATCTCGAGCGCCGCAACCACCCGAGGCCTTAGCTTACGCTTCGTGTCGCGCGCCGATTCGCCGCGCCCTTTTTTCGACCGTGAAGTGAGAAATGACATCTGAATTGACATCGACGCCGCCGAGCTCGTTTGACGACGGCGCGTTCCTCAAGCTCGGTCTCTCGCCCGCGCTCGCAGGCGCGCTGACCGCACTCGGCTACGAAGAGCCCACGGATATCCAACGCGAAGCGATTCCGCCGCTCCTCGCTGGACGCGACGTGCTCGGGCAAGCCGCGACCGGAACGGGGAAGACCGCTGCGTTCGCCCTGCCGCTGCTCCAGCGCATCGGATCGTCGAACGACGGCGGACAGGCGATACGCGCTCTCATTCTCGTTCCGACGCGCGAGCTCGCGATGCAAGTCGCCGAGGCCGTCCATAAGTACGGGCGACCACTCGGCGTGCGGGTTCTGCCGATCTACGGTGGACAGGCGATGTCGCAACAGTTGCGTGCCCTCAAGCGCGGCGTCGATGTCGTCGTGGCGACACCAGGTCGTGCGCTGGATCACATCCGTCGTGGGACGCTCGCGCTCGACGCGGTCCAAGTGCTCGTTCTCGACGAAGCGGACGAGATGCTCGACATGGGTTTCGCCGACGACCTCGAGGCGATTCTCGCCGCCGTGCCGAGCGACAGGCAGACCGCGCTTTTCTCGGCGACCATGGCGCACGCGATCCGTGCGATCGCCAGCCGGCATTTGCGCGAGCCCGTGCGCATCACGATTGCGCGCGAGCATTTGGCCCACGGCGAGACGCCGCGTGTTCGCGAGGTCGCCTACATCGTGCAACGCCGACACAAAGTCGCCGCGCTCGCGCGCGTGCTCGACATGGAAGCGCCGACGTCGATCATCGTCTTCTGCCGAACGCGCACCGAAGTCGACGAGCTGACCGAAACACTGGGCGGCCGTGGCTATCGCGCCGAGGCTTTGCACGGAGGGCTGTCGCAGGAGCAGCGCGATCGCGTCATGCGCCGCTTCCGCGATGGCGCGTCGGACCTACTCGTCGCCACCGACGTCGCGGCACGTGGTCTCGACATCGAGCACGTGTCGCACGTCGTGAACTTCGACGTTCCGCAGTCGCCCGACGCGTACATTCATCGGATCGGAAGAACGGGACGCGCCGGACGCGAGGGCATCGCGATCACCCTTGCCGAAGCGCGCGAGCATCGCTTGTTAAGAAACATCGAGCAAGCGACGAAGCGAAAGATTTCCGTCGAGTCGGTGCCGACGGTACATGACCTTCGAACGCGGCGGCTCGAGCTCACACGGTCGTCGCTCGAGGAACTGCTCGTCTCGGGGAAACTCGATGCGTATCGAAGCGTCGTCGAAGCGCTCGCTGATCAGTACGATGTGCTTGACGTCGCCGCGGCGGCCGTAAAGTTGGCCGACGAGGCGGGGGAGGGAACTGAGCGCGCGGAGGAGGAGATTCCGAACGCCGCGCCGCCGCGTCGCGACGAGCGACCCGGCCGGACCGATCGATCACGCAAGGAGGGTCGTTCCAAAGCGCGCGATCAACGCACCGCGAGCGGCGAACATCCACGGCGTGACCGAACGAGCGCCCGCCGTCGCGACGGCAGCGACGTGACGCGTCTCTACGTCGCGCTCGGCCGAAACGCCGGCGTTCGTCCAGCCGATCTCGTGGGCGCAATCGCCAACGAGGCCGGGATCGACTCTCGCGACATCGGCGCCATCGAGATCACCGATCGATTCTCGCTTGTGGAAGTTCCCGACGATTCGGCCGACGACATCATTCGCGCCCTGAGCGGCACAACGATTCGCGGCAAACGCGTCGCGGCGCGACGCGACCGCGCTGGGACATGATTGCGGGGCGGCGCAGTTGCAGCTCAGGGAGGAATCGAGAGGGTGCTGCTGCGGTACGGATCGAATCCTACGCCGAAGCCAACGCCGACGACCTCGATCGTCAGCTTGGGCCCGTCGACGTGAACGACGATGTAGTGATGCGGATTCGCGCCAGGGTCGACGGCCGGATGTACTAAGTGTTGCATGCGGACTTTCGCGGGGGCGTTCTGCTGGATGTATTGGCGCAGATCCGGCTCACCCGAGTAGCCGTACAACGGAGCCCCGCCACCGCCGCTTACGACTTCGTCGATGCGGTGCTCTCCGCTCGCGTCAGCGTACCGTTCGACCCAATGCTCGAACAAGTGCTCGTGTCCTGCCAACATCAGCTTGACATGGTGTTGGCGAAAGAGCGGCATGTACCGACGGCGCAGCGCGGCGGCTTGAATCTCGACAGTCGATCCACCGTGGGGGCCGGAGGAGAACGCGGCGTGGTGACACACCGCGATCACGTTCACATATCGCCGGCGATCGAGCCCCTCGAGCTGCTGGCGGATCCATTCATATTGCACGGAATCGTCGGCGATAATTGAATCGAAGAGCAGCACGAACGTGTTGCCATAAACGACCGCGAACGTGGGATATCCATTGAGGCGGCGCGGAGATCCTTCGCGGGGAATCAGCTTCGAGTTTGCGGCGAAGTAATTCTTCAGGCCCTTGATGCGATCAGTGTCGGCGAGCGAGGTGCCGTTGCGCACGTCGTGATTGCCGACGGCCAGGTAGTACGGCACGCCGGCCTCCGTCGTCAGGCGGTTGATGACGGGCACGTAGCTCACGTTCAGTTGATTCGCCGATCGTCCGTCCACAACCGCGTCACCGCTCTGCACGACGAACTTGATGGGATCATCCGTCGCGGCGCGACTCTGAATGGCGCGCAGCATCGAGGCGACAACGAGCGAATGGTCATACTGCAGGAGGCTTCCGTCGAACGCGCCGCGCGTATCGCCGTACGCGATGAAGGAGAACTTCGTGACGTTTCGGCTTGCGTCTTCTGAGGGGAGCGGCGTCGTCGGCGGCGAGATCGGAACGGCGGTGTTCGTGTCGACCGTCGCGCCGCGTTGAGCACCCGCAATCGCGCCCGCGTGCACAAGCGCGCCGGCGAAGATGCCGACGCGCGCGAACGTGGCGAAGTTGAGCATCACGCGCCTTTTGCCCTTTTGATCTCGGCGGCGAGCTTGTCGTAGCCGTCTTGGGCGAGCGCGTTGAACCGCGTGTCGGCGTACGCGACCTTCCCATCCTTGCCGACAACGAACACCGTGCGCTTGAAGTAAGGCCGGGTGCCGCCCTGCGATCCGTACTTGGTCGCGAGCTCACTCTTGGTATCTGCGATCAAGGCGAAGGGGAAGTGAGCCTCCTTCGCCCAACTCGAGTGCGAGCCGAGACTGTCGATCGATGTCGGAAGCACCACCACGTTGTCACCGAACAGCGACTGGTATTCGTCGCGGAACTTGTTGAGCTCGGCCGTGCACCCCGATGAGTGATCTGCCGGATAGAAGGCAAGAACGACGACTTTGCCCCGGAGCGACGAGAGCGAGACAGGGATAACTTTGCCCGTCGAATCGGTGGCCGTAGCCGAAAAATCCGGCGCGGCGTCTCCCACAGCAGGAAATGTGGCGGGAGGAACGCTTCCCGCGGCACTCGAAGTTTGGGCCGCGGCGACCGAGGCAGCGAAGCTGAAGAACAGAACAGCGCGGAGAGACGAATGCATTTGAAACCTCTGATGCGGTTGCGAATTGAGCGCTCGCGGCGCGCTCGGTCATGGAATGTACAAGCGCGCTGCGGTCGCGCGAAGGCGGTGCGTTCTTTCCGCGACCGACGATGAATAGCGCGGAGAACAGCCAGATTCGACGAGCCACGCCGGCCGACGTGCCGGTTCTCGCAAGCCTGCGTTTCGAGTTTCGCTCGCGACGAAAGAATCCCGTCGAGACCGCGGCTGAATTCATTCCGCGCTGCATCGACTGGATGCGTCCACGCGTGGCCGATGAGTCGCGATGGCGTGTGTGGGTCCTCGAGCACGACGGCGGCATCGTTGGCAACATTTGGCTCGAGCTTATCGAGAAGCTCCCGAATCCCAACGTCGAACGAGAGACGCACGGCTACGTCACGAACTTTTTCATTCGCCCTGAGCGCCGGAACTTGGGCGCGGGCTCACGTCTCTTGAAGGCGGTGCTGGACGAATGCGAACGCGCGCACGTCGATTCGGTGTTTCTCTGGCCCTCGGATCGAAGCAGACCGCTCTACGAGCGCCATGGGTTCGTGCCATCGTCCGACATATTCGTGCTCGAACGCGATCAGGAAACCGCCGGCGCAACCGGCGATCACCCCTAACGCAACTTTGGCTGCGCTCGGCCCGTAGGTGGTACGACCTTCCCGGTGGCGATCCAATGCTCTGGTCGAACATTCTCGATGTATTCCGAGGCAGCCTCTTTGTTCTCGCGCACTGGTGCGGCGGAAGCGTTGGGACCGCGATCCTGCTCGGCTCGGCGGCCCTTCGCGTGGCGTTGCTGCCGGTCACGCTTCGCGCGGCCCGCCGGCGCGTCGAGCAAGAGCGGACCTTGGCCGCCCTCGCACCGCAACTGGCCCAAATCAAGAAGCGATACGCGACGCAGCCTACCCGCCTGGTTGCGGAAACCCAGAAGTTGCAGGCCGCGCATGGCATCTCGCCGATCGACGCGCGAACGCTGAGGGACTCGTTGGTCCAGATGCCCGCGGTCGTTGCGCTCTACTCGTCGATCCGTAACCTCGGCGCCAAGGCCGGCGGATTCCTCTGGGTCACCGACATCACGAAACCCGATCGCTGGTTTGCCGCACTGGCTGCGTCGATCGCTGCCGGGATCGCCTGGGTGTCAGTCGCGCCATCCGACGCGAAGACCGGAGCTCAGGTGATTCCAATGTTGGTCAGCGGGATCGTGACCTTGCTGGTGCTGTCGCACCTGTCGGCCGGCCTCGCGTTGTATTCCATCGCCAATTCAGTCGTTACAGGCGCCGAGCGGCAGATCGCGTTGCGCAGCGGGAATCGCACGGCTGCCGGCTGAAAAGAGCTTGCCCTCGGCGGCCGCCGTAACTTGGTGAGATGAATGATCGCATTGTCGAGGTCTCCCGCGACGACCTGATCCTGTCGACCGACCGCGCAAAACTCGACCTGGATGCGGTTCTCGCGATGCTTCATGCATCGCACTGGGGCGCTTCCGTGACGCGTCGGATTCTCGAGCGGGCTGTCGAGAATTCCGTTTGCGTCGGTGTCTATCACGGCGCCGAGCAATGGGCATTCGCACGCGCGGTCACGGACCTCGCGACGTACGCATACCTCACTGATGTGATCGTCGCCGCGAATGCACGCGGACGCGGCATCGGGTCGTGGATGATCGACGCGCTGCTCAGCCATCCTGACCTGCAAGGACTACGGCGCGTGACCCTTCTCACCCGCGACGCACGGCGACTGTACGAGAAGTTCGGCTTCTCGACGAAAATGCCGACCTCGACCTATATGGAATTGCGACCCGGGCCCAACCGGAATCCATGACGTCCCGACCGAACGTCGGCCTCGACGAGGGCGAGGAGCGGCAAAGCCTCCTCGGTGCTACTTTGAACTGCGTTGAGTGTGACCGAGTATTGACACGCCCGCCTGCGGCGGGTCCCCGCGAAACCCGCGCCCCGGAGAAGAGATGACCGCAAAGCTCGACAAATCGATCAAGCGTGAGCTCGAACTCGATGGGAAGACCTACACCATCACGATTGCGCCAGAAGGAGTCAAAGTGACAGAGAAGGGCCGTCGCAATGGGCCTGAGGTATCGTGGCGTTCAATCATCGGCGGAGACGCGACGCTGAACGAAAACCTCAAGATCTCGGTCGACGCGACGCAGACTCCATAAACGCTCGGAGGGCTGCTGACCTCACCGCCGTTGCTCGGGCACCGGTGTCTCGACAACAAGCTTTGGCTCGATCGCTACCCACTCGTTTGAACGCTCGGTCGACCAGCGGCTCGGCTCGCGCTTCCATCGGCGCGTAGCCCGGCTTCACGGGCAAGTTCACGACGCGGCGTCTCCGGGGATATCGTCGACGGGGTCGCAGGCCGCCGACCGGCGATCGTCCGGCGGACGACGGCGAATCGATCCCGATGGCGGCGGCTCGAGGTGAAGCTCGTGTTGTGCGGTCGGAAGCCGTCCCTCCGATTTCGACAACTGCGTCATGCGATGTTGAAACCGAAGAAACTGAACGGGTGCGCGCAGGCTCTCGCGAGGCTGCCGCGAAATGAACAGCAATTCTTCACGTACGGCGCGGGGCAGGTGTGTCGCGGTGCGCTTTCGAAGAAGCGCCGTGACGCGAAGCGAATCGCGACGAAGCACAGCGCTCTCGATCTCCTCGAGATACTCGAGAAATGGTCGAAGCCGATTCGCCGCTCGCCGCCGGGCCATTCCAGGATTATCCACGGCCGAGGATTCCCTCGAGCCCGTTGGGCGTTTTCATCCCCTTGGCCCAGAGGTCGCCGACATCGCGCAAGCGCGGGAGGACCGTGTCGACCGTGAAGGTCGATGGATCCAGGTCGTCGTTGACTTCATCCCAGGCGAGGGGTGTGGAGACGCTTGGCGTTGCTTGAGCGCGGACGGAGTAGACGCCGGCCACGGTCTTCCCGCGAATGTTTTGGAGAAAGTCGACGTAGACGGTACCGCTCGGACGCGCTTTGACCCACCGCTCAACCGTGGCGATCTTCGGATGTCGCTCGGCGACTTTCCTTGCGACCACTTCGGCGACGATTCGCGCACCGTCGTTCGGTACTCCGGGGCCGAGTGGTAGCACGATGTGCACGCCGCTCGCGCCGGAGGTTTTCGGTATCGCATGAAGTCGGAGATCGTCGAGCACTTCCTTCACGGCGCGCGCCACCTCGATCACGCGAGTGAACGCGGCGCGCGGTCCCGGATCCAGATCGATGATCGAATAGTCGGCGTACTTGACCGACTGCACGCGTGAATGCCACGGATCGATCGAGATCGCGCCGAGCTGAGCGACGTAGAGTAGTGTCGCGAGATCGCCGCCGATAATTCTCTCCTGCGTCGTCAATCCATCATCGGATACAGGTTCCACACGCACCGATGCTGGCCGATCGGCCGGCGCACGCTGTTGGTAGAACGCTTTCCCGCGCACTCCGTTCGGGAAGCGTTTCATCACGAGTGGTCGGTCGGCGATAGCCGGTAGCAGATACGGAGCGACGCGCGCGTAAAATCGCATCACGTCGCCTTTGGTGTGCTTCGTCTTCGGGAAGAAGATCTTGTCGAGATTGGAGATCTCGAGGCGACCGGTCGGCAAATCGAGCACACCGCTGCCGCCGTCGCGCTCGAACGATTCGATCTGGCCGGCGATCTGGTCGGCGTCTCGTGGACGCACGCGAGGCGTGGAACGCGAGTAGGGCGGAGCCGACGGCGAGCGCCGGGTGGTTTTTGGTTTGACGGATGCCGCGGCGCCGCGCGACGGCGACACGCGCACGCGCCGCTGCTCGTTCGATCGCTTCGACAGCGATTCGGGTTCATGGACGACTTCGCGCGGATCCTTGTCGTCGCGAAGTCCGAGAAACACCGGCTGGCGAAG
>DASYSU010000119.1:0-12338 GCA_036002925.1 Gemmatimonadaceae bacterium | reverse complement strand
AAACGTGAAGGGGTCCGCGTGGTTGACGGTGCTCCCAGTAGCATAACTCCGGGGCACGGGTCTGGGGATATACCCGGACAACGGTTGCTGGTGCTGGTTGCTGGTTGCTGGTTGCTAGTTGCTAGTTGAACGACGAATACGCCGTTCGCCGTTGCCAGCAACCAGCACCAGCAACCAGCAACCAGTACCAGAAAAAAAAGCCCCGACGGCGTCGGGGCTTTTTGCTTTCTGCTTACTGCTTAATAACCCAGACTCGCACTTCGGGTTTGACGTCCGCATGCAGGCGAACCGGAACACGGTAGACGCCGAGCGCCTTGATCGGTTCGTGGAGATCGATCTGACGCTTCTCGATGTGAAAGCCCTGCGCCTCGAGCTGTTGGGCGATGTCGGCCGTTGTCACGGAACCGAACAGCTTTCCCTCTTCGCCCACCCGCGCCGAGAATGTCAGCGAGACTTGCTCGAGTCGCTCGGCCAAGGTCTGGGCGGCAGTGCGCCGCTCGTTCTCCGCGGCGTCGAGGCGGTCGCGCTCCTGCTGGATTCGCTTCAGGTTGCCGGGGGTCGCCTCGTAGGCGAGTCCATGCGGCAGCAGATAATTGCGGGCGTAACCCGCCTTCACCTTCACGACATCGCCTGGCTTGCCGAGGTTCTCGACCCCTTGGCGGAGAATGATTTCCATGTGTGACTCCGATCGATGAAAAAAGACTTACGGGGTTGAGCGCGCCCGGCTCCGCCAGTCGGCCCACGTGTCGCCGAGCCCGAGCGCCAATGACGCGACGCCGAGCATGGTGAACGCGAGTATCGCGAAGACGTTGACCACGGGAGCGCAGAGCATGATGAAGCCGATCGTGAGCGTGATTCCGAGACTCCCCGGCGCCATGAACCAGGAGAGCACTCCGAATCCGCGCACGGCGTACAGCGCGCCGAAAAAGACGAGAAGATTCTTGCCGACGCCGCGCAGAGAGCTGAGCGTCGGGAGCAGTACGATCGTCAGGCCGACGATCAGGCCCCAGACGAGTTGATCGTTGAACCGAAATTCTCGCAGCGGCCGAAGTGGAGCGCCAAGTCGCGCGCGGCCAAGACGATGATACACGGCCCACGCAAGCGCCAACGCCGCGAGCGATTGCAATGCGAGCAAGGCGGGGAAGACGACCACGCCGGCTTTCGACAACGCGGTCAACTCCTTTTCCGCCTCAGCCGGCAGTGTCGCCAGCCGGGGGATTTTTGCCGACAGATCCGCCCATTCCTTGGGGTGCGACTGAATCACACCGTTCACCGCCGCCATGACCTCGGCGTCGCGTCGGGCGAATTCGCCCGCGACGGTCTTCGTCGCCTGTGACAGCGTCACCGGGCCCAGGAGACTCATGACCGTCGCCAGCACGAGCGTGATGCCCAATGCGAGCAGCGCACGTGTGAACAGGGGTCGTGTCGTGGTGAACAAGCACACGAGACCGAACGAACCGGCGAGCAGCAGACTCCAGCCGCGGACCAGATTGTAAAATGGGCTTGGCGGCGAGCCGGTTTGCACCGTCATCAACGTCGCGATCGCGACCCACGCAATCGCGAGGAATGGACGTCCGCCTGCCCACCATCCAACCAGCGCGCACGCCGCGATCGCGGGAACCAGCAGCACCATCGCCTGATCGATCGGCAACAGTGCACCCAGTTGCGCCGGGATGATGAGAAACGCCACGACCGCGATGAGGAGCTTCCCCCATCCGCGCTCGATCGGTGCTGGTGTTGGTGCTGGTGTTGGTGCGGCGGACGCCGGCTCGGTCATTCAGCTAGGCCTGCATCCCGCGGATATAGGGAATGATCGCCAAATAGCGCGCGCGCTTGATCGCGGTCGACAGCTGACGTTGATGTCGCGCGCACACGCCGCTCAAACGGCTCGGGAGAATCTTGCCATGATCCGTGATGAAGCGCCCGAGCGTGCGATCATCCTTGTAGTCGATGAAGTGCACGCGCGTCTCGCAGAACGGACAGGTCTTTTGTGGCCGTCGCATGTTCATTCCTCGTCCTCGTCGTCTTCCATCTCGCGACGGCGGTTGGCTAGGGCGAGCTCTTCTTCCGACATCGGCGGAGCGCCGAGCTCGTGCTCGTAGAGCGTGATTAGGTGGCGAACGATTCCGTCGTCGAGCTTGATCGCGCGCTCGTACTCTGGAAGGGTGGTGGCGTCGGCGGTGAAGCGAGCGACGGCGTAGTAGCCGGACTCGCGGCGTCCGATCGGGTAAGCCAGCTGGCGCCGTCCCCAGTGATTCACCTGCAGATCTCCCGGGTTGCCGAGAAGACCATGAAATCGGCCCAGCTTGTCGTTGATGGCGGCGTCCTCGAGTGTCGAGTCGAAGACGTAGACCGCCTCATATTGGCGCGTCATGCGTTGGCAATCCTCCCTTTGGTCGTGGCCGCCCCCCGCTGGTTGCCGGAGTGGGGGGAGGGGAAGTTTTTGTGCACGCGCTCCGCAGAGTACGGCAGTCGCGTGCTGAACAGCCTCTAATCATAACAGACGCAACGAATTACCTCAAGTTGGCACCTGCTATGCCTATTCGAGTAGCCCGGCGACGCAAAAAGGACGTCGCCGACAACGGCTCAGAGGGGGATAGCCTAATGCGAAGACATTTTCTGATCGGATTGCTGGCGGCCACGGCGACGGTCTCAGGGATTGGCGCCTGCTCGCGAACGAATGAGGCGGCGGGCGAGGTCGCGCCCGCAAGCGCGATCGGTCTGCACGTGAGGAACGACAACTTCCTCGATATGGACGTCTACGCCGTTTCGGACGGCCTGCCGACGCGCATCGGAACGGTGACGGGGAACAGCTCGCGCAACTTCGTGCTCGACGCATCGATGGCCGTGCAGGATTTCCGAATCGTCGCCACGCCGATTGGCGGAAACGGTCGTGCGTCGACCGGCAACATCGCGGTCTCCGCCGGCCAGACGATCGATTTCACGATCGCTTCGATTCTCCGGAACAGCAACGTCTTTATTCGCTGACGTCAGTCCATTGCCGACGGGCGGGGTATCCGCCCGTCGGCGCGCGGCGCCGGCGTTGCGGCGCTGAGCATCACCCGAAGAACGGAATCAGGCAACTCGTGCCAGTTCTTCGGGATAGGCGTGAAGCGCCGTTTCTCGATTCCGGATTGAAAGCACAGCCAACCCTGCTGAAGCTCCGGATTCACTACGCCCTCAATTCTGCGCGACGTTCCATCGACGCGCGGAACGCCGCTCGTCGGTGTCGTCGATCGGCGGTCGTAGGACGTCCGACCAAGGTCGTCGGGATGGACGTCCCATACGACCCAGATGACGCCATCTTCGCTGGTGAACTGGCGCTTGGCCACGGAAGGGAAGGCAGAAACGGAAGGGCGGGCAGAATTCTCGGGAGCCAAGCCCGCAGTGCAATACTTGTTCCCGCTCCTGTCGCCAGTCGCTGGTCCTCCGGCGCTCATTTTCGTGGAGCGTACGTCGGCGCGAGCTATCGCGAGTGGACCCACTGCGGCGGGTGATCGCCGTGCGCGAGTGCCTCGAGCACCGGGTAGACGGCTCCGGACTTCACCGGCCGGTTAATGGGGTCGACGATGTTGTGCGGAAGCGCGAGCGAGTCCGGGAATTCGTACACCGTGACCGCGGTACCGCGACGGTTCCACGCTCGTGCGAGATCGATGACCGGCGCCGTCTTCACCGTGTGATCATTGGCGTTCACGAGAAACAACACTTCAGCCGTCGCGGGCGAGAACCGATCGGCGTCGCGGCGCACGGCCAATCCGAGTCGCAACACCTGCGCGAGACCGTGCGTCGCGAACCCCGGGTCTCGGTCGGGGCGCGCCGTGTCGGCGGTCGCGCGATGCGACACGTTCGGAACGTGCGAGCCGAAATTGACGAGCGGTCGCTCGAGCATCGACGGCACGTGCGCCACCTCGAATGGCGGAGCGATCACGACGGCGCGTCTGACTTCCGCGCGATGTTCGGCCGTCCACGCCGCAACTGTTCCGCCAACGCTCAACCCGACGACAATCACAGAATCACCGAGTCCAGCCGCGATGTCGACCGCCGCGTCTCCGGTACGACATAACTCGGCCGCCGTTAGCCGCGCCAGCTCACTTGCGTCCTTCCCGCGCTCGGCGTGATGGGGCAAGCGCGGCACGAGGACGTTGTCGCCCTGTGCATAGAGCGAGTCAGCGAGCGCGGCGAATTGGCGAGGCGAATCCGTGAACCCGTGAAGGAGCACGACGACACGCGGCGTGCGGCCACCATGTGTGAGCAGGATCGTCGAACCACCCGGCGCGGCGACACTGTCGTCGGCCGCGATCTGTCGCTTGGCGCGCGCGATGGCGTCGGCGTAATCACGGACCGGCTTGGGATGCGACCGCACGTCGCCGGCGGACGCCGGCAGCATGGCAGCGAGCCCCAATATGACCATCGTACCGCGCCACACAGCCGCGAGGCTGGGAACGAACACGTGCGCCT
This sequence comes from Gemmatimonadaceae bacterium, assembly GCA_036002925.1. Classification (GTDB taxonomy): domain Bacteria; phylum Gemmatimonadota; class Gemmatimonadetes; order Gemmatimonadales; family Gemmatimonadaceae; genus JAQBQB01. The sequence goes on along the minus strand of DASYSU010000119.1, from coordinate 7,880 downwards.
CTCCGAGAACGAAACGAACCGAAACTGGGCGGCCATACCGCCCGCGCTGTTATACGGCTGAGACTGCGAAAGGATTCACACCGGCGCCTGCGCAAGGTACGCGTAGCGCGACAACCTTCGCTCGATTGAGACGATCCGGACGCTTTCGAGAAACCGCTGGAGCCCCGTGAAATTCGACTCACCCTCTTGGGCGACGAGGGCCACCTGATGGCGTTCGCGCGCGGCGAACCAGTTGGAGGCAATAGTCGCGGCGGGCTCGGTAACGTCTTCCGTTGCAAGGTGAGCGAAGCCGGCTTGCGCGATGAGGCGTTCGTTTTCACCGGGTGGAACGAACAGATAGAAGCCGATGGAGCTTCTAGTCGCGATTTCCTCGTTGCTCAGCAGTCCGGTCACGACCATCGCGTCGGTGAAGAGAATTCGCCCGCCCGGACGCACCACGCGGCGCCATTCACGCAGGACCGCGAGCCGATCGCGAATGTGGCACATCGCATCGTTCGAGATCACGGCGTCGAAGCTGCCTGGCGGGAAGGGGAGCGGTCGCGACGCGTCGATCGCCTCGAAACGCAGACGATCATCGAGGCCCTTGGCGTGGGCGAGCACGCGGGCGTTGCGAATGCCATGCTCGTTGATGTCGACGCCGGTGACACTGCATTGTCTCGACGCCGCGAGATACGCCGCCGGACCGCCGGAGCCGCTGCCGATTTCAAGCACGTTGTGACCCGCGCGAATGCCGAGTTGATCGGCGAAGTGCAGCCACTCAGCCGCGGTCATCCAACTGCTTTGCCCGATATCTTCGCCGTACGTTTCTCTGCGGACGGCCGCCTCGGCCGGCTCGGTGAACTGTCCGTACGCGTGATCGTAGAGTTGCGGGGACATGGCTCTCGCCTCGGAGAATCGGCGTCAGACGTTGAAGCGGAACAGCATGACGTCGCCGTCCTGCACGACATACTCTTTTCCTTCCGACCGCACAACACCCTTTTCGCGAGCTCCTTTCCACCCACCGTTCGCGACGAAGTCGTCGTAGCCGACCGTCTCGGCGCGGATGAATCCTCGCTCGAAGTCGGTGTGAATCACGCCAGCGGCGACGGGCGCGGTATCGCCGCAGTGAATCGTCCACGCGCGGACTTCCTGCTCGCCCGCGGTGAAATACGTCTGCAATCCAAGCAGATGATATCCCGCGCGAATCAGTCGATCGAGGCCGGCCGATTCCAATCCCAATGACTCGAGAAACGCGCAGCGATCTTCTTCCGACAGCTCCGACAGTTCGGATTCGATCTTGGCGGAGAAGGGAACGAGTTCGGCGTTCTCCCCGCTCGTGGCCACGGCATCGCGCAGACGTTTGAGATACTCGCCCTCGTGCCCCGCGAGCTCGGCATCGGTGACGTTGGCCGCGTAGAGAATTGGCTTGAGCGTGAGCAGGGAGAGCGGCGCGATCGTCGCGCGGTCCGCGGCCGACAGACCAGCGTGCCAGAGCGCTCGGCCTTCGGACAGCGGCGCATACGCCCGCTCGAGCGCGCCCAACTCCGCGAGGGCATCCTTGTCGCCGGTCTTGGACGCGCGCTTCACGCGGTCGAGGCGTTTCTCGACGACCGAGAGATCAGCCAACGCCAGTTCGAACTCGATGACCTCGCGGTCACGCACTGGATCGATGGCGCCCATGACGTGGAGCACGTCGTCGTCGTCGAACGCGCGCACGACGTGGACGACGGCGTCCGTCTCGCGAATGTTGGCCAGAAACTGGTTGCCGAGTCCTTCGCCCTGCGACGCGCCCTTCACGAGCCCGGCGATGTCGACGAACTCCACGGCTGCGGGAACAACGCGCTGCGGTTCGACGATCCGCTCGAGAACGGCGAGCCGGGCATCGGGCACGTTGACGCGCCCGACGTTCGGGTCCTTCGTCGCGAACGGGTAGTTGGCCGCCAGCACGTTTGCCGACGTCAGCGCGTTGAACAACGTCGATTTGCCGACATTCGGCAGGCCGACGATTCCGAGTTTGAGCATCTAAGAAGTATGAAGTTGAAGGCTCGGCTACTTCGCGTCGCCTGTAAACCGATTCATGACCGGCGTGATTCCGCTTGTGATCCACAGCTCGATCGCTTCCGTGAACGTCGGCATCAGGTCGCGAATCACGACTTCCTCGCGCTTGCCGAATTCGTCCAGGACGAAATCGCTCAGATCGCCGCGTTGGCGCGGTTCCTCCGGCGCGATGCCGATCCGCAGCCGCGGGTACTCCTGCGATTTGACCGCGGCCTCAATGCTCTTGAGACCATTGTGTCCGCCGGCGCTGCCCTTGGCGCGAAACCGATACCGTCCGAGCGGCAGCGCGGCTTCGTCGACGACGATCATGAGGTCCGTCGCCGGAGCCCAAAACGGCCGTCGGAGATAGGGACGCAACACCGCGCCACTCAAATTCATATACGTGAGCGGCTTGATGAGACGGACCTTCGCGTTGCCGACCATCCCGGTCGCGATGCGTGCTTCTTTTTCTTTCTTCCAACCGTCGAAACGCCAAACGTCGGCAAGGTGGTCGACGACCCACCAGCCGACGTTGTGACGCGTTCGCTCGTAATCCTTGCCCGGGTTGCCGAGTCCGACGATGACTTTCATTGGCTCGTCGTCGCGCGCCGCCGGTGTTGCTCGGCCTCGCCCGAACAGAAATCGGAGCACGAGGGAGATTACTTGGCCTCTTCCTCGTCTTCCGGCTTGGTCTTGCGAATGAGCTCGGGTTCGGCCGGCACCGCGCCCTCTTCCGTCTCGGCGGCGACGACCGTCTCCACAACCGCCTTGGGCGCCGTGCAGACGCACACGGTCGCGTCGATGTCATCGAGCACGGTGATGCCTTCCGGCAGCGTGAGCTCGCGAACGTGGATGCTGTGTCCGATCGTCAGCGGGGTGACGTCGACGTCGATGTGATCCGGGATCGACGTGGGGTCGAGGCGCAGATGCAGTTGGTGCATCGTCTCCTCGAGGATGCCGCCGCCGTTGCGAACGCCATCAGCGACGCCGGTGAAGCGTAGCGGTACGCTCACGGTGACCTTCTCGCCCGCGACCAGTTCCTGAAAGTCGAGGTGCAGCACATTTCGCTTGACAGGGTGTCGCTGGATCTCGCGGATCAGCGTGCGTGCCGTCCGCCCGTCGAAGCTCAACTCGATGACCGTGCTGGCGGCAGAAATCGTCGAGAGCAGCCGATCCAGTTCGCGCGTGTTGAGCGCGAGCGACTGAGGCTCGCGACCATGTCCGTAAATAACCGCGGGAACTTGACCAGCCTGACGCAGCTTACGAGCGACGCCCGTACCGCGATCGGTGCGCGGAGTCGCGCTGAGGGTTGCTGTTGCCATTTCTATGATTCCAGTATGAACATGAACGCTTCGCAGCCAACTCGCGACGACTCGTGTTTACTCTCGGGAGGCTGCGTCCTCCCTACCATGTCCGAGTCGAGCGAGGGTGGAACGGTACTAGTTACTAGTTACTGGTTACTGGTTACTGGTTACTGGTTACTGGTTACTGGTTACTGGTTACTGGTTACGTCTACCGCCGTTTTGCAGTTGCCAGCAACCAGCAACTAGCAACCAGCACCTTCTACGACACACTTTCAATCGAACAGGGAACTCACCGATTGCTCGGCGTGCGTGAATCGAATCGCCTTCGACAACAGCTCGCCGACCGACAACACGACCAACTGACGCGGGCGGCGATCCTCGTGCATCGCGATGGTGTCGGTTACCGCGACCTCCTTGATCGGCGAATCGTTGATCCGAGACTTCGCCGGTCCCGACAGCAGCGCGTGCGTTGCACAGATATAAATGTCTTGCGCGCCCAGTGTCTTGAGCGCGCGTGAAGCCTCGGTCACCGTGCCGGCCGTATCGATCATGTCGTCGACGAGAATACAATCGTGTCCTTCGACATCACCGACCACGTTCACCACTTCCGACACGTTCGGCTGAGGACGACGCTTGTCGATGATCGCCAGCGTCGCGTTCAGCCGTTTTGCAAATCCGCGGGCCATCTTCGCCGAGCCGACATCGGGCGCGACGACCACCGGATCGTGGAGCTGCATCTTGCGGTAGTGCGCCGTGAACACCGGCATCGCGTACAGGTGATCCACGGGTACATCGAAGAAGCCTTGGAGCTGATGCTGGTGGAAGTCGACACCGAGCACCCGATCCACTCCGGCCGCCATGATCATGTTCGCCATGAGCTTGGCGCCGATCGGCACGCGCGGCTGGTCCTTTCGGTCCTGCCGCGCGTATCCGTAGTACGGCATCACGCAGGTAATTCGCGCCGCCGAGGCACGCCGAGCCGCGTCGATCAGGAGCAGGAGCTCCATGATGTTTTCGGCCGGCGGGTTCGTGGGCTGCAAGATGAAGACATCGTTGCCGCGCACGTTCTCGTCGATGCGAACCGAGATCTCTCCGTCGGCGAACCGACCGAGATTGACCCGGCACAAGTCGATGCCGAGATGCCCGGCGATCTCCTCCGCGAGAACTCGGTTGGCGGTGCCGGACAACAGCTTGAGGCCGTGACTCGGTACTGCTAGTCCGTCCATTGCGGAGCCTTATAAAGTAATGCGGGGGAAAGACTTCGGAAAGTTAGGGCGCCGCGCCGGCCGTCCCCGTCACATCCTCCCGCCAAAGAGTGCCCAAAGGAGCACGATGACGAGAATCAATGTGAGGACATGGCCACCATTGCCCAAACCCCATCGAGTGCGGCCGTAGCCATAATATCCCGGCGTCCACAGCAGCAGCAGCACAATCACAATGATCAACAGCATCTCAACCGCCTGAAAATGGTTGAGCGTTGTTATGCAAAGACCGGGGCCATCGGACCCAACCGTCGACGAATTCGCCCGTCGACTTCCGCTTGGCGACCGAACGCTGCAATTGCCCCCGGTGGATTCGAACCACCATTCTCGGATCCAAAGTCCGATGTCCTGCCATTGGACGAGGGGGCAGCGAGCCCTGAAAGCTACTGTTCGAGCTCCACTCTTACAACTCGGTCGCTTGTGCGACTGACGATGGTTGACAAACCGGTGCTCCGCGTGATTGCGGGCGCGTCGGGCGGCTCATCGAATACGCCATACACCGCCGACCCAGACCCGCTCAACATCGAGACGAGCGCGTCGCGTGAGGCCAGCTCGTCGACCAGCTCGGCGACGACCGGATGGCGGGCCGCGACGACTCGCTCGAAATCGTTCGTCGCGATGAGCGCGATCGATTCCCACGTGGCGAGCGAGTCGGGCGCGATCACTTGCCCTATCGACGCGTAGCTACCTCGGTCAGCGGCGAGCCACGCGTACGCATCGGCCGTCGCCACCGCGAAGTCTGGCACGACGAGCGCGACGTGCCGCGGGTCGAGGGCGTGAAGCGGATAGAGTCTCTCACCGCGTCCCCATGCGAGAGCCATTGGACTTTCGATTGTCATGAACGCGACATCGGCGCCAAGCGCGGCGGCGAGCTCCACCAGCCTCGTACCGAGCGGATTCGGCGACAGCGCGTCGAGAATTCTCAGGACGGCGCCGGCGTCGGCGCTTCCGCCACCGAGACCTCCGCCGACAGGTACCCGCTTTTCAATCTCGATTGCGAACCCGCTCGGCCATCCGGTTGCATCCGCGTAGGCGAGTGCCGCGCGATAGGCCAGGTTTTTCTCTGTCGGCCCAAGTCCGCGCGATGGCATCGCCAGGCCGGAACACTCGAGCGAGCGACCCGGTGCAAGGCGCACGCGAACCTCATCGCCGAGATCGAGACGAAGAAAGACAGTCTCGATCGAGTGATAGCCGCTCGCCTCGCGCGCGAGCACTCGAAGCAGAAGATTGACTTTCGCCTGCGCCGTGACGCGGGCGGAGCGCGTCACTCCGCCTCGCGACCGGCGCTGCCGATTTCGCCCATCGTCAGTCCCAGCTTGGCAAAATAGTAAGCGCCCATGAGCGTGATCGGGATGAACGTGACGACATGGAACACCAGCGCCCAGGCAATCGCCGCGGACTCGCCGATGCCGTAAAGTCCGAGCGAGATGACCGCGGCACTCTCGAACAGACCGAAAAAGCCGGGCGCCGAAGGCAGTGACACGCCGATCACGATTAGTCCTTGAACGAACAACGTGGCCGACCACGACACATCGATACCGAGCGCCTTGAATCCCAGCCAGAAGGCGAGTGGCTGAAGCAACCAGTGCAACAGCGTCCACCAAAACACGGCGATGAAGTGACCCGGTGTGCGCAGCACGCTCAGACCTTCGGCGAAGCGCTTGAGCATGTCTCGGCCGCGCTCCTCGATCGTGGGCGACACGCGCCGCGCCAACAATTCAAAGAGTCTGATGAGCGTTCCGGGAAAGAACACCAGCGTGTAGAGCACGACGAGCAGCACGAGGGGCAGGAGCGCAAAACCGGTCGCGATCTGGCCAATCGGGCGACCGGAGATCATCGCGCCACTGGGGAAGTCGCGGGCGACCATGGCGATCGCGAGCAGGAGCAGAACGACGACGGCGTCGAACACGCGATCGACGACGAGCGATGCGAGCGCGGTCGAGAATGTGATCTGCGGGAGCTCGCGCGTCAGGGCGTACGCTCGCGCGAGCTCGCCGGCCCGCAGCGGGACCACGTTGTTCACCATCATTCCGATCGCCGTCGATCGCCACAACGGGCCGAATGGAAGCTTCGGAGCGATGGGGTCGAGAATCGTGCGCCAACGACGTGCGCGCAACGGGAACATTGCCGTCGCGGCGGCGGCGGCGAGGAGGAGGAGCCAGTAGTTGGCCTGTCGCGCGTGATTGATCGCGTCGCCCCACTCGACTTTGCGGAAGGCAAAGAACAACGCCGCGACGCTGATGACGATCCCCAGCGCGCTTCGCCAGCCGAACTTCATCGCGCGTTACTCGGCTTGCGCCAGCTCGAGCAGATCGAACAATTCCTCGAGCGCGACGGGGTCGGCTTGCGTCCCTGCGCGCCGGATCTCGTTACGAATCTCCACCGCCCGATCGAGGGCCGCGCGTCCTCGATACAGCAACGATTCGATCGGCACGACGGTGTCTTCGGGAATCGGCACCGGTTGGCTGAACGGATTCGAGCTGAGCCGGTCGAGCGTGGCGATGGTCGAGTCGATGAGTGACGCCGCGGTTCCGGCGGATCCGTTCGTTGCCCGTGCCGGCGTTTCGCGCGCCACGATTGGCGCCGGTGGAGTCGCTTGACGAGGCGGAGTCACAGCACGAGGCGGAGTCGCGGCAATAGCCGGGGTTGGCGGCGGAAACGCCGGAAGCGGGACAGGCGGGACTGGTCGCGCGCTCGGCATCGGTGTAAGTCGTCCCGTCAACTCGACACCTGACTCGTCGGCCGACCCAGAGCCGACCGCAATTGATAATTCCTGATTGCCCGCGACCTCACGAAGTCGCGTTCGCAGTCGCTCGCCACCAACGCCAGGGTCAGCGAGGAGCGATGCGAGATCGTCGAGCGTCGCCAATCCGCGGAAGTCGGGCTCGTCGACGGCGGCTGCGTGGCTGGCAACGAACTCCGCGATCTCGCGTTCGCCGAAGCTGGCGGCCGCGGCTTGGAGCGCGCGGAGGGCGCCGCGCAGATCGCGCCGCGCGCGATTGACGGAGACGGTGTCGTTCGCGCCGCGGGCCGCGTCGACAACCTGCCGCAAATGCTCGCCGAGACTCACGAGCTCGAGACGAAAACGCTCCGAGGCCGACGTTGGTGGATTCTGTGATGGGTCGACGACGCCGGCACCGCCATCGTCGTAGAACAATTCGGCGATGGGGACGACGCGCTCTCGCTCTCCAGCTTGATTCGCCCAGTCGTCTTGCGCAGCGAAAAACGCGTCGCGTTCGGGACTTGCGGCGTTCACGTCGCCGCCGCCACGGAGCGCCGACGACAGTGTGCGAAGGTA
>DASYSU010000118.1:0-11463 GCA_036002925.1 Gemmatimonadaceae bacterium | reverse complement strand
GTTTCGGAGATCCGACTTCATCGACGTGTAGTACGCCTTGTCCTTCGTGCTCGCGAACTTCGGGATCGCGATCGCGGCCAAAATGCCGATGATCACGACGACGATCAGAAGTTCGATCAGGGTGAAGCCTTTGCGCATTTTAAGCATGCTTTCTGGGGTCGAGGTGGGGTTGCGGGGTAGGGGCCTTGCGGTCCGTCGGGGCGGACGCCCGTCATATAGCAATGTGCAGACCGATCCAGATGAATTCGCGCAACCGGTTTGGCGACAGCATGTTAGGTTTATTGCGGAGTGCGAATGTATGGGTTCCACGCTGACGTTTTCCGCGAGAACCGATGCAGTTTGCGACCCGTTTGGAGCACTTCCATTTTGATAGTTGGAGGCCCAATGAGAAGCGCTACGGTCGTCTCGCTGTTGTCGCTTGTCTTCGCCGCGAGTGCTCGCGCGCTTGCGCAGGACCGCCCGCATCCCTCCGGCGAACAGCTCGGCACGGTCCATTTTCCCACGTCGTGCGATACGGCGGTGGCCCCGCGGTTCGATCGCGCCGTCGCCTTGTTGCACTCGTTCGAGTTCGGTGCCTCGATCCGCGCCTTCAACGACGTGTTGACCGCGGATCCAACCTGCGCCATGGCTTACTGGGGCATTGCGCTCAGTCGTTGGACGAATCCGATGGCCGCGGGCACACGGACGCCGGCGCAGCTGGCACCCGGACGACAAGCGGCCGAAGCAGGATTCCGCGCCAGCCCTCGCGCCACCGAGCGTGAGCGTTTGTACATCGCCGCCGTTGGGCAGCTGTACAAGGACTACGAGCACGTGGATCAAGGCGCGCGCGTCGCCGCATACGCGCATGCCATGGAGGGCCTCGTCGCGAAGCAACCGGCCGACACCGAGGCAAAGATCTTCTACGCGATCGCGCTCACAGCGTCTGCGCCGCCCACAGACAAGACGTACGCGAATCAGTTAAAGGCGGGAAGCATTCTCGAACCGCTCTGGGCGGCGCAGCCGAATCATCCGGGACTCGCGCACTACATCATTCATACGTACGACGTCCCCGCACTCGCGCCGAAGGCCGCCGCAGCGGCGGACCGCTACTCCGTCATCGCACCGTCGGCGGCGCACGCGCTGCACATGCCGTCGCACACCTTCACGCGTCTCGGCGCGTGGACGAACTCGATCGAGACCAACGTACGTTCGGCTGAAGTGGCGCTTCGCGACTCGGCGATCGGCGAGGCGCTGCACGCGTCGGACTACTCGATGTACGCGTATCTGCAACTCGCGCAGGATTCGGCGGCCAAGGCGTTGCTCGCCAGATTGCCGTCGCTCGCCGCGCGATTCGACCCGACCGCCATTACGGGCGCCGCTCCCCCGTCCGCCGCCGTCTTCGCGATTGCCGCGATTCCGGCGCGGTACGCACTCGAGCGGCGCGACTGGCGCGCGGCCGTCGCTCTCGAACCAAAGACGAGCGCGTTTCCGTGGACCGAGGCAATGACCTACTTCGCGCGATCGCTAGGCGCGTCGCACCTCAGCGATACCGCGACCGCGCGCGCCGCGATCGATACGCTGACGGCGATCCACCAGCGACTCGGCTCTCGCGGCGAATCGTATTGGGCCGAGCAGGTGGCGGTTCAGCGACTGGGAGCGCAAGCGTGGCTCGCACTCGCCCAGCATCGTCCCGACACGGCGCTCGCGCTCATGCGCGAGGCAGGACGCCGAGAGGATGCGACCGAGAAGAACGCGGTGACTCCGGGTCCACTCGCTCCCGCGCGCGAGCTACTCGGCGATCTGCTCATGGAGATGAAGCGGCCGCGCGAAGCGCTCGTTGAATATCGCGCGACGCTACGCAAGGAACCCAACCGGTTCAGAGCGCTCTATGGCGCGATGCGCGCCGCGTCATTGGCCGGCGACCGAGCGACGGCCGTGCAATATCGTTCGATGCTAAAGACGCTCTGCGCCAAATCGGACGTCCCCGGACGCCCTGAGCTCGCCGATATTCGTTAGTACCTATAGAAAGAACCGGTAGCCTAGCCCGCGAACCGTCTGAAGGGCGGATCCCAATCCCACCGCCGCCAGCCGCTTTCGAAGCGTGCAGACGTACACCGCGAGCGCGTTCTCGCGCTCGGCAGTGGTGAGCGCGCTGTCGGGCCAGACGCGGCCAATGATCACCGAACGCGTGACACATTTTCCGTCGTCCTCGAGCAGCGCTGCCAGCAGCCGTAGCTCGGTTCGCGACAACGCCACGCGATGGCTGCCGCAGGCGATCGTGCTTCGTGACCAATCGACCAACACTCGGGCGTCGCCGGCTCGATGCTCCAGCGCCTCGCGTTGCAATGACAGCCGCAGGCGAACACTCAGCTGACCGTCGGGGGACGACAACACGAATTCGTTGCCGTCTTCGTCGACGTGCTGTTGCAGGCGCTCACCGGAACGGGGCGACATCTGGAGCTCCGCGGCAAGACTCTCGGAAAGCGTGGCGCGCGCAACGGGTCGAACGAGGGCGCGTTCGCCAACAGGAGGGGACGCTGGCGTTGCGACGGCCTTTGCGGCGTGACGAGACATTCGGCCCAATCGGGTGAGAGGCATCGCCATCCTACCAACCCGCTCACGGCCGGACCGTTACACCAAGTGCAATCCCACATCGACGCGCCGCGGACGTTCGATCCGCGTTCGCAACGCGTCGACGATGCACGCCACTCCACCGCGCGTCCGCAATTCCGTCGCCCGCATGCGCGTATAGCGCTTGATCGTGTTGCGAAGCGCGGTGTCCGACGCGAACGCCAGCTCGATCGAGATCGTCTCGAGGGTGCAACCCGTCGTGTCGAGATAGTGTCCGACCAACGCGAGGCGGCACCACGTGAGGAGCTCGCTCGGAGTGAGAAACCGCGCTCGCTCACAGAGGTTGAACAACGTCTTGCGATGAACGCCGCGCGCGTTCGCGAGCTGGCCGATCGTCGTTCGCTCGGCAGGGTCGGCGAGCGCGGCTTCGACGATTGGGTGGAGCGACGCGGGAATAATCGGTGCCAGCTGTCGCATGACCGAGTCGGCGGCGCAATGTCGCCGCGCCGAGTGAAGGACTTCGGTGAACGCGCTCCCATCATCGTCGATTCCGGCGAACACGAATTGATGGGCGCCGGCTGACGCGAGCGCGCGCAGGTCGGCGGAATACTGCGAGCCGGCGCGACAATAGACGACGATCGCCGTGTTCGGCCGCTCGGACGCGATCTCGCGAATCTGACGTTCGATCGGACTGCCGTCTTCATCGCGCGCAGGCAGGATCACGGTATCGATCTGCCGCACCGATTTCCTCAGGGCGTCGAGCAGCGCGGCCATAGACGATACGAATTGCACGTCGGCGCGATGTCGCAACGCGTCGGCGATCCGTGCGCGCTGCTGAACTCCCGCGGGGAACGCGAGCACCGTTCCGAGTAATCCGGGGCGGCGCTGAACGCCGTGTAACCCTGCTCCACGTGTCATAACGAATCAGGACAATCGCGTGCCGTACATAGGCGGCTCCCCCAGCCGGAGTCCCCAATGTCGACGCAACACCTCGCGCGCTTCGCTCTTCGTGTCGCCACTGTCGGTATCGTCCTCAGTGCGCTTGCCGCTTGCGACCAGACACGAACCACCGAACCGCAGCGTGCCGTTCGTTCCGCCGCGGCAGCGAATCACGACGATGACCCTGCCACCTGCATATCCGGATTTCAGGTCATCGACGGCCACGTCGTCTGCAACTAACCCATCGCATCACACCGCCGCGGCTGTCGGACGTACGTGCTCCGGCAACCGCGGCGGCTCCAACAAAGCAATCTCTCGGACGACCGACACCGTGCGCTTCGCGAGTCGGGCCGGTGATCCCATGCCCTCGTGGGCGTCTTCCCGCAACAACGTCTCGGCACGCATTTCGATTTCGTGGAACCGGTGCCGTTTCGCCAAGGCCAGTGACTCGGTCGCGCATTCGTTCGCTTCATTTGCGCGTCCCACGGTCCTCAGTGCGCGCGCGCAATCGAGAAGTGCCAGCGTGACGGCGTATCGCGGGGCGGCCGTGCGTCGCATGCTGCGAGCTTCGCGGACGGCCCATTCCATTGTCGGTTCGTGGCCGGCGGCTGCGCTTGCCATCGCCATCCCACCCAAGGCGGGCAGCAGGATGCGCGCGGGAAGAGCCCGGCTGCACACCGCACTGAACGCGATCTCACTCACGGCGGCGTGACCAGACAACAGAAGCACTTGACCGATCGTCTGGAGCGCTCCCGCTTCGTCGATCGGATCGCCGAGAGATAATTGATAGACCTTCCAGCCTTCGGTCAGCGCCTCGTCGAAGCGTCGCTCGGCTGAGGCAGCAACGACGACGGCGAAATGCGCCGTCCGTGACAATGCGTGCATGCCTTCCTGATCGGCCAGGCGACTCGCTCGACGCGCGTGCCTTCGCACTTCCGGAAAATTGCCGCGCATTTGCGCCAGCGCGGCGAAACCGTTCCAGGCGCGCACTCTGAGCTCAGCAGACCGAGAACGTCGTCCGAGGCTTTCGACGAACGCGTAGCGCTCGCGCGCATCGTCAATCTCTCCAACCATCCACGCGACGCGCGCCCGTTGCGCCAGGATGCGTCCGCGCTGGACTGCGTTGAGTGATGTATCGGCGCGCAGCAGTGTGTCCAGCAGCACGCCGGCAAGACGGAACGCGTCCGCGTCGGCCATGACTTTCGCGAGCAGCATGATCGGCTCGGCCGAGCAACGGTCTCGGTCGCCCCACTCTCGTTTCCCGATGGAGCTCAGCGTGTCGTCGTCGATGATCTCCCGCGTGATCGCAATCGCGTCGCGGAGCAAGTCTGGTCGTCGGTCGGTCTCGGCAGTCGCGGCGTGCTGCACGATGGTGGCGACGGTGATCCACGTGCCGTCCTGCGCGCCGAACGATGTGCCGCGCGCGGCAACGTCGCTGCGATACGCAGCGAGCGGAGAATCGAAGATTGGGTTGGGAATCGCGTCAGTAGCCAACGAATTGCCCGAAGGGTCGGGCGACGCGGCGGCGTCGCCAACGAACCAACTTATGGTCGCGGGCGACGCCGTGCCAGCGTAAAGTCGTCTTAAGATTCTTTAATGATTGCGCACGCGACGTCTAGCTCGACGACTTGTCGTGCTTGTTGCCTTCGCGGCGTCGTTCATTGCCCATCGGTTCGGCGGGTGCATGCGGATCGATTGCCTGACGAGGGGCGTGGTTCGCGCGATCGTGTCGGGCGAGATCCTCTTGTGAATCGAAGTGGGCGCCGCACACGACGCAGTCGTATTCATGGGTGTGTTCCATTGGGGTCTCCATGTCGAATTCATTCGAGCGAAGCGACGGATCTGTCCTGGCTTCGAGCCTTGTTCCGGCATAGCGCGTGCCGCCTGGCTCGCTTACCGACGGTCGTCGGTCGTTTGCTGCTGGCACGCCGCTGGAGGAGCCCGTACCTTCGCGCCACACCGGCCGTGCCCAATCATTGGGCTGGGAGATCAACCTCGATCCGAGGGCGAGCGTTGCCATGACATTAGACTTCTCATACGGCCGCGCGTGTGTCGCGGCGTCCCTTCTGGCGATCGTCGGCTGTGCGTCGGCCAAACCGGGAACGGCACCGGCCACCGCTCCAGTGACCTCCGCGGCGAATCTCGACGCCACCATCCGCGGCCGGCTCGACTCGCTCCCGGCCCACAGCACCTTTTACGCGAAGCAACTGTCCACTGGTCGCGAGGTCGCGATCCGTGCCGACGATCCAATGAACACGGCGAGCGTCATCAAGATCCCGGTGATGATCCTTGCCTTTCGCGACGCCGACGCTGGCCGGCTCAACCTCGACGAGCGCTATACCATCCGACCCGAAGATCTGCGCCGTGGCACCGGTCTCCTCCAAGGGTTCGCGGTCGGCCTCCAGCCGACGCTGCGCGATCTGATCACGCAAATGATCATCACGAGCGACAACACGGCCACCGACATCATGATTGCCAAGGTGGGTCTGGCGCGCGTCAACCATCTACTCGACTCGCTCGGCTACCGTGAGACGCGTCTGCGAACGACCGTCGGGCAGGCCTTCCGCGGCCTCTGGGAGTTGGCCGATCCGAAGAATGCGTCGATGACAGATCGCGAAGTCTTCGAGCGTGGCTCGCCGAGCGACAGCGGTGCGGCCCGGCGCAACCATGACTTCGTTCTCGATTCGGCGAAGTGGCTTGGCCGCACGACGGCGCGCGAGATCGCGCATCTGCTCGAGCAGCTCGAGCTCGGGCAGCTCGCGAGCGCGAAGTCGACGACCGAGATGCGTCGCATTCTCCGGCAACAGGTCTACACGTCCCGACTGCCGCAGCGGGTCCGCTTCCGTGTCGGCATGGGTCACAAAACCGGCGACTGGCCGCCATTGCTCGGCAATGACGTCGGCATCATGTACGCGCCGCCGCCGAGTGGACCGATCGTGATGGCGGTATTCACGAACGACAACACGGGTAGCTTCTTCGACCTCGAGGCGACCGAAGGCAGGGTTGCCGAGGATGTGTTGAACGCGTGGAGCGGCCCGCCGGCCGCCGCGATCGCGACGAGCGTTCGAGCCGCATTGGCGACGTCGCCCGATGCGGCGCTCGCGCAGGTGTACTTCTGGCGCGCGCGGCCCGGCAAGGTGGAGGAATACACGCGCTACATTCGAGACGTCGCCGAACCCATTGATCACGAAGCGCAACGCGCTGGGGCGTTCCTCTCCGTCACGACGTTCATGGCGAACGACAGCACGCTGCCCTGGACGCACATGCGCGTTTTCACATTGCGTGACTCGACGCAGCTCCACGGGCTGAGCGACGCGTTGACCGCCGCCGGTGCGCGCGTGCAGCCCGATTCGGTGAAGCGCCGGCAACAAGGTGAGTATTCCGCCACGCTGCGCGATCGCGTCGGAGCGAGTGTGATGCAGATTATTCGCTAACGTTTGCGATCTGTATGGTGGCGAGTTGGTGGGTTTCAAGCTATGCTATTATGAACTTTGCATACCCCACCTTCTCGGGAGATCGAATGCGCCTTCACCAGCTGATCGTCGCGGGGCTCGCTACGGCTTCAATCGGAGGAACCGTAGTAGCTCAAGGGACGACTGGGCAGCGAAGTCGCTTCGGGATCGCCGGCGGCTTCAATTCCTCGACGATCGGTGGCACTGACTTCACCGATGCATCGAGGCGAAATGGCTTCATTGCGGGCGTTCTGCTCGTGTTCCCGGTCGCCTCGAATGTCGCGATTCAACCCGAGCTTCTCTACACGTCGAAGGGCGTTACGGGGAACGACACGGACTTCAACGCCGCGCTCAAGATGAATTACATCGAGGTTCCCGTGCTCGTCCGCGTCGATGTTCCGACGTCGGGGCGGGTGAGGCCATTCTTGTACGCTGGACCGGCCGTGTCGTTCAAGGCGAGCTGCAACATTGAAGTGTCGGGTCAAGGCGTGAACATCAACAGCAATTGCGACGACTTCGAGTCATCGGGTACGAAAATGAAAACCGTCGACTACGGTTTGGTTGGCGGTGGTGGGCTCGCGTTCGACGTCGGCGGGAGAACGTTCTCTCTAGGCGCTCGCTACGATCACAGCCTCGGTAAGATCGTCGACGAGAGCGATTCGAAACATCGCGTGATCTCGGTGCTCGCGACGCTCGAGTTTCCGTGGGGCAAATAGCCGGCGCTCGAATGCGCGTTGCGGAAACCGATCGGTGCCGAGTGAATCGCGGGGAGACTATATGATCGACGACATGGGAATCTTTCGAACGAATCTGGCGGTATCCGCTCTGGCGACGCCCGAGCGCCGCCACGAGCTGCGCGACGTCATGGTCGACACCGGCAGCGAGTACAATTGGATTCCGAGCGAGGTGCTCATCGAGCTCGGCGTTGCTCCGGTTCGAGTCGACAGATTCGAGACAGCCGACGGCCGCGTACTCGAGCGAGAAATCGGCTTTGCGCTTGTCTACGCCGGCGGCCGATCAGCGCCGAGCATTGTCGTCTTCGCCGGCGACGGCGACATGATCCTACTCGGCGCTCACGGCCTCGAAGGACTCAACCTTCGAGTTGATCTTGCGCGAAAAGAACTTGTGCCGGCTGGTCCGGTTCCCGTCGCGGCGGCCGCGTGAGGTCCGCGAGCCGACGCAGCTCGTGCAGGCCGGTGACACCCAACATGTGCACGAGCTCAGGTTCGTAGACGTCCACCGCCGTCAGTTCTCCACCATCGAACGGCTCGCAGCACTGCGTATCGTCGGGGCACCAGCCAGAGTCCAGTGTGACGACCCCATGATCGATCGCCACCGGGTACGCGCGACAAAAGAACGGTTTGAGTCCGGGCGACGTCGACTCCGCGCTGTGTAGAACGCAGCGACGTCGGCTGTCGAGAAAGACGCACGTGCCGTTCACGATCATTGTGTTCACCGCGCGGCCCGACGGAAAGTCGAGGTCGGGCTCATCGTGGGGCTCGAACCAGCGCGCCGGATCGTGCTCCTGCCCCGGCTCCATGTGTTCAACGATGAGTGATGCTTCGGCGAGGACGCGATCGCGGTGCGCCACGTCGACCAGCACGCCTTCTCGGCAACAGCGTGCGCTGCAACCCATGGTGGAACAGGAGCGCACGAACCGGGCAGAGAGAACCTGCTCGCTCACCCGCAGCTCGTCGAAGTACTCGAGGTGATGATCGCGGAGAGGGTAACCTGTTTCGTCGGGCGAGTTCGTATCAGGCATGGTCGTCGCTGGCGCGACGGCTGGGCGAGGGTCGCGGGATTTCACAGCTCGTCGCGCTCTTGCGGAACATGAGCCAGATGCCGACCACGAAAACGAGCGTGAAGCCCAGATACAGGTAGGCCTGGATGGCCGCCAGCCATGAGCCGACTGCTGTGCCGGCGAGAAGAAAGATCAGCATCACGGCGTGACAGGGACAGGTCAACATAGCGAGGATCGCTCCCGCCTTGTTGCGTCCCGTCATTTCTCGTTGAAGCGTGGCCCGGACCGTGTCCAGCATCAGCACCCACCGTGGAAGACCCCAAATAATCTACGCGTTGAACGGCATCTTGGTTACGCCACGCATGAGAGCTCGTTAGAAATCTGTTGCCAAGCGCGGCCCGCCAGTGCATAATCGACCACGTCCGGCAGGGAGGGTGCATGCCCGATCCCAAGGACCTCGCTGTTAGCGAACGTCGCGCAGCCGCGATCGTCTCGAGGTTCGCTCCATCGTCTAATGGCTCCGCCGGCGGCTCCGCGGCGGGCTCCGCGCGATCTACCGACGCCCATGTCGTTCGTCCAGCGACGACGACCGAGCGGCCTCCGTGGCGCGTGTTTCAGTTCGCGCTCACGCTCACGGCGATCCTTCTCGCCGCCTACGGCGCGACGATCAAGTCCTACACGCTGCTCACGATCGAGGCGCTGCTCGGAACCGCGACGCTGAGCGTGGGCGGACTGCTAGGGTTTCTCTTTGGCATTCCGCGCACGACACGTCGCAACCCCGACAGCTCTGCGACAACCGATGGCCATGTCGCGGCGGCCGCCCCGTATGAGCCAAGCAACAATCTGGAGCAAGTCGCCGACTGGCTCACCAAGATCCTCGTTGGTGTTGGCCTGGTCGAACTCGGAACGCTGGGGACCGCACTCGCCAGGATCGGCGACCAGGTGGCGAAGGCGGTCGCCCCAGCGCCGGCAGGTACGACCGTTGTCACTCAGGTAGTCATCGTCGCTTTCGCGACGATCGGCTTTCTGGCGAGCTTCCTTTGGACGCGCATTTACTATGGCGGAATCCAGGCGCGCGCCGACAGCGACATCCTGAACTGGGTGGCGTCGAAGCTCGAAGATCAGGAAACTCGTATTGATCGCGCCGACAGTGTCGCGCAAAAGCTCGCGTCGGGTAAGCTCATCCCGGGCGGCGGCGCGTCGCCTGTCACGCCCGTCGTCGCGACCGCGACCGCGACGCCGCCAACCGGTACGGTGATTGTGACCGCTGAACAACCGATGCCGACCGGCGAAATGGAAGCGGTGCTTCCCGATTTACCGAAAGATCTACGCGAGCGACTCGACCATTTTCTTCTGACGGGCGTTGTGTGGGACGACGATACCGTCGTGGATATTTTCGGCGAGCATCCGAGCTCGGACAACGGTCGGACGTTGACGGCCGAGATCACGGCGCAGTATGAGAAGGCGCTGATCATTCGGCTCGTCGTCGAGCGACACGACGGACCGCCGATGGGCAACGAGGTGATGTTCCTCCTCCACCCGACGTTCCGCGCGCGCGTTCGGGTCGTGCCCGTCGAGGGCGATGATCGCGCCGACTTGGAGATTTACTGCACGGCGTGGTTTACCGTCGGCGCCATTTCCGACGGAGGACAAACGGTGCTCGAATACGATCTACGCAAAATGCCGGGCGCGCCCGAGTGGTTTAAAAAAGGCTAATAGGGTTGCTGGTACTGGTTGCTGGTACTGGTTGCTGGTACTGGTTGCTGGCAACTGCAAACCGCAGTACCAGCACCAGCAACTAGTAACCAGCAACCAGCCAGCGTTCATTCCAAACGTTCAGGTCGATCGGTCGCATCCGGCCCCGGGCGCGATGCCGGGTTTCCGTCGACTCGATCCTTCATGTCGTCGATCGCGTTGGCGGCCTTGTGGCCCGCTTCGCGAACCGCGCCAGTCGCGGCCGACCCAACCGCGGCCGCTCGGCTGCGGTTGAACGCGTCGCGAGCGAATGGTCGGGCCGT
Organism: Gemmatimonadaceae bacterium; assembly: GCA_036002925.1. Classification (GTDB taxonomy): domain Bacteria; phylum Gemmatimonadota; class Gemmatimonadetes; order Gemmatimonadales; family Gemmatimonadaceae; genus JAQBQB01. The sequence goes on along the minus strand of DASYSU010000118.1, from coordinate 763 downwards.
GCTCCAATCGCCGTGCTTCGTCGCTACATCGCCGGTCCAGCCGCGCTGGAGATCATTCTCGACCGCATCAAAGTCGCGATCGCGGTAATCGGGATTCATGCCGGCGACGTGACCAAGCTGGTACGCCGGTCGGACTTGTTCATACGACCGGTCGGCGAGGCGGCTTGGCGAGCTCTCGTACGTGTCGCGGTAGAAGTTATCGTCGACGTCCGAGTACTTGTGTGTTGCTTCCGCGGCTGCTTTGCCGGCCCACCATCCGCCGACGACTCCTGCGATTCCGCCGACCAGCAGGCCGATCGGTCCCGCCATCGCGCCAATCGCTGCGCCCGCGGCCCCGGCCGCCGCGCCGCCTACTCCCTCACTGGCGAGCTTGCCAGCCGTCACTTTTTCGTCCGATACGTGTTTGTGATCCCGAGTGTCCATGTCGTCTCCTTGTCGATGTTGGGTGCTGCATCCTCATAGTTGGGCAAGGGCGGGACCATTTCCCTGCGCTGTGTACGGTCAGTGGGCCTCATTGTGGTTCTGGCTCACCCAGCCGTTGCTCGATAGCTTCGCGCGACGATTCAGTCTGGTTGAGCTTCCTCCTCACCTTGTCCCTTCTAGGCCGACTCCCATGCGCCGCACCCTCGTCGCCGCACTGTTCTTCGTTCCCACACTCGCGACCGCTCAACGGAAGGAGCAGCCGGAACAACGTCCCGTGCCGGGCGTCGCGGACACCCTGGTCTACGCGCGACTCAAATACCGATACATCGGACCGGAAGGG
>DASYSU010000117.1:0-10909 GCA_036002925.1 Gemmatimonadaceae bacterium | reverse complement strand
CCGTACGGGCCTCCGTTCCCGATGTCTCTGACCCAACCGTCGGCGAGGCTGTAGAGTCCCCAATCCTTATAGGGGACGCTGTCCCGACCAACCGTCCAGTCCAAACGCGGATCCACCGGCGCCTTGTTCGACGCGCTGAAGTTGGCGCTCGATGAGTTCCAGTTGTTCGGATCCGACAGCGCCAACGGAAGCCCGTTCGCGTCGACGCGGAAAAAGTTGACGAGATTCTGCGACGGCTGGTTGAAGCCGCAGCAACCGAAGTGGCTGCCGGAGTACGGGAAGTTCAGCCGCTCGCCAAAGTTGGCATTGTTCCCGTTTGGCTCGCCGTCATTCGTCGACGCCTGAAACGCCCAGATGGTCTCCGGCCCATTCGATTCATCCGCGAACCCGGTCCAGACCCGATCGTAGCTCTTCTCCAGCGCGTACGGGCCGTTCGACACGACGTCCTGCAGCGTCGTCACCGCCGCGGCATACTGGCCGGCATAAACCTGGACACGGCCCTTGTACGCTTTCGCCGTCCATGACGATGCGCGGCCCTTCTGTCCGTTGCGCGGCGCCGACGGCAACAGCTTGGCAGCCGAATCGAGGTCCTTGACGAGCTCCGCGATCACCTGATCTGCGGTCAGGTTCGGCTTCTTGAAATCGACATCGTCTTCCCGGTAATACGGGATGTTTCCCCACATCCGGTATGCTTCGAAATGGTAGTGCGCCCGAAGGAAAATGGCCTCGCCCGCGATACTGTGCGCGTCGCTCGCTGAAAGCGCGGCCGCGTTACTCTTGAGCACTTCATTCAGCAGACGGAGCGTCGAGTTCGCGCGGACGACGCCTTCATAGCTGATCTGCCACTTTTGGTCGAGGTACGTTTGCGCGTCGGGCGTAGCCCAGTGGTGACCCTCGATGTCGTTGATCGGCGGCTGATCGGTGGCATCGGATCCTTTGTAGGAGTCACCGGCGGCGACGGTTCCCCACACCCAATCGCTGGCGGCGCAGCCCCAGTTGGCACTGACCGCACTCGTACAGTCGAGCGCTCGGTACGCCCCGATGAGCGTTCCCTCGACGCCCGACGCGGTCGCGAGCGTTGCTTCGTTCAACGTTCCCTGTGGCGCGGCAGCATCGGCTAAGAAGTTCTTGCAGCCGTACAGCGTAACTGTCACGAGAACCAGGGACGCCGCTCCGAGAAACAGCGGATGTCTCGATACGATTTTCATCGTCTCCCCATGTGTTAGAAGCAGGCGGTCGTTAGAACGACGTGTTGATTCCGATGGTGAACGTTCTGCTGCTGGGATACGAGCCGCGATCGACACCGCGATACTGGTCGCGAATGTCGCCGGCGGAACCGAAGATATTCGCCGGAGGCAGCGACGGATCCAAGCCGTCGTATCCCGTGATCGTGAACAGGTTCTCCGCCTGCACATACACTCTCGTCGCCGACAAGAAGCGTCTCATCGAGGCCGGGACGTTGTAGCCGAGCTGCACGCTTTGCAGCCTCGTGTACGACCCGTTCTGCACGTAGTAGCTGCTGAGCGCATGACTGTAGAGGTCATTCACATCCAGTCGCGGATACTTGGAATTCGTGTTCTGCGGCGTCCATGAATTGGCGAGCAGATCCGACTTCACGTTCGTCGAGAATTCGCGGAAGACATAAAACTCCATCTGATTCTCGAAGATCTTGTTGCCGTACGTGCCGAACACCGTCGTATTCAATTCCCAATTTCCTCGGCGCAGGCCGAGATCGAGACCGCCGGTGAAGTTCGGATGGGGGCTTCCGATGATGGTCCGATCGTCGAGCGTGATTTTCCCATCGCCGTTCACATCCCGGAACTTGATTCGGCCCGGCGCAGCGCCGTCCTGCGTCGCGTGGCTCGAGACGTCCGCCGCGTCCTTGAAGAACCCGTCGGCGATATAGCCGTAGAACGCGCCAATCGGCGAACCCACCTTGTTGATGACCTGGTTCCCGTACCGCGTCGTGATCGGGCCGTAGAAGAAGTCCTGATCGCCGTTGATGGCGTCGATCTTGTTCTTGTAGTGAGCGCCGTTGAACGTGAGACTCCACGCGGCAGCGCGATGACCCACCGAAAAGTCAAAGCCGGAGTTGCTCATCTTCCCGACGTTGACGATCGGCGGCGCCGCGATGCCCGCCGTCGCCGGGATCTGCGGGTTGAAGAGCAGGTTATTCGTCACGCGCTTATACAAATCGAACACGACGTTGATCCGCCCGTCGAACAGCGCCATGTCCGCGCCGTAGTTGACGGATTTGTCCTCTTCCCACTTGAGATCCGCGTTCCCGAGCGTTGTCTGCCGGAATCCGGCGTCGATCCTGTTCGATCCCGAGATGTCGTAATACGTGTCGCCTTGGCTACCACCGAACAGCGCGACGATGCGCCCGGCCGGAATGGTCTGGTTGCCCGTGACCCCGTATCCGTAGCGGAGCATCACGTCCGAGAAGATCTTGTTTCCCTGAAGGAACGGTTCCTTGCTGATTCTCCATCCAAGGCCGTACGCCGGGAACGTTCCCCATTGATGCCCCGGGGCCAGGCGCGATGAGCCGTCTCGTCGAAGCGTGAAGCTCGCGACGTACTTGCTGGCGTAGTTGTAGTCGGCTTTGCCAAACAGCGACAAGATCGCGCCTTGGCCGCCGGTGCTGGAGACATTCTTGGTGGCCGCGTCTCCCAACGCATCCTGGATGTATCTGGAATTCACGTCGGTGTTGAGCAGGCTCGCCATCGACGCCGAAATGAACCGGTTTCGATTTGCGCTTGCCTCTTGACCGACGAGCAATGAAAGCCCGTGTTGTGAGAACGTCTGGTCGTACTTGAGCGTGTTGCTCCAACCCCAATCGGTGAACTGATTCGAGTTCTCATTGATCGAATTCGTGAACGTCGCCTCGGCGTTCTCGGGGAAGGGTGGGTTGAATCCGGAGAACGAGCCCTCACCCACGTTGAAGCCTAGATTTGATCGCGCCACGAGCTGCGGGGTCAACGCGAAGTCGCCGAACACGTTTCCGAAGACTCGATTGTTTTTCGCGATGTTGTCTTTGGCCCAAAACGCTTCCTTGAGCGGATTGCTCTGGTTGCCCAGACCCGTCGCCTTGCCGCCGGCAAAATTGCCGTTGATGTCGTAGACGGGGATCACCGGCTGCATCAAGATGTTCTTGCCGAGGATGCCGTCTTCGGCGTAGCCGCCCGGGTCGTCGGGCAGTCCGCCAACATGCTGTTCGAGCGAAAGCAACGCGTTCTCACCGAACGTCAGCCGGCCGCGATTGAAGGATGTGTTGGCGCGGACCGTGCCTCGATCGAAGGTGTTGTACTTCGCCGTGCCTTTCTGATTGAAGTAGTTGAACGAGACGCCGTACTGGTGCTCGGCGCCACCGCCCGAGATGTCCAAGTTGACATCCTTGACCGATCCCGTGCCGAACATCTCCTTCCACCAATCAGTGCCGGCACTTCCTGGCATGATCAGGCTGTTCGGATACGAGTACTTGCTCAGATCGACGGTGGTGGGCCGACCCCACTGGTCGGTGGCCTTGGTCGCCGAGGTCGAAGCGAAGATGTACGCGGGGATCGTCGGACTGTTCGGGTCGCCGTAGATGTTCGTCGGGACCGGCAACCCAGCGTTCAGGTAGCTCTGCTTCACGACCTGGAAGTAATCCAGCGAATTCGTGAGGAGAAAATCATCATACCCGCGCACCGGACTCGAGACACCGGTCTTCACGTTCAGCGTAACTCTTGGCGCCCCTGAGATGCCTCGGCGCGTGGTCTCGATGATGACCACGCCGTTGCTGGCGCGCGAGCCGTAGATCGACGCCGCCGACGCGTCCTTCAACACTTGAATCGACGTGATGTCGTCGGGATTCAAGAAGTTGATGTAGGAATCCGAGATCGCCGTGCCGTCGACGATATAGAGGGGATCATTGTTCTGGAACGAGCTGATGCCGCGAACTCTGACCGTCGTGCGCCCGCCGGGCGAGCCGCTCGCGGCGACCGTCACGCCAGGAACGCTGCCTTCGAGCCGCTGGAGCACGCTCGCTGTCGTGGGCCGCTCGATCGCGGCGACCGGCACACTGGCCACCGCTCCAGTGATGTCCGACCGCTTTTCCGTCGTGTAGGCGGTCACAACGACTTCCTCGAGGAAGGCGATGGCGTCCATCGTCACATCGATCGTCGTCCGTCCAGCGATCGTTTCCTGAACGGCCTTCTGTCCAATGCGCGAAAAGCTCAGGACCCCGTTGGTGGGAGCCGTCACGGTGTACCGCCCATTCGCCCCGGTCAGCACACGCCTATCGGTGCCTTGCACGCGCACCGCGACTCCGCCGAGCGGAATGTGAGCCGGCGTGGTGACCGTTCCGGAGACCTGAATCTCTTGGCCGAATGCCGTGTTGCTCAGCACGAGAGCCATGACGAGGGTCATCCCCGCCGTACAAGCGCGGCGAAGGCGGCTGTTCCGGAATGAGTGACTGCTCAACAGCATCTTCTCCATGGCCATCCTCCATGTAGCACACATGCGTTGGTTATCCTCCGGGTCGTTGCGTGAATTTCAGCTCGCCCGCTTGGTCTGCACCGACAATCCTGTCTCGAATCTCTCCCGCGGCTGAGGGTGGTCCGATCAAAACGCTACGTCGTGCTAAGATTTCGTTGAATCGCACGTACGGAACTCGCGACCTTCTGCGAACGGGCAACCGGTCTTTGAGGTCCTTCTCTTTCGAATTGGGCGTCAAGTAAGCGTCAAATGAAATGCCGACGACGGCCGAGAGGATGACGCTGAGGTTCTTATGGAGAGTTGCTGAGGAGCACTCGAGTGACATGTCGCATCGGGCCCGCCGACATGGTTCGTCGGCGAGCCGGAAGACAGTGGCTCACTAGGCAGTAGAGCGAAGGAACGATGCAGCGCGTACGAACCCCCCATTGAGGCCGACGGGTCTGACAACTTCACATCGCTTCGCCCACGTCGTTCGACAGCGAATGGCGCGGGTGACCCTGTATTACAACGCCTGATTTGAGTTGTCAAGAACAGGCGAAATCCTGACACGACACATTGCTCGCCGGGAGAATGCCGAGACTGAAACCGGGGCCCCGCTCGACGCGTATCGGCTGCGAACCCACGAATCACGGAGATCGCTCGTGCACTCAGTCCTCGGCGACATTCGCTTGGCCATTCGTCGCGCGCGAAAGCGTCCGGGATTCACGCTCGTCGCGCTGCTCTCCTTGATGCTCGGCATCGGAGCGAACACCGCGGTCTTCAGCTTGGTGAACGCAATTCTCCTCCGGCGCGCGCCCATTCCGCACCCCGAGCAGATCGCCGAGATCTATCAGCGACAGAACGATTTCCCCTATGCTCCGTTCTCCTACCCGGATTACGTCGACCTCCGACGCGCCGCGGTGGGCACGTTCACACAGATTTCGGTTTCGCTGTTCACCATTGCGGCGCACGACGCAGGCGATCATGTCGAGTCGCTCACCGGCGAGCTCGTGAACGGCGACTATTTCCCGTTGCTCGGACTGCACGCTCAGGTTGGCCGGTTGCTTGGTCCCGAGGACGACGTGGCTCCCGGCGCACATCCGGTCGTGGTGTTGTCGCACGACTACTGGCGACGCGCGTTCGCCGGCGATCCGCGCGTCGTGGGGCGTCCGATGCGGCTGTCCGGTCGGCAGTACACGGTCGTCGGCGTGGCCCCTCCGAGCTACACTGGAACGATCAGCGGCATCGTGCCGGCGCTGTTCCTGCCGATCATGATGATCAACCAGCTCCAACCGGACATCAGGGACCAGCTCGCGCAGCGAGGCAATCATTCCGGCTTCCTCAAGGCGCGTCTGGCGCCCGGCGTCTCGATGGCCAAGGCGCGCGCAGTCACCGAGACCTTCAGGACGGATATGGCCAAGCGGTTCCCGGCGCAGTGGCCCGCCGGCACGTCGGTGATCGTTGTTCCCATGACGGACGTCGCCGTCAACCCGTTGCTCGACTCGGTCGTCGTGCCCGCCGCCGCCGCACTCATGATCGTCGTCGGGCTCGTGCTGCTCGTGGCGTGCGCCAACCTCGCGAGTTTTTTGCTCGCACAAGCCCGAGATCGGCGACGCGAGGTCGCGATTCGACTCGCGATCGGAGCGAAGCGGCGCGTGCTCGTTCGTCAATTCCTCGTCGAGTCGCTTCTCCTCGCGGCGATCGGTGGCGCCGCCGGAGTGGTGGTGTCCGCCATCGCGCTTCGTGCCGTGCTCCGGGCAGACCTTCCGGTGCCGATTCCCATCACGCTCGACGTGTCGCTCGACTGGCGCGTGATCACGTTCGCCGTTGTCGCATCCGCGATCGCCGGCGTGCTGTTCGGACTCCTCCCCGCTCTGCAGGCGACGCGCGCGACCGTCATCGAGACCATCAAGAACGAGAACGCCGACGGCGGACGCGTGCGACGCTTCACGGCGCGGAACGCACTCGTCGTCGGTCAGGTATCGGTTTCGCTGACGCTCCTCATCACCGCGCTCTTGTTCCTGCGAAGTCTCGAGGCTCGGGCGACAGTGGACCCCGGCTTCGGCTCCGCCCCGGCGGGAATGCTGTGGCTCGCGATTCCCGCCGATCGCTACGATTCGACGCGTCGCCTCTTGCTCCTCGAAGACATCGAGCGACGCATGGCGCGCATTCCGGGCGTCGTGACTGTCGGCGCGGTCGATAACGTGCTCCTCAATCCGCTCAGTCAGCAGTCGAAGCGCATCAACGTTGCCGGCGTGACGCCACCCAACGGCAAGAACGCTTTTGACATCGACTTCGCGGCGGCCGACTCGGGGTTCCTCGGCGCGATCGGCGTCCGCGTGATTCACGGCCGCGGTATCACCGCCGCCGACGTGCCGAGCGCGCCACGCGTGGCGGTGATCAATGAAGAGATGGCGAAGCGATTCTGGCCTGCCAAAGATCCCGTCGGTCAAACGTTCCACACCGATTCCGCGGTGTATCGCGTCGTTGGTGTCACGCGAACGACCAAAGTGCGCACGCTCGGCGAGGACCCGCGTCCGTTCATCATCACGTCGCTCGCGCAAGAGTTTTCGGTGAGTTCAATGCTCGTCGCACGGACTAACGGCGACGCCGATCGCACAGCGACGCAGATGCTCGCCACACTTCGCGAGATCGATCCGGCGTTAATGGCCATTCAGGTGAAGACGATGGCGCGGCATCTCGCCGCGATGCTCCTTCCCGCGCGCTTGGGCGCGATGGCGTTCACGCTCTTTGCCGGACTCGCCCTCGCGCTCGCCGTCCTCGGCGTCTACGGTGTCGTCAGCTACGCGGTCGCGCGGCGCACGCGCGAGGTCGGTATCCGGCTAGCCGTGGGAGCGCAGCCGGGCGCGCTCGTCCGACTGTTGATGCGCGAAGGGGTGGCGCTCGTCGCCGCCGGTATCGTCGTCGGCCTGCTCCTGGGGTTAGCAGGCGCGCAGGTGCTTCATTCGTTGCTGTTCGGCGTCAGCGGAGTCGATCCACTCACATTCATCGGCGCGCCGGTGTTGTTGATGCTCGTCGGCGCGCTCGCGGCGTTCCTACCGGCGCGTCGCGCGAGCCGCGTCGATCCGGCGAGTGTGATGCGGGCGGAATGATCGCTAGCCGCGCGCGCACGGCGTTGTGCGGCTCATTTCGCCGGGCGATACCGGCGCGAGAGACTCGCAGTCAACGCCGACGGGTCGGGAGCGCTTCCCGTTGCCCGCTGGATCAAGTCGGCAACGGTGTAGCGCTGGCCGTGGCGGTGAACGTGTTCGCCTAGCCAGTCGCGCAGGGTTCGAAAATTCCCCGCGGCGAACGCTTCGTCGAGCGGTCCCACGGCACGTTCGGCCGCATCGAAGAGCTGCGCCGCGTATACGTTGCCCAACGTGTACGTCGGGAAATACCCGATGAGTCCCTCCGACCAGTGAGGGTCTTGGAGGCAGCCGGTCCGATCATTGTTCGGTGTGACGCCGAGGTAGCGCTGATACATCTCGGCCCAGGCGCCAGGAAGCTCGTCGGCGCGCAGATCGCCGGAGAGCAGCGCGCGCTCGAGCTCGAACCTGATCAAGATGTGCAAGTCGTATGTCACCTCGTCGGCCTGCACGCGGATGATGCCGGGCGCGACGTGGTTGACGACTCGCCGAAACGTCTCGCGCGAAATGTCGTGCAGCGATTCGTGAAAGACACTTTGGAGCTGCGGGTAGAAGTGCCGCCAGAATCCGTCGCTCCGTCCGACGAGATTCTCCCACAACCGCGACTGCGATTCATGGAGGCCGAGCGACGCGGCCTCACCCATCGGCATGCCGTAGTGCGCGGGATCAAGACCCTGATCATACAACGCGTGCCCGACCTCATGGAGCAGCGCGAACAGTCCGCGGGCGAAGTTGCGCGGGTAATATCGCAGGGCGATGCGCACATCACCCGGACCGATCGACGTGCAGAATGGATGATTCCCGACATCGATCCGCCCACGCTCGAGATCGAATCCGAGCGCCGACGCAACGCCGTCGACGAAGATGCGCTGACGCTCGAGCGGGAACTCACGCGCAAGCACATGGCTCGGGGCCGGCGCGGGCGTGTCGCGCAGCGAGTCCACGAGTTGAACCAGTCCTTGCTCGAGACGCGCGAACAGCTCGGACAGTCGGTCGGTGGTCATGCCCGGCTCGTAGTCGTCGAGCAACGCGTCATACCGTGCACCGACGTAGCCGACGGCGTCCGCCTCTTCTCGGGCCAAGGAGAACACGTGTTCGAGCCAAGGCGCGAAGGTCTTGAAATCGTCACGTCTGCGCGCCTCTGCCCACGCCTGGGAGGCGAGCGCGTTCACGCGCGCCGATTCCTCGACCAGCCGTCGCGGAATTCGTCGCTCGCGATCGTAGCTTCGGCGGAGCTCACGCACGTTCACCGCCGTCGGGCTTTCGGGATCGTTCATTAGCGACGAGTGTTCGACCACTCCAAGCAGTTCGTCATAGCGGGGATCAGTCCCGCGATCGTGGACGAGACCCGCGAGCAGCGCCATCTGCTCGGCGCGATGTTCGACACCACCGCGCGGCATGTACACTTCCTCGTCCCACTCGAGGAGCTCGAGACACGACGACAACACCGTTTCGTCGCGCGACAGGCGAACCAGCTCGAGGTAGGCTTGATCGGGATTCACGATCGCTCAGTCCGTGATGCGGTGCGGGTTGATACCGAGTGCCCGGCTCGTAGAATAAGCGGAAAGGTGCGTCCCCACATCGACAACACCAACGTACGCAGCCGCATGTACACGCCAGCGGAAGAAGTCGGCCTGTTGGGGCTGCGCCTCGCGACCCGCGTGCAGCATGCGCTCGAGCGCATTCCGCCCGACCAGATGGTCGAGTTGATGCGAACGATCAGTCGCACCGCTACCGAGCGACATCTGGCGTATCAGCGCGACGGAGTCACGGAAACGATTCGGCTGCTCCCCTGTCCCCTCACGCTTCGCTCGGACCAGCTGGGATACACGCATTACATCTCGGAGACGGTGCTTAACTGCATCAAGCGGCTGCCGGATCTGTATTTCGAGGTGCCCGAGATTCGTGAGATTCTGCGCGTCACACCCGTCGAGGAGGAATGGCTTCGGGACTGTTGGACGCCGGCGCATCGCGAAGCCAATCCGGTCTTTGCCCGACTCGACGCCGTCGTCGATTACACCACCGCGCTGTGGAAGGACTCCATCAAGTTCATGGAGCCGAATCTCAGCGGCATCGGCGGCCTGCACATCGGACCAACCGCAATGGGCCTGCTCGCCGACTTGGTCGTGCCGGCGTTGTTGGCCGAGGATCCGAGCATCCGCCTGCAGCGCGCTGACGACATTCGCGAGCTGCTCCTCCAGGATCTCCTCGAACATCTAGAGGCGAGCGGTCGGCCGGAGGGGCAGATCGTGCTCGTCGACCCGAAGTATGCGGGCGACGGACCAGATGAGCCGGAGGCGCTCGCCGCGTACTACCGCGAGCGTCACGGGCTTTCGGTTCTGCATGCCGACGTCAGCGAGCTCCGGCTACGCGGTGACGACGTGTGGTATGGCGACCAACGAGTGGATCTGGCTTACCGCGACGCGAGCGTTCTCGATCTGATGGACCTGGCAGACGAAGGCGTGGATGTTGCCCCGATGCGCGCCCTACTTCGACAGAACCGCGTCGTGTCATCGATCACCGCCGAACTCGATCAGAAGAGTTGCTTCGAAGTGTTCACGGACCCAGAGCTCGCGAAGCGGTTCCTGACCGTCGAGGAGTGGCAGGTGATGCGGCGACACGTCTTGTGGACGCGACTGGTGTCGGCGCGGCGCACACTGTCACCGACGGGTGAACGCATCGACCTGCTCGAGTACATGCGAAAAGAGCGCGAGTCCCTTGTGCTCAAGCCCAATCGATCGTACGGGGGCGAGGGCGTGCTCGTCGGCCCGACTGCGACGCAGGGCGAATGGGAGTCGGCAATCGACCGCGTGCTGATCGACGACGACCGATGGGTAGTTCAGCAAGTCGCGCCAATTCCTGTGAAATCGTTTCACATCTTGGACGAACGCGATCGGTTGCAGGTCGAGCCGTTCTATATCGTGATGGGATTTGCGCCAACGCGGTATGGCGTGGCGCTCGTGACGCGCGCATCGCAGCGACCGGTCGTGAACGTGGCGCAGCAGGGCGGCATGTGCGCAGTGATGGTGAGTGCAAAGGCACTGCATGGCACCGCCGATGCGACGACGCTTGGCGGCTTGAGCGGTCTCTAAACGAGCAACCCCATCGCGCGCTAGAGCGACGGGGTTGACGGATGGGGTGGGATTCGAACCCACGTTAGGCTTTTGACCTAAACACACTTTCCAGGCGTGCGCCTTAAACCACTCGGCCACCCATCCAAACGCCCTCTAACCTAACTGGCCGCAACGACTTCTTGCAGCGGTTCTACACCGGCGCCAGGAGGTTGGTCGCCGTTCGCGGTCGCC
>DASYSU010000116.1:0-14790 GCA_036002925.1 Gemmatimonadaceae bacterium | reverse complement strand
TCGCGTAGCCAAGACCGAACGAGCCGCCGCCGATGCTGCGAACCGTCATTGTGGTGCCGTCGCGCGGACAGACGGCCGGTGCTCCGCGCGCGTGATGTTCGCGAATCGCGCGTTCTTCGTCAGGGTCGAAGCGTGCGATCTCGTCGCTCACGACACGCGCACAACCACTTTGCCGAATTGTCGCGCGCTTTGCAAACGCTCGAACGCGGCACGCCCTTCGACGAGCGGATACACGCTGTCGACCACCGGCAGAAGCCGTCCGGCGCGCAACTCATTCGTGACGGAATCGAACTCGGTGTCGTTGCCCATCGTCGACCCCGAAATCGTCCATTGATTCCAAAACAAACGACGCACGTCGGTCTCGACGATCGGGCCGGACGTGGCGCCGCAGGTCACAAGCCGTCCCCGCCTGCCGAGCGCACGCAACGACTGATTCCACGTCGATGCGCCGACGTTGTCGATCACGACGTCGACGCCCCGCTTCGATGTGCGATCGCGGATCGACGACGCCACGTCCACCTCATTGCGGTTGAGTAGCTCGTCGGCACCCAATTGTCCCGCGCGCCGCAATTTGTCATCGCTACTCGAAACGGCCCAAACGCGTGCGCCGATCTGTTTGCAGATCTGTAGCGCGGCCAGGGCGACACCGCCGCCAATCCCCCAGATCAGAACATTGTCGTTGGCTTGTACGCGGGCGCGCGACACGACCATCCGCCACGCCGTGAGCGTCGTCAGCGTAAACGCAGCGGCGTGTTCGACGGACGTCGCGCTTGGAATCGTACGAACGTTGACCGCGGGTACGACGATAAACTCCGCCATGGTCCCCGGCACGTGCTCTCCGAGAATTCCGAAACGTGGGCAGAGCGGCTGCTCGCCGGCGAGACAGTACTCGCACGTTCGGTCGCTGAGGCCGGGATTCACGATCGCGAGATCGCCGACCGACAGCCCGGTGACGTCGCTCCCGATTGCGTCGATGACCCCGCACGCGTCGGCGCCGAGTATCCACGGCGGCACGATCGTGACGCCCGGCAAGCCGCTGACCACGAACAGATCGAGATGGTTGAGTGCGGCAGCGCGAACGTGGATGCGGACGTCGCCGGCGCGGACCACGTCGGGAATCCGCAAATCGTCGCGGCATTCGACGCGATCCAATCCGCCATGTCCGGAGAGCGTGAGTGCTTGCACGTGGTAGTGGGAGCCACCGTTATATTGAGGCCAGCCGCTTCAACCTAACGTCCACGAATGACCGCTATCAAAGTACCGCCGCTCGGCGAGTCGATCGTCGAGGCCACCGTGTCTCGCTGGCTGAAGAACGAGGGGGACGCGATCGCCGTCGGCGACACGCTCGTCGAGCTCGAGACGGACAAGATCACGGTCGAGGTGCCGGCGATGACGGCGGGCGTGCTGACCAAACGCGCGCACGCCGAGGGCGACGTGGTCAAGGTCGACGATCTCCTCGCCGAGATCGATGAGGGCGCCGTCGGCAAAGCGGCTCCCGCACCGGCTGCAACAGCGACCGCACGACCAGCGGCACCAGAACCAGCAACGCAAGCCGCGCCGGTTGCCCCGGCCGCCCCTGCCCCGCCACCCGGGAACAACGCCACGGAAGTGCGCGCGTCGCCCGCTGCGCAACGCGTCGCGGCGGAACGTGGCATCGACTTGGCCAGCGTTCCGGGAACTGGCCGCGGCGGAGTTGTCAGCAAGCCCGATGTGATCGAACGAGCTGCCGAGCCGGCGCGACCCGAGCCCGCTCGCGCTGCCCAGCCACAGGCAGCACCCTCGGCGCCGCGCCAAGCGGCGCCGTCACCGACGCCCTCCGGGGATCGGGAGACGCGCGAGAAGATGACGACGCGCCGAAAGCGGATCGCGGAGCATTTGCTCGAGTCGCAGCACGCTACGGCCCACCTGACGACGTTCAACGAAATCGACATGTCGGCCGTGATTGCGGTGCGCGAGCGCCTCAAGGAGCGCATCGAGAAGGAGCACGGCGTCAAGCTTTCGTTCATGCCGTTCTTCGTGAAGGCGGCGTGTCTCGCGCTCAAGACGCACCCTGTCGTCAACGCGCAGATCGACGGGGACTCGATCGTCTATAAGCATTATGTGAACATGGGCATCGCGGTTGCCTCGGATGCGGGCCTCGTTGTTCCGAACATCAAGGACGCCGATCGCAAGGGGATGCTTGCCGTCGCGCGCGACATCACGGAGATCGCCAAGCGCGCCCGCGACGGCAAGCTGACGATGGATGATCTCACCGGCGGAACGTTCACGATCACGAACGGCGGTGTGTTTGGCTCACTCGTGTCGACGCCGATTCTCAACTATCCGCAGGTCGGCATTTTGGGATTGCACAAGACGCAGGATCGACCGATCGCGGTCAACGGCCAGGTCGTGATTCGCCCCATGATGTATGTCGCGCTCTCGTACGATCACCGCGTCATCGATGGGCAGCAGGCGGTGCTGTTCCTGGTGCGCGTGAAGGAATTGATGGAAGATCCGGCGTCGATGCTGATCGACTGAACCGTTGGTTTGGCGCGTACCGTGCTGTTCCGAGAGCTGGACACGGACGTGTCCGGCTCTTTTCGCGCCTACCATCCTCGAGACCGGAGAATCGCGTGAGATTCGCACTACGACTGTTCCTATCTCTGTCGGCCGCCACTCTCTTCATCGCGCCAGCGACGCACGCCCAGCGTCAGACCAACACGCTCGTCGAGCTCGGGATCGACGCGTCGTTCGCGCGACAATCGTTTCATTCGGAGCCGGATCGGAACGGTCGCGAGGTGACGGTCAACGTCAATACGATCGACATACCGCTGGCTGTCGTACGCGCGGGATTTTTCATCACTCCGACCGTCGCGATCGAACCGGCGTTCGGTCTTCGCTACCAAAGCATTGGCGATGCGAACTCGAGCGAAACGATATTCGACATCGGATTACCGATTTATCTGTCAGAGAATCGGCGAGAGAATCAGATCTTCATTCGGCCCGTCGTCGGGCTGAATCACGTCTCATCGGACGCATCGGATACCGGCCCCGGCACGTCCGACACGCAGCTCAATTTCGGTGTTGGCTTGGGAATCAAGATGCCGCTCAGCGACCGATTCGCCGCGCGATTCGAGGCACAGTATCGCCACGCCCCGAAGAGCGATGAGCGCTCGGCATACAACCAGATCGCCGCGCTCGCCGGAATCTCGGTCTACGCGCGCTGACCGATCGACCGGGATGCATCGTGTCATGGCCTGGTGGGATGGCGGGTTAGAATTCAGCTAGCTCGCTTTCCCTCAAACGGTCATGGCAATTCCTGTTTCCGGCTCCGCGCCCGAACGATCCGCCGCCCCGATCCCCGCCGACGTCGTGGTGATCGGCGGCGGACCTGGCGGCTACGTCGCGGCGATCCGCGCTGCGCAGCTCGGGCTGAATACGGTCTGCGTCGAGATGGACAAGACGCTGGGCGGCACATGCGTCAACGTTGGCTGCATTCCGTCGAAGGCGTTGCTCACGTCGTCGGAGCATTACGAGTTTGCTCAACACGCCGCGGCGACGCACGGAATCGGTGTCGGGCAGCTGTCGCTCGATTTGCCGACGATGCTCAAGCGAAAGGACGACGTCGTCGGCCAGAACACCAAAGGCATCGAGTTCTTGTTTCGCAAGAACAAGATCACGTGGGCCAAGGGCAGAGGGACGTTGACGCCCGGGAACGTGGTCGACGTGGCGGCGGGCGGCGCGGCGGGGGGCCCCCCCGCTGAGAATATCGCCTCCTATCGCGCGAAGAACGTCATCATTGCCACCGGCTCCGTGCCAATCGAGCTCCCCTTTCTCCCCTTCGACGAAGAGCGAATCCTCTCCAACATCGGCGCGCTCAAGATTCCCGAGGTCCCCAAACACCTCATCGTCATTGGCGGTGGCGTCGTCGGCCTCGAGCTCGGCTCCGTCTGGAAACGACTCGGCGCGAAGGTCACGGTCATCGAATTGTTGCCGTCCATCTTGCCGGGAATGGACGACGAGGTGATCAAGGAAGCCGACCGGACACTGCGAAAACAGGGACTCGAGATCCGCACGAATACTCGGGTCACCGACGGCGGCCGCACTGATACCGGAGTATTCGTCGTCGTGGAACAGGATGGAAAATCGGAGCGAATCGAGGGCGATTATGTCCTCGTCTGCGTTGGACGACGACCCTCCACTACCGGCATCGATGCCAAGGCGTTGGGCCTGAATGTCGGCCGGCGCGGTGAGATTCTCGTCGACGATCAAATGCGCACGAACCTCCCGAACGTCTTCGCGATCGGTGACTGCGTCCCTGGACCGATGTTGGCGCACAAAGCCGAAGAGGAGGGCGTCATCGCCGCCGAGGTGATCGCCGGTAAGCCGGTGCACATGCACTACAAGTCCATTCCGAACGTCGTGTACACGTGGCCCGAGATCGCGGCCGTCGGACTGACGGAACGTCAAGTGAAGGAGAGCGGCCGAGAATATCGGACGGGCAAATTTCCGTTCTCGGCAAACGGTCGCGCGCGTTCCCTCGGTGCTACCATCGGCTTCGTGAAGTTCATCGCCGACGCGAAGACCGACGAGCTGCTTGGCGCTCATATGATCGGACCGAACGTCTCAGAGACCATCGCCGAGGTCGTGCTGGCATTCGAGTATCGCGGATCGTCGGAGGACATCGGGGTCACCGTCCATGCGCATCCGACTGTGTCAGAGGTCACGAAAGAAGCGGCGCTTGCCACGCTCGGCCGGGCAATACACATCTAATCGTGCCCGGCTATTTCGATCTCGACCCGCGATCGCTGCTGCCCGAGGATGCGCAAGGGACGCGAATCCTCCTCATGGGCGCGCTCGGTGTGACGCCGTATATCGACCGCGCGCTCGAGGTGTTGGCGTTCGCCGAGCGTGGCAACGATCCGGAGCACCGGGGAATCGTCATCGCGCGTGACGGCACGGTCGCGGGCCTCGCGCTGTTCGGCAACATCGCCGGAACAGCCGGCGGCGCGCGACTTCACACGGCCGCGCTCGCGCCCGGCGTGGAGGCTGGCGACGTCGGCGAACGATTGATGCACGCAGTGAGCGATGCCTCACGCGCTGTGGGTGCGCGGTATCTCCTCGCGGAAATGCCGGACGATCCCGCGCTCGGGACAGTGCTCGCGCTGCTGCGCGAGTGCGGGTTCCGCGAGGAGGCGCGCGTGCCGGACTTCTATCGCGAGGGCGTGGCTCTCACGTTTCTGCGTCTCGACCTGTAACTGGCCGTCCCGCCTACAGCGACGGAATGCTCAAGATTTCCCGATAGTCGCCTTCACTCGGTCGAGCATCAACTGCTCGAGGCGTCCCGTGGTTCCGCATGGAATGCGATCGGAGCTTCCGCCGGCGACGTCCTGCCCCATCGGCACGAACGTGACTTGCACCGTGGTTCCCCCCTTGCCGTCGGCAATCACGTCGGTCAGCAACGAGATGTAGATCCGGTAGGTGGAGGCCTTCGGTCCAGTCATGCCGCTGCCACAATCGACGAAATCGGTCATCGACTTGCCGGCGATCTGGCGCGACCTGTAGAAGTTCTGATTGCCGATCTGGTGCACGGTGGGATTTTCCACCGTGACCGGAATTTCCCAATCGGCATAGACCTTCTTCACGGCGAACCACACAGCCGCGGGCGCCGCGGCAATCGTCGTCACACTCGCGCGCGGACGCTCGGCGAGAAGCAACCCGGTCTCGGGCGAAGAAAAGATCGCGGCCTGTTTTGGCGTACTGTTGCTGGTCTCAACCGAACTGCCGCCGCTGGCGCAGCCGCAGACGATGAGGAGAAAGAGAGCGCGACGCATTGGGCGTTCCGCCGAGGGGTGACATCTCAAGATGTGTCGTGTACTCAGGCTTGAACAGCCCTCAATGAATGGCGTCGAGGACGGCGGGCATCATCGCTTGCACCCACGCGGCGTACATGCTCGACGACGGGTGAAGATTGTCGTCGCCGATGAGGTCGGGCTCGACGGCCGCACGCCGAGAGATCGCGGTGACGTCAACGTATTTCGCGCCGGCGCGGGCCGATTCGTCGCGATTCACGCCGTTGAACGCGTCGATGTCGCGAGCGATGGCGGCGCGGTCTCGCCCTCGAGCGAATGGCGTCGCACCCCAGTCTGGAATCGAGATGACGATCACGTGACCGGCGCGACCTCCGGCGAATCCGATGGCGCGCGCAAGGAGAGCGCGGAATTGGGTGCGGTATTCTTCCGCCGCTCGCCCGCGGTACTGATTGTTCACGCCGATGAGTAACGTGACGAGGTCGAACGTGCCGGTTGGACGCGCGACGTCGACTCCGGCGGAGAGCTCGTCGGTGGTCCAGCCGGTGCGAGCTACGATCACCGGCGTCGACACGTTCAACCCTTGCGCCCGAAGCACCCTCTCGAGTTGCATCGGCCAGCGGTCGTCGACCGGCACTCCTTCGCCAATCGTGTACGAGTCGCCGAGTGCAAGAATGCGCACCTCCGCCGCGGGCGGCGTGTGCGCCACGATCACGGGGTGACGTAGCCGTTGAACACGAGATCGCTGTAACTACGAATTTCGCCGGCGGCAAAGGCGCGCAAGAACGTGTCGACGGGCTCGATCATCGAGGTGCTGATGTTGCTTATGCCGGGTAGGAACAGCGGATGCATCGTTCCGAACCGTCCGAAGTAGCTTCGAATGATGACACTCGTGCTGTCGTGCGGCAGCGCCTTGACATTCCTGGCGTAATTCTCGAATCCGCCGTCTCGCGTGAGCAGATACTGCTCCACGTTCGATAGATAGAACGCCGAGACGTTCATCGAGTGTTCGGTAGCGTACGCGCCGATCGCTCTGACTGCTTTCTCGCCGGCCACGTTGCCTACCACCGGAACAATGTGGTTGGCGAGTTGCATCGATCGCACGAATTGAAAGGCGTCTTCGTCGGCGAGGTAGCTGATTTGGCGGCCGGCACGATCGGACGCCAGCATCAGCTGACCGAATGTCGGATAATCCATTCGGTTGTTGCGCCCGAGACTGGAGTACCGCGTGTCCAATCCGTCGGCGATGAATTCGGCGCGATACCGATCGATCATCTGGCGATCGCGGGCGTCGAGCGGTACGCCGAACTTGGTAATCCGCTCGTTCGTTGCTTTGCGCGTCGCGGCGACGACTTGGGAGTCCGTGCGCGTCTGATTCAGGTACGCGATGATGAATCCAGTCGGTCGACCTGTCCACGCACCGACGTCGGCCGGGACCGGTTTGCCGAAAAGCAGACATAAATACTCGAGCCGGTTGCGCGACATCTCGAACAGTGACTTGAACAGCAAATGTTCCAGCATGTTGTCGCGACGAATGTCGAGCATGAACGCGATCGATGGGCGGATCAGCGCGACGTAGGAAAAATTCTGATCGGGTCCGACGCCGATGTACGCCCCGCCGTGAACGCCAACCTTGGTCAGCTGGCTGGCGATCTGGAGGTACGAGGCCTCGTTCGAGATGATGTTGTCGGAGTCGAACACGCCGCCCGTCTCGGAAAGACGAGCAACGAGCGCCGCGAACGATGAGTCGGCGGAGCGTTGCGCGGTGGCGGATAGCGTGCCGAGAAACGCCAGCGACGCCGCAGCGAGCCACGCGAGTCTTAGTCGAGCGCTACGCCGAATCGCGGCGGTGGCCGGTCTGATCATCGGCGCCGGCGGGTTGCGTCATGACGATACGAAGCTGCGAAAGAAATGCCGCCGGCCCCGCGCCGTCCGGAAGCGCGGACAGTGCGCGGAGCACATCGCTTTGTTGGACGGCGAGTCCGGCGCTGATCGTGTTCGGGTCGACGCCAACGCGTTCGAATTCTTTCAGCAGATGTGCGAATCGTTCCGCTTGTGACATGCGTCCCTCGGGTAACCGACCACACTACGTGACGTTCGGACAACCCGGTGTCGCTGTTCGATGAGCCCGCCGAGCAAACTGCGTTCCGTTAGCCGAGTTCGGAAGGGGGTAACCCTCGATAATGAGAATGGCCGGCCCTTTCGGGCCGGCCATTTCGTACCTGCGACTTCCTTCCGCCGGGCGAGCGACTAGCGCATCACCGCGACAACGATCGCTGTTGCGGCCGCAGCGACGACCACGAGGGCCGCGGCTGCTCCGAGTGCCATCGCCGGTGTGAGCACGAACTCGCGGCGCCACCACGGGGTGATGACCTGCGGAGCCGTCTGCGGCAAGGCTTCCATGATACGCGCTTCGAGATACGTCGGCGTGTGCATACGGCGGCGGCGATCGACGTCAACGTTGATCTGCTTCCAGAATTCGACGTCGCGCGCGGTGTCATCCTTGCGGACGCTTGCTTCCGGAAGTTCGCCATCTAACCACGCGTGCACAGCCGGCGCGAGCACGCGGACATGATCCTGGTGACCTAGCGGGACTTCCCGATCGGCGAGGGGACGCTCTTTCTCAGTGCGTCGCACCTGTCGATGGTGGCCGTCGAACCCGCCGAGGCCGTCGTCGGACCGGAGATCGTCTACCATTAGGTGTACTTTTCCTCTAAGAGTGCTTGGAGGGCTTCACGCGCGCGATGTACGCGCATCTTCAGCGCTCCGACCGTGGTACCGAGCAAATCGGCCATCTCTTCGTACGAGCGGCCTTCGACGTGCTTCATCACGAACGCCTCGCGCAATGACGCGGGAAGCGTCGCGAGCGCGCGGTCCAGATCACTCCGGAGTTCGGTGCGATCCAGCTCTTCGTCCGGGGTCGCGTAAGACGACGGTTGATCGTCTTCATCGTAACTCAAGTGCGACCGACGGATATTCTTCAGCCAATCCTTGCAGCCGTTCGCGACGATCCTGAAGACCCATGCATCGAAGCGACCGCGAACCTCAGCGAGGTGTTGGTACGCCTTGATGAAACTCAACTGCAAAATGTCTTCAGCAACGTCCGGACTCCCCGTCATGCACAAGGCATGACGGTAGAGCGGGTCACTGTAGCGCTGAATCAGAGTCTTGAACGCGTCCCGATTTCCACCGAGTACGCGCTGAATGATGAGTTGATCGGTGTTATCCAGATCAACTACACTCTGATCCGCCCGCTGGGCCGCCTCCGTCGTCTTCACGACAACAGAGTAACGCACTTTCCGCGCTTCGGACAGTGCGCGCGGTTTAGGCTTTGGCTCAGCGAGGGTCGCCACGTTGATAAGACGAAAAGGCCTGGATCGAGGTAACACGGTCCGGTCAATTCGGTCATCTTTTCGCACCCGCAGCGCCGAAGGCCGCCCAGCCGAGGCGTCGGATCTCGTCTCCATGTTCGTCCAAACCCGGCGGACGAAATCGCACGACACCGCCCACGCTCGATGGCATGCCGGTGACCGCCGAGGCATTCGTTTCGCGAAGCGCCTCGAGCACCGATTTCACCACTCCGTTCGGTACTCCGGCCGCGTCCAACTTCTTGCGCCACGCATCCGACGGTTCGGTCAGCAACCGTTCCGCGAAAGCAGAGACGATTCGCTGGCGCTGCGCGGCACGACCGGCGTTGGTCGCAAGCGACGGATCATCGGCGAGGTCGGACAGACCGAACGCTCGTGCGCAGGCAACCCACTGCGCGTCGCTGCCAACGGCGACGACAATCGGCTTGTCGGCCGTTCGAAATAGCTGATACGGAACCAGGTTCGGATGTGCGTTGCCCCAGCGCGTCGCATCGCGACCGGAGATGAGCGTGTTTTGCGCCACGTTCACGAGCGCCGCGCGCGCACTGTCGACGAGCGAGATGACGATTCGCTTGCCGACACCGGTCCGAAACCGCTGAACGAGTGCGCCGAGAATCGCGATCGCGGCGTCCTTGCCGGCAATGATGTCGGCGAGGGCAACGCCTGTCTTCATCGGATCGCCATCTGGCTCGCCGTTGATCGCCATCCACCCACATTCGGCCTGAGTGACGAAGTCGTACCCGGGGCGACCGACGTCCGCGCCGAAGCCAGTAATCGTGCACCAAACAAGGTCGGGTCGTCGGGCGCACCAGTCGTCGGGCGCGATTCCTTTTCGCTCCAGGGTTCCTGGGCGGAAGTTGTCGACGACGACATCGGCCTCGGCGAGCAGTCCCTCGATGAGCCGGCGATCCCGTTCGAGGTCGGCGGCGAGCCCAAGTTTGTTTCGATTGATGCTGAGATAGTAGGCGCTTCGGCCCGCGGGATCGAATGGCGGGCCCCAACCGCGCGTTTCGTCGCCGGTGCCGGGGCGTTCGAGCTTGATGACGTCGGCCCCGAGGTCGCCGAGCAACATCGAACATAGGGGGCCGGCCAGAACGCGCGTCAGATCGAGCACTTTCACGCCGCTCAGCATGAACTGTCGCTATTATGGTTGTGAGGTAGGGGCAGAGTGCCGTGTGCGTTGGTCACGACGGCGCCGCCAGCGTCCGCGTCGCCGCGGTGCTGACCCCGCCTTGCGTAGCTGCTGTAAAATCATATACTTCCGCCACCAAAATACCTCGGGCCGCGCGAAGATAGCGCGTCCAAACGCCCGCGACAACGCGTCCCCGCCCTTACTCGCCCCTCGCGCTACCACATATGGTGGACAAGTCACAGTCTAGCGACGGTACCGCAACCCCTGCTCCCTCGGTGACTTCCGCGCCAGCGGCGGCGGTTCCAGCTCGCCGCGGACCGGGCCACCGCGGCGCGGACATGCGCGACACCGTCGCCGAGATGGCGGAGCGAGCGCAGCTCATTAGTCAGGAAGCGGGAAGCAAGGTTGCGGCGGCAATGAAGGATGTCATTAGCGCGGGCGCCGGTATCGCCGGCTTCGCCATCGAGAGCGCGAGGGACCTCGTTCAATACATGGTGCGGCGCGGCCAGATGACGCCCGAGGAGGCCGATAAGCTCATTCGAGAGGCCGAGGCCGCGCACGAAAAACGGCCAGCCAGCGAGAAGGTCCGTCCAACGGCATCCAAGATCGCTGCCGAGCGTGCGGCAGTAGCCAAGGCGGAGGCGGCTGCGCGTGCCGCGGCGCAGGCTGCGGCCATGCCCCCTTTCCGGCCGGTTGTCCGTCCTCCGGTTCCTGTGCCCGCGGCGCCGGAACACGAAAAGGCGAAGGCCGTGGCGAAGGCACCCGACAAATCGGGCCACAAAACACCCGCCAAGGCTGCAGCGAAATCGACGGCGGCGACCAAGTCCGCGAAGCACGTCGCGAAACCGGCCAAGACGCACGCCAAGCCGGCGAAGGCTGCAAAGCCGACGAAGCCGAACAAAGCGAAAGCGAGTAAGCCCGCCAAGAAAGGCGGCAAGCGCTAGCTCGCTCGCATTCCGCTGCGTCGCTGCGAAAGAATCTTCTCGAGCAGCAAGCGCATGGCGTTAGGATCGAGCACCGAAAACTCGGCCAACGTGTCGTGCGGGTTGCTGTTGTCGCCAACGCGAACCGTCGCGCAGCCCGGTTGGGCGCGGCGTACCTCTCGAAACATGTCTTCGTCAGTCCGATCGTCTCCGGCACAGAGGAGGGACGCGTCGTGATCGAGTGCGCCTAGAGTTCGCGCAAGCTCGACGGCTGCGGTTCCCTTGTTGACGTCGATCGGCGGTCTCAGCTCGAGGACTTCCTTTCCTGTCGTCACGCGAAGGCCGAGACCGCGCGCGATGTCGTTGATCTGGGCCGTGAGCGGAGGCACCACGTCGCGGTTGGCGAGGCGGTAATGCACACTCAGCGTCCACCGCTTGTCCTCGATGATCACGTCTGGGATGTCGCGCGTAAAGTCAAGCGCGAGGCGCGCGGCGGCGGCAACCCGATCGGCGAATTGCGCGGCTTCGGGCCGTGCGACGGGAGCCCCCATGGGCGGTGCGACCTCGATGCCGTGGTTGCCGATGATCCACGTGTCGTCGAGGCAAATGAGCCGGCGCGAGTCGAGCGCACTTCGACCGGAGATCGCCACGACGTGCACGCCCGGCGTCCTCGCCAGTTCGTCGACGACACGACGTGTGCTCGCGGGCACTTCCGCGTCTTGGGGACGGCCGGCAATTGGGGCAAGCGTCCCGTCGATATCGAGGAGCAGCATGAGCGGAGTGCCGTTCAGGCGCGCCGCCAGCTCGCGCGGCATCGGCAGAGCCAGTATCGTCACGAGCTCAGACCACAGCGTGCAGCTGGTGCTGCGCTCCCATGATCTCGGTCGAACGCGCGAGAATGGAGTCGAGCCAGTCGAAGATCGTCGAATTGTGAAGCTGCCGACGCATGCGGTGCATGCGGCGTCTTCGCTCCTCGGGTGACATCTCGAGCCCGGTGCGAATCGCCGCGACGAATCCGTCGACGTTGAAAGGATTCATCAGCAACGCACCGTCGATCTCCTCGGCCGAGCCGGTGAAGCGACTCAGAATGAGGACGCCGCGTTCGTCGAGCTGACAGGCGACGAATTCCTTGGCCACGAGATTCATCCCGTCTTGCAGCGACGAGACAATGCACAGGTCGGCGGAGCGGTACACGGCGGCCAAGAGATCCGAATCGACGTTCTCGTTGATCAATACGATCGGCGTCCACTCTGGCGTTCCGAACTTCTCGTTGATCGACATCACCGACTGCGTCACGTCGCGCTCGAGCGCGTTGTATGCCGGCAGATCGGTGCGCGATGGCGTGCAGACGAAGATGAACGTAAACCGCTCGCGAAGCTCGGGCGATTCCGACCACATCGTCTCGAGGGCTCGGA
This sequence comes from Gemmatimonadaceae bacterium, assembly GCA_036002925.1. Lineage (GTDB taxonomy): Bacteria > Gemmatimonadota > Gemmatimonadetes > Gemmatimonadales > Gemmatimonadaceae > JAQBQB01. Next base: position 2,163 of record DASYSU010000116.1, on the reverse strand, counting down.
TGCGCTCGGGAATTCCTTTCGTGTAGTCGATGCGGTCGACGCAGACGCCAAGTTGCCGCGTGCCTTTGGCGTAGCGGCCACGAAGCGTGGCGACGCGCGCGCGGCTGTCATCCGACGCCGCCATCCACTCGAAGCGATCGACGTCGATGCTGATCGGAAAAGCGCCGACGTGTATGACGCGATCGCGAAAGCTCACGGTTTGATGCACGTGATCGACGCGAGCCTCGGCGACGAACTTGTCGACGCAATCGAGAAAATTCACGGCATACCGATCGATCTGGAACTCGACGAGATCGTTCCCGAGCATGCCGCGAAGGACCGCCTCGTGAATTCCCGCGGGCAGGAGGCGCAGGATGTCGGCCGGTGGAAACGGGATGTGCCAGAATTGATGGATGAAGAGTGACGGTCGCATCGCGCGGAGATACTCCGATGCCAGCGCGAAGTGGTAGTCCTGGATCCACGCCATCGCGCGCCCCGTGCATCGTTCGGCTTCGTCGGCGACGGCGTGTGCGAATCGCAGATTGACCGTGCGGTAGCGCTCCCAGTACTCGGTGCGAAACTCGAAGTGCTGGATGAGCATGTGGCAGAGCGGCCACAACGCGCGATTCGAAAATCCGTGATAGTAACCGTTGATATCGGCATCGTTGAGCCAGACGCGACGAACGGTGTAGCACTCTTCGCCTGGCGGAACGGCGACTCGGCCGGTTTCATCGGAGACGTCGCGGTCGGCGGTGCCGGAGCCCCAAGCAACCCACGTCCCATGCGTTCGACGCATGGTGGGGTCGAGGGCCGTGACGAGACCGCCGGCTGGTTGCTTGACTTCGATCCCGCCCGGACCGCGCATGTGTTCGTAGGGCTCGCGGTTCGAGACGAGAATGAACTTGCAGTCGTTCAAATAATGAGTGATGTCAACCATCAGACCGGTAAGAGCCAGCAACAGCCATGCCCGGTGTGGATGAGCGGCGATCGCGCGATTGGCGATTCGCGGTGCTCGGAATACGTTTACCCCACACTTTTTCTCCGTCGGGGCAATGACTGCACTCGTACGATCGTCGTCGAGCTGAGTGTCGGACACCATCGTCACACGCGCACCGACGCGCATTGATTTCGGAGGCGGTTGGACTGACGTGCCGCCGTATTCCGACGAGATGGGTGGCTTTGTCTGCAACGTCGCCATCTCGCGATACGCGACCGTGACGATCACGCGCGGCGAGGACGCGGCCGCCCCGAACGACACCAACGCAGCCGACTTGGCGATTGCGAACGCGGCGGCACGTCGCTTCGGCGCGGCCGGCCTGACCATTCGTGTTCAGAGTGACTTCCCGCTCGGTGCCGGCCTGGGAGGATCGTCGGCGGCCGGCGTCGCAACGGTCGCTGCACTCGCGGCTGCGCGCGGTGACTCGATGACGCCGACGGCCATCGCCGAACTCAGCCGCGAAGTCGAGATCGCGGATCTCGGAATTGCGGGTGGACGACAGGACCACTACGCCGCCGCATATGGGGGAGCGCTCGGTTTGCGTTTCTCGGCGGGACGCGTCGACGTCGGCGCGATCACGCTCGACGCGAAGACGCGCAACGAAATAGAGCGACGTTGCATCGTAGTCTACACGGGCCAGAGCCGAATCTCCGGCGAGACCATCGAAGCCGTGCTCAGAGCATACCGTGATCGCCAACCACGCGTGCTCAATGCGTTGCGGCAGATGCGCGCCGGCGCCGAGCACATGGCCGAGGCGCTCGCGGCGGGTGACATCGATCGTCTGGCGAGCTTAGTCGAGGAGCAGTGGACGTATCAGCGTTCGTTGCATCCGGCCATTCCAACACCGCTGATCGACGAAATCATCGCGTGTGCGCGAGACGCGGGAGCCTTGGGTGCAAAGGCGCTCGGTGCATCGGGCGGCGGCTGTGTTCTCGTAATCGCGGGCCACGACGGCGCGGATGCGTTGCGGAATGTTATGGCGTCGTTGGGCGAGACGTTGCCCTTCTCGGTCGCGATGAGCGGGGTCGAACGGTGCATGTAGCGCGCGGTGACGCGGTCGCGTTGACACGCGAGCTCGTTCGGATCGATTCAAGAAATCCGTCGCTCGTCGCCCGCGCACCGGGCGAGGCCGCGGTTGCTCGCACGCTGTCGGAGATTCTCCGCGAATGGGGTTTTCGCGTCGAGCT
>DASYSU010000115.1:0-4396 GCA_036002925.1 Gemmatimonadaceae bacterium | reverse complement strand
GATGAAGAGAGTCAATACGTCGAACCCACCGGCTCGAATGGCATCGCCATCGCGCCGGCGAACACCGACAACCATCATGCGCTGCTGCTGATCAACCCGCACACGTCATTCTTCTTCCGCTCTGAGGTGCAGGTGACGAGCGACGAAGGACTGAACGCCTACGGTGCGGTGACGTGGGGGCAATTCTTCATCTATCAGGGCTTCAACGCGCACACTGGGTGGATGCACACTACGAGCGGCGTCGACGACCTCGACGAATACTTGGAGACGGTGTCGAAGAAGGGAGACGGGTTTGTCTATCGATACGGATCGGAAGATCGTCCCGTCGTCGCCACCAAGGTCACGGTGCCCTACAAAACCGCCACCGGCATGGCGAAGAAAGAATTCACCGTCTACCGCACGCAACACGGCCCCGTCGTGCGCGAGGCGAACGGCAAATGGGTGGCAATCCGATTGATGCAGGAGCCTGTCAAGGCGCTCACGCAATCGTACACGCGAACGAAGGCCACTGATTACAAATCGTTCAGCCAGACGATGGAGCTCCACACCAACTCGTCGAACAACACCATTTTCGCCGATGCGGGCGGCGACATCGCGTACTTCCACGGGAACTTCATCCCCAAGCGTGATCCGAAGTTCGACTGGACGAAGCCTGTCGACGGCAGCGATCCCGCCACGGACTGGCACGGTCTCCTCTCGGTCGAGGACTCGCCGCATCTGCTCAACCCCGCCAGCGGTTGGATCTACAACAGCAACAACTGGCCGTGGTCGGCGGCAGGGCCGAGCAGCCCGAAGAAAGCCGACTATCCTGCCTACGTCGAGACGGGCCGCGAAGAATCACCTCGCGGCTACCACGCGATTCGCGTATTAGAGAACAAGAAGGACTTCACGGTCAACTCGCTGATCGCGGCGGCATACGACAGCTACCTGCCCGCCTTCGCACAGATGATCCCGGCTCTGCTCAAGGCGTATGACGCCGCGCCGGCCGACAACCCATTGAAAGCGAAGGTCGCCGAGCAAATCAAGCTGCTGCGCGACTGGGACTATCGCTGGTCCGCGACGTCGGTGCCGACATCTCTCGCCGTATTCTGGGGCGAGGACATCGGGCGTCGCGTCGGCGGAGACGCGCGACAAGCCGGTATATCGGCCGAGACGTATGTCGTCACGAAGGCGACGCCGGAGCAACTGGTTCAAGCGTTGGGCACGGCGTCCGACAAGCTCGCAACCGATTTCGGAAGTTGGAAAACGCCGTGGGGCGACATCAATCGCTATCAGCGCCTCACCGGTGACATCGTGCAGCCGTTCAACGACGCCGCACCGAGCATTCCAGTCGGATTCACGTCGTCGCGTTGGGGATCGCTCGCATCCTTCGGTGCGCGCGCCTATCCGGGTACAAAGAAGTGGTATGGGACCAGCGGCAATAGCTTCGTCGCCGTGGTCGAGTTCGGCGACAGCGTTCGCGCAAAAGCAGTGACCGCCGGCGGGGAGAGCGGCGATCCCAAGTCGCCGCACTTCAATGATGAGGCGAAGCGATACAGCACCGGCGATTTGCGAGACGTCTACTTCTATCCCTCACAGCTCAAGGGTCACACCGAGCGCGAATATCACCCCGGCAACTGATGACGACACGCGCAACCGGACCGTTCGAGGTGAAGATGAACCCGCTCACGTCGTATGACAGCACCCCGGGTTCGACGCTCGGGAGGTTCTCCCTCGACAAGCAGTATCACGGCGATCTCGAGGCGACCAGCAAAGGCGAAATGCTCAGCGCCGGCACGAGCGTAAAGAACTCGGCGGGCTATGTCGCGATCGAGCGGGTGACGGGAACGTTGAATGGACGTCGCGGCGAGTTCGTCCTGCAGCATAGCGGGACGATGAACCGCGGCGCGCCCCAACTGACCGTCAGTGTCGTGCCCGACTCGGGCACCGATCAGCTGGTTGGCTTGACCGGCACGCTCGCGATCGTCATCGCGTCCGACGGCAAGCATTCCTACGAGTTCGACTACACGGTCCCCGCATCGCCGTGACGAGGCCCTTCGACTGATCATCTTCGAGCACCGTCTCCAGCCGCCGCTCACTCCCCGCGCGTTCGCCCGACGAATGGTGCGTCAGGGCGGCTATGCGAGTATGCTCATCGCCGGATCCGTCCTCCTCGGCATGCTCGGCTACCACGTGATCGCCGGACTCGGTTGGGTCGATTCATTTCTCAATGCCTGTATGTTGCTGGGCGGCATGGGCCCCGTCGGCGAACTGACCGGAAACCCCGCGAAGATTTTCGCGGGATTGTTCGCCCTCTACGCCGGGCTTGTGTTCGTGGTCGTCTCCGGCCTGCTTCTCGCTCCGATGTTGCATCGCGTCATCCATCGATTCCACTGGGACGCGGGCGAGAGGAAGACGTAGTCGTCGAGGATCGCGGAACGATCTGCCGCTCGGCTCTCACACATCGTCTTCGATTCGTTCAAATCCGTTTCAATCCGTTCAGTCGATTAACCAATTGTTATGGCTGGCCCGAGCGGCTGTCTGCGAAGGACCGTCTGCAACGAGCGGTCGTCTCGCCGCGCAAGCCGTAACGACTTGTGAAACGATTGAACGGATTGAAACGGATTGGACGGATGAAAAGCAACGGTTTGGTTGAACTCCTCCGTACCGTCATCGGTCATCGCTCCTCGTACAGGAGCAGGTTTACGGCGCTGCCGTCGGCGAGCGCGCCTGCGTCAGCGCCAAGACCGCGTACGCCGTCGCTGCATCGCTCATAAACTTTCCGATGTCGGACGACGGATCGCGTTGCTTGTTCAGCGACGATGTCATCCACATCCCAGTCGCCCGATCTTGATGCTGCACGAGCCAGCCGAGACCGCGCCGAAGCCGCCGATCGTCCGACCCGGCGCCCGCCTGCTGCAGCGCGAACGCGACGACACCCGTCGCATATCCATCGCTCGTCGTGTCGACTGCCGTTCCGTCGCTCCGCTTCCATTGGCCCAGCGACGCCAGGCTCCAACCACCGTCTGCGCGCTGCTTGGCGAATAACGTATCGACGATCTCTTGTCGTTCGGCCGGCGAAATGGTTCCAGGCAATCGGTTCGCCGCCCACAACAACATCGCACGGTTGAACGGACTTTGCTTTGCGGCGCCGTGGTGCAGGTAATCGCGCAGTGCTTTGATATGACCCTGAATGTCCGGGCCATTCGCGTACGCCTCGGGCTCTGTGCCAGTGGCAACCGCGGCGAGCGTGGCGCCGAAATATGCCGCATCGGCCGTTTCCCACGGCTCCAAATGAAAGTTGAGCCATGCCCACGCCCCGGCGAGATCGCCGTTCTTGAACTGCAGCGCCCACAGGTTGTTAAATGCCGTGCGTGCATCGTCGCTGATCTTGCCGCTCTGCGCATCGCGCGTGGCGATGACGACCGCGTTGAGGATCGCTTCGGTGCCGCGCGACTCGCTGGTCTTCGGAAGGCCGCGAGTCTGATCCGGATAGAAGGGCTCGACCTCTTTCCACAACGTGACGCGCTTGACGACGTTCTCGACGAGCTTGCGCTCGGGCGCCGGCGTCTCCGTTTGCTTGAGCGCAGCGCGCAAAGCAGGACGCGCGAGCGCGTATGGCAGCGCCGTGTGGCACGACACGCATGACGTCTCATGATCGCGCGCCGACGTCGGCCAACCGAGCCACCAGGTTTGTCGCGCGTCGAGGTACGCGGCTGCGGCGCGCGGGTCCCATGTTTCCGGCGACCCTGTGGCCTGCTGCGCCGACGCGGTCACCGGCGCGATACACGCCACGAGCCAGAAGCCGGCGAAAGATCGTAGATTGGGCATCGATAGAGTCCGCGTCTCTTGGGGGCGACGAGAAATAACAGGCGGCGGCGAAAAGCGCCATCGCGCGCGAGTCGGCCGGCACCGTCCTATCTTTGCACCATGATCGATTCCGATACTTTCCGCAGCGTGCTTGGCCGGTTCGCGTCCGGAGTCACGATCGTCACGGCACGCGACGACGCCGGGGCCGATCACGGAATGACGGTGAGTGCCTTCTGCTCGCTCAGTCTCGAGCCGCCGCTCGTGTTGTTCTGCGTCGATCACGCCGCATCGATGTACGATTTGCTGCTGACCCATCCGCGTTTCGGCATCAGCATTCTGTCATCGAACCAGGAGGCGTATTCGCGCCGCTTCGCCGATCCCGACTCGGATCGGTTCGACGGCATCGCGTACTCCCGTGGCGACAGCGGCGTCGTCCTCCTCGACGGCGCGCTCGCGCATCTCGAGTGTCGAACCCTCGAGCACCATGACGCCGGCGATCACACGATCTTCATCGCCGAAGTGGAGCGCGCAGAACCAAAACACGGCCGCCCGTTGTTGTACTATCGCGGCGGTTACGCACAGCTCGAGCGCTGATGCGCTTGACGCC
>DASYSU010000114.1:0-8586 GCA_036002925.1 Gemmatimonadaceae bacterium | reverse complement strand
GTTTCGGAGATCCGACTTCATCGACGTGTAGTACGCCTTGTCCTTCGTGCTCGCGAACTTCGGGATCGCGATCGCGGCCAAAATGCCGATGATCACGACGACGATCAGAAGTTCGATCAGGGTGAAGCCTTTGCGCATTTTGAGCATGTTGTCTTTCCTAGAAAGAGAGTTGCGGGGCTGAACAGGGTCCGTCGGGGCGAACGGCATGACACTAAGCAATGAGCGGGCCCAACTCTGGAACTGGCCTAATTCCAGTTTTCATAATGACTTAGCCCGTCCATTCTCTGTCCCGGATCGTTGTTTTGGTGTCGCCTTTTGCACGGTTTCTGGCGGATTGCCTTGGCCCCCAGACATTTCGACTTGTGCGGCGCCGCCCGCCTTCGCCACACTGCGACCCGCGGCCTTCGCTGAATCTGCCCAAAAGATCACGCGACGCGGCACCGTAAGATTTCCACCAGTGCGAATTACTTCCAACGCTTCCGCCTTGGCCGCATCGTACTCACCCACTTCGAGCAAGCACGTCGCGTAGCTCACGGTGCGGGGTGTTCCAGGATTGAGACCGCGCGACCATCGATACAGCGGGACCGCCGCGCGACACATGCCGACGCTGCTGTACTGTTCCGCCAGGCCGAACGACATGTACGGATCGTACGGGAATAAGCTGAGCGCCTTTTTGAGCTCGACTTCTCCAACGCGCAGCTGCTTGCGCTCGAAGTCCCATCCCCCAAGCATGAAGTGCGCATGGTACGACCGCGGCGCGTCGATCACCGCTTGCCGCAGCAACACCTCGTTGTCATGCCACACTTTGGTTCGCGACGCGCTACGGACGCCACCGAGAGCGAGAAGCACGAGAGCGAGCACCCAGATGCTCAGCGACGCGATGCGGGCAGTCTCGAGCCGCGCACGCAACGCCTCGGTCGCAACCAGCGACAACCCCCCGATGACCAGCATCGCCCCCACGCTCGGGAGGAACAGCGTTCGCTCGGCGAGCACGATGCCGGCGGGCAAAACGAAGTTGCTCGAGGGAAGGAGCGTGAGCGCGGCGAAGCAAATGCCAAAGCTGATCGCGCGCTGTCGGCGCCGCAGGACTACCGCGAGCGCGACGATCGCGACCAGCAGCAATAATCCCGGCAACTGACTCACACTCACGCCTTGAGCGATCTCGATGTCGGGCGGCCCATAATCGGACGAGAGCCGAGCGGGCCAGAAGAACAATCGCATCCACTCGGGAACGACGCCCAAGGCGGTGAGAATTCGATCGCGCGCCGATATGTGGAGTGTACTGAATGGAGTGAACGGCGCGAAGCCGCCAAAGTTGTGATCCGCTAGCACAACCGAACGGGCGGCGACAAAGGCAAGCGCGATCGCGATGAGGCCGAGGTAGAATGGTCGGAGCCGCGCAACTCGATCGCGCGTCCCCGTCGCGTCGGGAATCACCGTGAGCTCGGCGGCAATGAGAATGGCTGGGAGCGTGATCGCATGCTCCTTGGAGAAACAGCCGATCGCGTAGAGGAGTGCGATGAGCGCGGCCGTTCGCGGCCGGAGGTCGCCGCGCATGCGGTCGCGCAGATAGAGGATCGTTGCGCCAAGGAAGGCGCACGCGACAAGCAGCTCCGATTGCCCAACGATATTCGCGACGGCTTCGACGTGCACAGGATGGACGGCGAAGAGCGCCGCGGCAAGCCATGCGGCTTGGAGTGGCAAGATTTTTCGGGCGAGCACGAAGACGAGCACCGAAGCCACGACGTAGAGCAGGATGTTGGCGGCGTGGAACACTTGCGGCGCGCCGTGGCCGATCGCCCACTCGAGACGGAATGCGAGAATTGTGATTGGGCGATATCCGTCGCCACCCCACTCTTGTCCCCAGTACGACATGGCAAACCCGCGCCACCAACCGTGCAGCGAATGCACGACCGCATTCTGCTCCACGACGTAACGATCGTCGTAGGCGAAGCGGTTGACGATCCCCATGCCCGACGATGCGAGCGCGAGCAGCGCGATCGCAATTTCGGGTAATCGCCAGCGGAACGAGCGCTCTGTCATGAAAGCAAATTGAACTTGGTGATGTGCCAGAATGCCGCGATCCCGTCCTTCCATCCGATCTTCTTGCCTTCGGCGTAGGTGCGTCCCGAATAGCTGATCGGCACTTCATAGATTCGGGCGTTCGCGCCGGCGAGGCGGGCGGTAATCTCCGGCTCGAACCCGAACCGCTCGGCACGAAGCTGAGGCAACAGCGACCGCGCAAGCTCACCGCGCATGGCCTTGTAGCACGTCTCCATATCGGTGAGGTTGAGGTTGGTGAGCATGTTGCTGTAGAGCGTCAACAAGTGATTGCCAACGGAATGCCAGTAGTACAACACGCGATGCGTGCCGCCGAGGAAGCGGGAGCCGAAGCACGCGTCGGCGCGGCCGTCGAGGATGGGCTCGAGGAGCGTCGGCCAGTCGGCCGGATCGTACTCGAGGTCGGCGTCCTGGACGATCACGATGTCGCCGCCGCTCATCGACAACGCCTGTCGAATCGCGGCGCCTTTGCCCCGATTCGCCGGCTGCCGGAAGAGTCGATCGATCTTGCCCTGCTCGAGAAGTGCCTCGAGGACCTCTTTGGTACCGTCGGTTGACGCATCATCGACGCAGATGATTTCCTTCGCGATCGGCGTCGCGCGAACTTGATCGACGATGATGTCGATGGTTTCGCGTTCGTTGTATACTGGGATGAGCACCGACAGACGCACGGCCGAAACGTCCAGTGGTGTTCGCGGGCGCATTCGAGAGACAGGTCCAGCAGTCATTGGTGAGCGGGGTGCTGTGAGGAAACGCGCGATGACGCGGCTGGAGCAAACACGAGGCTGTTGGCAAAGCTGTCACGAAGTACGAGCTCGTCGCGCGACGCCATGGACCGCACGGCGGCGCGAAGCGTATCGCCGGCGCCGATCGCGATCGCATCGACGTGGTACGCGGCGAGAATTAGTCGCAGCGTGTTTTCCGCCTCGCTGACAGTCGGTGGCCGGAAGTAGTCGCGAACGTTGAACGCCGTCACCGGCACCGCAAGACGCCCGCTGTACAAATACACCGCGGGCTCAACGGTCGACGCGATCACGTCGTTGGGACGTGTGCGCGAACGCGCCCACACGACGACGGGCCGAATGATCTCCGCTTGCGACCGCGCGACGGTCGACCACCAGTGCTCGCGATATCCGCGCACGTTGTAGCGGACGTATCCGACGCTGACGAATAACGCGCAGGCGAGCAAAGCGACTCGAGTTACTTCGGTGGCTGGCCAGCGCGGTGCCCACGATTTGATCTCGGCGGCGCCGAGCACGAACATGAGCACGCACAGCGGCCAGATTCCCCACACGAACCGAGTTGGCCCGAATGGCCAGACGATCACGATCGCCATGTATGCGGCGAGGAAGAGCGTGGTGACGGGCGCGTTGCGCCACGACCGCCGCAGACCAACGATCAGCAGCGCGCCGAGCGTGACGAGCGTGACGAGGCGCGCCCAACTGAAGGCGAGCGGCGTAGCGAGCGTCGCGAACATTCCGGCGATCTCGTTGCTCGTGCGAAACGACGTCCGCCAAAGGACGGAGACGCCTTCGCTCCGAACGCCGCGCGCCATCCAGTCGGCGTACGACTCGTACAGTCCGCGCATCGGCTCGGGCACGAATCCTTGGTTCGCGCGCGTCCACAGTTGCCATGGCAGGACAATCAACGCCGCGGAGATCACCACCGTGGCCGCCGCGGACATACGCGATCGCAGCGAAAGAGGTCGATCGAGACTCGACGCGACCCCGGCCGGCTGGCGGATGATGAGTGCCGCGCCGAGCCCGGCCACGAGCGCAATCCCGTGAGTGCGCACCAGCGTCGCGAGGCCGCACAGAAGTCCGAGCACGACGAGATCCCGCATTCGTCGTTTCCCGTCGACGACCTGTTCACTGAAGATCAGAATCGGGATGAGCAACGCCAGGAACAGCGGCTCGGACAACACGGTGGTGCTCAGTATGAGAACCGGTATGACAGCGCAACCGGCGATCCCAATCACGGCGGCAGCGAGCGGGGAGAAATTGAAGCGCCGTCGCGCGAAGACGACCGTGGCGCCGCCCGCGATCGCGAGCAGAACCGCGTTCGCCGCTTTGAAGGCGAGCACATTGCCCGGGAATTTCGGAAATGCCTGCCACAGAAGGGCGAGGAACGCCGGATAGCCGGGGGGAAAATGCGTCGCCGGCGGTGTGCCAGGCACATTCAGCCAGCGATAGCCGTGACCCGTCGCGATTGCCTTGGCGAGAATGACGTACATGCCGTCGTCAAACGCGACGCCGACCGGTAGCGCGTCGATGAGCGCAATGCCGATCGCGAGAATGACAAGCGCCGTAATCAAAGCCGCCGCGCGCACGTTTTGCGCGCGCGGCAGGACAGCTTCGCTCACGCCTCGACTCCGTAGCGCGAGAGCTTTCGATACAGCGTCGACGGATCGATCCCGAGGGCCTCAGCGGCCCGGGACTTATTGCCGCTTTCGCTCTGCAACACCCACATAATGTAGGCTCGCTCAACGGCCTCGAGCGTCGGGTTCGGCGGTACTCGCGTCGACACCAGCGGCTCGGTGCGGCGTTCGGTGACGCGCTCCGGCAGCGCGTCGACGTCGATCTCGTCGCCCGGCGTAAGGATGATGGATCGCTCGAGCGCGTTCTCTAATTCACGAACGTTGCCGGGCCAATTGTACTCGTACAGTGCGGAGCGGGCGGCGTCGGTCAAGTGCTTCGGAGCCTCATTCCGACCCACCGCGATACGCGTCAAGAAATGCTCGGCGAGGAGAGGAATGTCGTCGCGCCGTTGGCGCAGCGGCGGGAGGTGTAGCGAGATGACGTTGAGCCGGTAGTAGAGATCACTCCGGAAGTTTCCCGCCCGGATTTCCTCGTCGAGATCGCGGTTCGTGGCGGCGAGCACGCGCGTGTCGACCGGGATGGCGTCGGTCGACCCGACCGGAATGACTTCGCGATGTTGGAGCGCACGCAACAACTTCACTTGCGTCGCCGGCGTGGTCTCGCCGATTTCGTCGAGGAAGAAGGTACCCTTTGTAGAGGCGCCGAAGAGTCCAACTTTGTCCCGAATGGCGCCGGTGAACGAGCCCTTCACGTGACCGAATAGCTCGCTCTCGAGAAGACTCTCCGGCAGCGCGCCGCAGTTAATGGAAAGGAACGGACCCTCAGTTCGAGTAGACAGGTCATGGAGATACCGAGCGATGATCTCCTTGCCCGTACCGGATTCGCCTTGGATCAACACGGTCGAATCGGTCGGCGCCACGGTCTCGACGAGTCGGAGAATCTCGAGCCACGCTTTGCTTGTTCCGACCGGCCGCGCGACGCCCGTGCGCTCGTGCCGCTGAATCGCCTGCTTGAGCGACTTGTTCTCGGCGCGCAGGTTCCGGTGCTCGGCCGCGCGCCGCAGGATCGCGATCAGCTCGTCGTTGCGGAACGGCTTCTGGATATAATAGAAGGCACCTTCGTTCACGGCCTGCATGGCCGATTGCAACGTCGCTTGCGCCGTCATGAGGATGACCGGAACATCGGGGTCGCTCTGGCGCGCCGCGGCGAGAATCTCGACGCCGCTCACGTTGGGCATCCGGATGTCGGTGAGGACGATGTCAGGGCTCATTTCCGCGATGCGCTCGAGCCCCGCCTTTCCACCGTGCGCGAGGTGCGGCGCAAACCCTTCGTTGCGCAGCAGAATGTTGAGAGAGTCGAGAATGCCGCTTTCGTCGTCGACGACGAGCACGCTCGGCAGATTGGTCGGTGCGATCACGAAACGCTCCTGGTTGGTCCCTGCGATGATGGCAAAATCACGGTGAAGCGAGTGCCGCGCGTCCCGCTGTCCACGAGGACGAGGCCTCGATGTGCCTCGATCGCGCGGTGGACGACGGAGAGCCCTAGCCCGCTTCCATTCGGTTTCGTCGTGAAGAACGGATCGAACATGCGGTCGCGGACCTCGGGTGGGATACCCGGTCCGGAGTCGGTTACTCGAAGCGAGACTGCGCTCGCGTCGAACGCCGCGCCGGCGGGAACGGCGTCGAGGCTGCCGCGTGACACTTCGATGCAGACTTCGCTTTGCGGCGGCGATGCTTGCACGGCATTCAACGCGAGGTTGAACACGGCGCGATGAAGCAGGTCTTCGTCTCCCTCGATGCTGATCGGATCGTTTTCGGGCACGACGCACGTGACTCGCACGCTCGCATCGCGGTCCGGATGCGCTGCCGCGAGACCGGCGGCACCGCGTGCAATGGTCGAGAGATCGACCGCGGTGGTACGCGCGACGCGGACCCGGGCGAAGTCGAGGAACTCGGAGAGGAGTCGTGACAACCGATCGGACTCGCGCATCACGAGCGCGCTCAAGGTCTGCTGATCGTCGGATACCGCGGGCATTCGCGAGATCTGTTCTACGGCGCTACGAATCGACGCGAGCGGATTCTTGATCTCGTGCGCGAGTGACGCGCTCAGCTCCGCGATACCCTCGAGACGCTCGGCGCGAAGACGAAGAACGTCCAAGCGCTTCGCGTCGGAGATGTCCTGGAAGATCGCCGTCGCGGTGCGACCCTGTTCGGCGTCTTCGTGCTCGGTGTATGTCGTGGTGACTCCGATCGGAAATCGCTTTCCGTCGGTCGACACGAGGCTTTCGCCGCGCGTGGTTCGGATCTTCGACTCGGCGGCGTTGCGAACGCTGCCCGCCAACTCGGGAGCGACTCCGGCGATCCGCTCGAGAATCGGCTCGCCTGTGTGGTCGACGAGGTCGACGCCAAGCAGGTGTTCGGCCATCGGATTGGCATAGAGCAGGCGGCCTTTGACGTCGACCGTCACGACGCCGCTCCGGATGTTTCGCAAAATGTCTTCGGCGTGCAGTCGCGTTTGCTCGAGCGCAGCGACGAGTTGGTCCTTCCCTTCTCCGCTCTGCCGAAGCCCGGCGCTGAGGTAGCGAATGCCGAGCGAGACGACCGCGATGACACCGAGCTGCACCCAAACCGCCGGTACGCCGATCGGCGACCGAAGGAAAATCACCGCGTCGGTGAAATACAGAACGATTCCCAGCGCGGCGACGAGCAAGCCGCCGCCCGTGGGCACGAGCAATGAGGCAGTCGCGATGACCAGGATGTAGAGCGCCGCGAAAGGCGACGTGCTTCCATTGGTGAGGTGCACGACCGCCGTTACCAGCAGGAGGTCGAACACTGCTTGTAGATAGAGGAAGGTGGCTCCGATCGGCCGACGATATATTTCCACCCAAGCAGCAGAGACGACCGTCATCACGGCCGACAGCGCGAAGGCCAGCGAGGCGATCAGGGTCTTGCTCGCGTACGCGTCGGTCCAGCTGAAAATGGCGGCGACGAAGATCGCGCTCGCCAAGCACAGACGTCCGATGAACACCCAACGAAGCAGCTGTCGGGGATCGAGAATGGCTTTGAACGCTGGATCAGACGGCCGGTAGGCGAGGCGCACGAGCTGTGGTGGGCGGCAGACCCTGTTGCAATGGCCGCGGCGCGAATGCCGGCGGTTGCAAACTGCGACAGGTGGATCACGCCGAAAAGCGTGCAATCTGCTATACCACTCTGGACGATCCCGTTCTCGCCTGGTTACAGCGGCGCTCGGTAAGCCGCGCCGTTTCGGGACTGAGCAATCGGAGGCGACAGGCATGGACGAGTCGACGTACCTGAATGTGACCCCGCGACTGGCGATTCCGCGGGCCGAGCTGTCGTACCGGGCGAGTCGCGCTGGTGGTCCGGGAGGCCAGCATGTCAACACCTCATCGACGCGAATCGAGCTACTGTGGGACTTGAACGGCTCGACCGTGATCGACGACGCTCAACGCGAGCGGCTCCGGATCAAGCTTCGTCCCCGGCTCGATTCCGAGGGAAACGTTCGGGTGGTCGCGAGCGACCGTCGAAGCCAGAAGCAGAATCGGCTGGCTGCGGAGGAGCGACTGGCCGCGCTGGTTCGCCATGCGCTCGTCGTTCCCAAAAAGCGACGCCCAACGAAGCCGACGCGCGCCGCCAAGGAGCGCCGACTGGCCGAGAAGAAGCGGCGGTCAGAAAAGAAGCGCGAGCGCCGGGCGGATGACGCGTCTTGACGCGCCCCTTACACTGCACAACGTTCCCTTGCTTTTTGTTGGCCAAGCCGACGTGACCGATCCCCACCATCGTGCGGTTTAATGGCTTGAATCAGCGAAATGTCCGCTGCTGTATTTTTTATCCCGTCTCTTACTCAGTTCCGGTCGTCGCCTCGAACCAGATGCGACCAATACGGATTGACGCGGTACCTCGCCCCGAATTCCCACCTGTAGGGAGGCACGTACGATGAAAGTCACGAGGTCACGGAGTCTCGCCGTCGGCGCGATGGCTGGCGCGCTCTTGGCGCTAACCGCTGCGGTGTCCGCGGCTCAAGGCAATTTACAAGGAACGGTCACCGCCACCGAGGGCGGCGTACCGCTGCAAGAAGCTCGAATCCTCATTGTCGGGACGAGCTTTTCCACGGCAACTGGACCGGACGGTAAGTACATCATCCGTCGCATCCCAGCCGGCACCGCGGAGCTCCGAGTGCTTCGCGTTGG
>DASYSU010000113.1:0-1908 GCA_036002925.1 Gemmatimonadaceae bacterium | reverse complement strand
GAGCCTTGCCCTTCGACGAGGACGATATCGGAATCTACAGCGGCCTTGATCGTCACCGCTTCCGACGCGCCGGCGACGAAGTCGGCGACGACCGCGTCGATGCAAACGCCCCAGCCCTCGATGAAGATCCCTGTCTGTCCGGTCGGCGCAAACGTCGCTCGCGCGCCCGCGCCTCGCAGTGCGTTCCGCAGTTGCAACATCACGGTCATCTTTCCGATGTTGGCGTCAGTGCCGACGGCAAGCACGATCGTCTGTGTCAATGCGCGGACGCGACCGGCACCGACGAGCAGATCGTCGGGCGGACGACGCACATCGTGCACTGTGACGCCGCGTTCGCGCGCGAGCGGGCCGAGTGTCGGATCGTCGGCCACGAACGCGTGTAGTCCGTTCCAGATGTCGAGCCCGCACTCGATGGATTGACGGATCGCGGTGCGCGTGCCCGACGGTAGCCCGCCGCCGGCGACGGCGATCCCGACCAGAAGAGCGTCAGCGCCATGTACCGCAGCCTCGTCGACGGTGGCGACGATCGGGATGCTGCCGCCGAATCCGAGAACTTCGGAGACACATTTTCCGGCGTGGGTGCTGTCCAGCACGGCGGCGACGTGCGGAGCAGAATATCGGATCACGGAGTGGCCGGTCTTCGCGGCCGGCGTTCCGAGTTGACCCTCGGCATAGATGAGGTAGCGAGACATGCCGAGGAATCAAATGGATCTGTTCGTGCTTGTCATCCCGGGTCGAAGCGACGAAGGATCTGCCGTTGCAGATCCTTCGCTTCGCTCAGGACGAGGATGACTTGCTAGTAGGGCTTCTTCGTCTTCTTACTCGCGCGGTGGTGGCGCGTCGAATCTCTCTTGGTGCTGTCCATCGCCATGGTGTCCTTCATGGTCGTATCCGTCGGCACCAATTTCTTGCTGGTGTCAGCGCGGATTCCCGGAACCGGGTTCGTGTCCATTCGGACCGCTGCGGTGTCGTTGGCGATCGTGCCCGCGGCCGTGCCCGTGTCTCCAGACGAACGATTGCTCGAGCATGCTGCGACCGCGAATGCAAATGGAAGAGCCAGCGTGAATTTCCGTAGATGAATCATTTGGGCCTCCGTTGGATGCACGCGTCTATAGGCAACTCGCGTGCATCGGTGCCAGGCGAGCCGCGGGTGTCGCGACGGGTTCGTTTTCTTGCGGCGGCCTGGTGTTCGCGGGCGACCTCGACGGGAACATGCGCGGCCGGGAAGCGTTGCGGCTGACGTCGCGATGGTTCTCGCATATCTTTGTCGCGTTCTCTTACCCTGGTCGAGGTTGTCATGTCGCATCGGAGTCGATCGTCGTTGATCGCCGCGATTGCCGCGATCGTTGCACCCGTGTGTCTGCTCGCGCAGGCGTCGTCGAAGGTCGGCCCGCCGCGCGGCACGGTGATCGTGGTTGGCGGCGGCTCGATGGGGCCCGAGCTCTATCAGAGATTCATCGACGCCGCGGGCGGACCGAACGCGTTGATCGTCGATGTGCCGACGGCGGGCGGCGACTCCGTGTACAAGCAGGACGCGCCTGGAACGCGCGGCTGGCGACAGGCCGGCGCAAAGAACATCTACGTCTTGCACACAACCGACCGAAAGCTCGCCGACTCCGATTCATTCGCGGCGATCCTGCGCAAGGCCGGCGGCGTTTGGTTCGAGGGCGGACGACAGTTCCACCTCGTTGACTCCTATGCGGGGACGAAAACCGAGCAGGGATTTCACGACGTTCTGGCGCGCGGCGGCGTCGTGGGCGGATCGTCGGCGGGCGCGTCGATTCTGGGCAGCTTCCTCGTCCGCGGTGCGCCGTCGAACAACAATCTCATCATGGATTGGCCGGGGTACGAGAAGGGGTTCGGATTTCTTCGCGGCGTCGGGATCGATCAACATGTCGTCGCGCGCGA
>DASYSU010000112.1:0-7451 GCA_036002925.1 Gemmatimonadaceae bacterium | reverse complement strand
TCTGGACCGTAGATTCCGTTTCTCCCACGTCCTTGCCTCGATGCCCCTCGCACTCGCCCGAAAGTACCGTCCCAAAACCTTCGCCGACGTCGCCGTGCAGTCGCACGTGTCGACGACGTTGAAGGGCGCGATCGCGCGCGGCCGTGTGGCGCACGGGTATTTGCTGTGTGGACCGCGCGGTGTGGGGAAGACGACGTTGGCTCGCGTGCTCGCCATGGCGCTCAACTGCGAGCGTCGCGGCGATCCATCGCTCGACGGCGAGCCGTGCGGAGAGTGCGCATCATGCACGCGCATTTGGGCCGGGTCGACGAGTCTCGATGTCGTCGAGATCGACGCGGCGTCCAATCGTGGCGTCGACGACGCACGCGAGTTGCGCGAGCGCGCGATGTACGCGCCGTCTGGCGATGAGCGGTACAAAGTCTACATCGTCGACGAAGCACACATGCTCACGCGGGAAGCATGGAACGCACTCCTCAAGATTCTCGAGGAGCCGCCGCCGCGCGTCGTGTTCGTCTTTGCGACCACCGAGCCGCAGAAAATCGCGCAGTCGGCGGCGCCCGTACTGAGTCGCCTCCAGCGATTTGATTTCAAGCGGATCGGACCGGCCGAGATTCGCGCGCGGCTGCTGGACGTGTTGCGACAAGAGGGAATCGACGCCGAACCTGAGGCACTCGCCGCGATTGCGCGTGCGGCCGACGGCTCGATGCGCGACGCGCTCAGCCTCGCCGATCAAGTCCTGTCGATGGGCGATGGACAGGTCACGATCGAGCGTGTGCGCGACGCACTCGGCTTGGTTCCCGAGGACGAATTCATCGCGCTGCTCGATTTGATCGCCGACCGGAGGGCCGCCGACGTCTTTCCCGCCGTCGCCAAACTTGCCGATGCGGGAATCGACTTCGGAGGCTTGCTCACCGGCATCGCCGACATGTTGCGCGCGCAGCTTACTGTTGTTTTGGGCGGCACTGCAGCCGACGTATCGGATCGCGCACGAGAAGCGCTCGTCGCACGACGCGATCGGTTTGCGGCGCCCGATTTGCTCCGCATGCTGCAGGCGCTCGGTGAGCTCGAGCCTCGATTCCGCAAGAGCGGTCAACAGCAGCTCCTCATCGAGACGCTGCTCGTTCGGTTCGCGCTGCTCGATCGCGCGATCGAGCTCGAGGACGTGCTCAGATCTCTCGACGACCAAGCGCCAAAGCCGCCGGCACCCGCGCGTCGAGAATCGGGGAGCGGGCCTGGCGGCGGCAGCATCGGAGCCGGAGGAGCCACCGCCACCCCTTTCGTTCGACCGGAGCCGCGACTCGCCCCCCGCGCTGATGGTTCCGGAGCTCGCGCGGAATTGGTGAGTCGACCTGCGCCGCGTCCCGTTGTCGACAGCACCGAGCCGCTCGAGCTGAGCAAGCTGACTGGGCGATGGGACGACTTGGTCGAGCGTCTCCGCAGTGCAAAGCCCATGTTGGCCTCAGCGCTCGAGCATGCGTCGCCCGTCGCCGTCACCGCCGACGGAGTCGTCGCCATCGAGCTCGACGAGTCGAACGACATCTTTGCTCACGCGATCACGACGAGCCGGTCGGAGATTGTCGGCGCCCTGCGTGAATGGTTCGTGGGTGTCGATCGGGTCGAGCTACGCCGGAACGAAGAGACCGCGGCCCCTCCCAAGCGTCTCACCGACGAGATGGTCCGCGCCGAGCGCATCGCGTCGCTCAAGAAGCGCGACCCGGTGCTTCGCGCGGCGATCGACGCACTCGACCTCGACGTTGTGGACTAGCCCCTCATCGGAGCGACCCGATAGCTTTGAGATGGTCGCTGGTTGCTGGTGACTGGTTGCTGGCAACAGCGACCAGCGCCCAGAAGCCGGCACCCATTACCAGCAACTAGCAACCAGCAACTAGCAACCAGCATGGCCGATTTCATGAAGATCCTGCAGCAAGCGCAGGAAATGCAGGGTCGATTTCAGAAGATTCAGGAAGAGCTGCAAACGCTGACTGTGAGTGGGTCGGCGGGCGGCGGCATGGTCACGGCCGAGGTGACCGGCACTGGGCAGATCAAGAAGATCAAGCTCGACCCGGGTGTTGTGAATCCGGCCGACATCGAGATGCTCGAAGACCTCGTTGTCGTCGCCATTTCCGACGCCCAGAAGAAGGCCCAGGTGAGCGCGCAGGAACAGATGGGGAAGGTCACCGGTGGGCTTCAACTGCCCTTCAAGCTGCCGTTCTGATCGATCGCACCGAACGGCGGCGCTCACGTTGTCCCGGATGATTCGATAAGTGTCGGCCATTGACGACCTGGCGACGGAGCTCTCGCGACTTCCGGGCATCGGCCGTAAGACGGCGCTTCGCCTGACGTATCATCTCCTGCGCCAGCCGGCCGATCAGACCCGCCGCCTCGCGCAAGCCCTGGTGACGCTCGGCGAGCGCGTCCGGCCTTGCGCGCGCTGCTTCAACCTCACTGAGGAAGACCTGTGCTCGATCTGTCGCGATTCGCGACGCGATGCCTCGATTCTCTGTGTGGTCGAGCAGGCGTCTGATATCGGCGCCATCGAGCGGGCGGGGGAATACCGCGGCATGTACCACGTGTTGGGCGGACGCCTGTCCCCGCTCGACGGCGTCGGCCCGGACGATCTCACCATCGGGCCTCTCCTCGAGCGCGTGTCCGGCGCCAGCCAGGTTCGCGAGGTCATTATCGCCACCAACCCGAGCCTCGAGGGCGAAGCGACGGCGCTGTATGTGCAAGGGCAGCTCGCGCCTCGGGGAATCGCCGTCTCGCGGATCGCCCGGGGATTACCCGTGGGAGGCGATTTGGAGTATGCCGACGGGGTCACTATCGCGCAGGCCATGAGCGCCCGGCGGGCCATGTGACCCCCTCATGAGCGGCTCGCGACAGGCCAAAGCGGTGACCGCGGGCGTTCTTGGCGGTCTAGTAGTAGGCGCGGTCGTCTGGAGTTCCCTCATACGACGGTCGCGCCGCGAGCTGTTCAGCAAGAGTCCCGTCAAGCGCCTCGCGGCGCTCGGCTACCTCAGCGGACAGCCTGAGCTCGACAATATGCGCATTCTCATCGATTACGTCGCATGGGAGCGTCACCCGGCATTACGCCGCCGCGGTGAGCGCCTCCTGCGCCGTATGCAGACTACTCTCATTGACTAGGACCGGATCGCGATGCCTGTTCGCGCAGCAAGTTGGTCGTTCACCGAGGATGACTTTCGCGCGATCACCAACGCGTTAGAGCGGTTCCTGACCGATTGCAACGCGCGCTGCGCGTTGCTCGTCGACCGCACGGGTCAGCTCGTGGCGACAGTCGGCGAACGCCCCAACTTTGATCCGACGGCATTTGCCACGCTGACGGCGGCCGACTTCAGTGCCAATGATCAGCTGGCGAAGCTGATCGGCGAAAACGATTTCAACTCGCTCTTCCATCAGGGCGAGAAGGAATCCATGTATCTCGCCGACATCGCCCGACGCGTCATTCTCGTGGTGCTCTTCGACAACCGAACCACCCTCGGTCTCGTTCGACTCAAAATGCGCCCGACTGTCCTCGAGCTGGCACAACTCTTCGAGCAGATGTTCGCGCGCGCCGCGGCAGATGCCGGATCGACGCCCAACGTTCTCGCCGGCGCCGACGACGAGATCGACAAGCTGTTCCAGTAGGACCGACAGCCCATGTCGCTGATCAACTACGCATCGCGCGAGATCAACTGTAAGATCGTCTACTACGGTCCAGGCCTCGGCGGAAAAACGACTAACCTCGAGCACGTGTACGGCAAAGTGTCTCCGGACACGCGCGGCAAGCTCATCTCGCTCGCCACCGAGACGGAGCGAACGCTGTTCTTCGACTTCCTCCCAGTCGATCTGGGCACGATCCGGGGGTTCAAGACGCGCTTCCACCTGTACACCGTTCCGGGCCAGGTCTACTACAACGCGAGCCGAAAGCTGATTCTCAAAGGCGTCGACGGGATCGTGTTCGTCGGCGACTCGCAGCTCGAGCGAATGGAAGCGAACCAGGAAGCGATGCAGAACCTGTACGACAACATGGCGGAGTACGGCTACGATCTCACGAAGATGCCGTTCGTCATTCAGTACAACAAACGCGACCTTCCCAACGCCTCGCCCATTCGCGATCTCCAGGCTGCGCTCAACCCCGGCTGGGAAGTCACCGAAGGCTCGCGCATGCGTGTGACGCCCGACCCGTACCACCCGGGCGAGAACCTCATCGAGCAGCTTTCGTCGGGCGAGTGGATCGAGCGAGCGCAGTATTTCGAGGCGGTCGCGGTATCGGGTGACGGGGTCTTCGACACGCTCAAAGCAGTGAGTAAGCTGGTACTCAAGTCACTGGCGTGAGCCACTGCTCGCTGTTCGCCCAAAGCGAATAGCTTTCTCCCATGAACCTGCCGAACGCCCTGACCGTCGGCCGCATCGTGGTGACTCCGCTGATCGCGATCCTCCCCTTCGCGAACTCGTGGACTCTGCGGCTCGTCGCGTTCGTGCTGTTCACGCTGGCGGCCATCACCGACTACATCGACGGCCATCTCGCGCGATCGCGCAAGGAAGAGACCGATCTCGGTCGGCTGCTCGATCCGCTCGCCGACAAGCTGCTCCTCGTCGGGACGTTCGTGCCGATGTATCTCCTCGCCTCCGACTTCCCATTCGAAACGCCCATCGGGAACATCGGACTTCCGTGGTGGATCGTCGTGATCGTGCTCGGCCGCGAGCTGTTCATGACGATCTTTCGTCAGGCCGCGGCCAGGCGAGGCGTCGTGATCGCGGCGATCGGTCCGGCGAAATGGAAGACGGGCTTCCAACTGGTGTGGCAAGGCTCGGCGTACTTCTGGTTCTGGGCCGCGACGCTTGCCGCGGTCAAAGGATGGAACTCCGGAGCGTGGCGTGATTTTGCGTTGTTCAACGGCACCGTGGGCACGCTCACGATGACTGTCGCCGTCTTTCTCACAGTCTATTCACTCGCCGTGTATCTCCGCAGCTTCCGAAGCGTGTTCGAGACGTCGCCGAGCAAGTGACGACGACTGGAATCGAAGTGGTCACGATCGGTGACGAGCTGCTGCTCGGCTTCACGATCGACACCAACGCGGCGTATCTGGCGCGTGCGCTCGCGGGGATCGGCGTCCACATCGTACAGCGCACGACCGCCGGCGACGATTCCGCCGACATCGCGCGCGTCGTTGGTGAAGCACTCGATCGCGCCGGCGCTGTAATTACCACCGGCGGACTCGGACCCACATCCGACGATCTCACCAAGCAATCGATCGCCGCGCTCTTCGGCCGCGGTATGCATCTCGACGAAGAGCACTTGGCGTGGATGGAGGATCGGTGGCAAAAGCGATTTAAACGTCCACTGCCCGCGACGAATCGCCAACAAGCCATGATTCCCGACGGCGCCATCAAGTTAGAGAATCGTCATGGCTCGGCGCCCGGCATCTGGCTGGAGGACGATCGCGGTCGCTGGGTGGCGATGTTGCCCGGCGTGCCACGCGAGATGCGCGGCATGCTCGACGACACGTTGCTGCCGCGCCTGAAGACTCGAATCACTACCGGAACAGTCGTTCGCTCGCTGACGCTTCGCACCACGGGTATCGCCGAGTCGCTGCTCGCCGATCGCATCGAGTCGATGGGTGGAGGACCGCTTGGGGTTTCGCTCGCCTACCTGCCGTCGGTTGCCGGCGTCGACCTGCGGCTCACGGTCCGCGACGTGAGCGCCGACGACGCGACGAGCGCATTGTCCAACGCGGCCCGTCGTCTGCGCGAGCATCTCGGCGATTCGATCTATGGCGAAGACGACGTCGATCTCGCCGCGATCATCCTCGATCTCTGCCGGAGACGCAGGCTTACGATTGGCGTAGCCGAGAGTTGCACCGGCGGCTTGCTCGGAGAGCGATTGACGGCGATCTCCGGATCGAGCGACGTCTTCCGTGGCGGGGTGATCGCGTACCACAACGACGTCAAGGCCGAGCTTCTTGGAGTTGATGAGTCGACGATCGCCGAACACGGCGCAGTGAGCGAGCAGGTGGCGGTCGAGATGGCGGCTGGAGTGCGCCGCACGGCACGGACGAACATCGGCTTGTCGATTACCGGAGTGGCCGGACCGTCGGGTGGAACCGCAGCAAAACCTGTTGGCACAGTGTGGATCGCCGCCGACATCGACGGCGACGCCAAAACCGCACTGCACCACATGTGGGGCGATCGAGACGAGATCCGGCAACGTGCGGCGCAGTGGACGATGGAGCTATTGCGCCTGCGTCTCATCGATCTTCGACCGTAGGGCCCATCGAGTCACTTTTGTTTGGCGACGCTCGTTGCTTTTTTCGTGGTGTCGCCGAGCTCCGCGACGAATCGCGCGGCCTTCTCCGGCTGCTTTAGAGAATCATATTCGGCGACGAGATCCTTGCGGGCATTCTGAATGAAGGTCACCGACGGATTCGCTTGCTTCACCATGATGTCGTATCCGGCCAGCGTTTCGACTTGAGCCTCGGTGAAGCGCCGCTGCCGCAGCAACGAGCGCCCCAGCTTCATGCGCGCGATACCGGTGTTCATGTGGTTCGGTCCCTGCGCCTCTGAGAATCGACGAACGGCATCCCGATAGAGCTCCTCAGCGCGCGGATATTGGTGGCGGCCGTAAAAGGCGCCGGCGAGGTTCGACGTCGCGATCCCGATCAGGTAGTGTTTGTCGCCATACGTCGCACGATAGATGTCGAGCATGCGACGAAAGTCCGCTTCGGCCTCGTCGTATCGCTCCAGGTTGATCGCAATGTTGCCGAGTTCATTCACGGTCGACGCAACCATCGGGTGCATCGGGCCGTAAACCCGCTCGCGGATCGCCAGCGCCTGACGAAGAATGGCGGCTGCGTCGTCGAATCGCTTCTCATACACCAGCGCGCGACCGAGCATCGTCAGCTGGGCCGCGGTTTCGTAGTGGTCATTTCCATAAAATGCCCGCGTGATGTCGAGCGCCTGTCGGTCGAACCGCTCCGCCTCGGTGTAGTTCCCGCGATCGAGTTGACTCGCGCCAAGATTGATGAGGATGCCGGCGACCAGCGGATGGCGATCGCCGTAGAGCTGCTTGTACATCGCCAGCACGCGGCGATTCAGTGAATCAGAGATTTGGTAATGGCCCGAGTAATAATGGGCGTCAGCCAACGAGCTCAGACTCGTCGCCAGATCAGCCGCGGCGGCGTCGGGAAGGGAGTTGAATCGCACGGCTTCCTCGAGCACCGGGATCGCCTTGTCGTATGCACCGCGCTCCTGCAGCGCCCGGCCAACCGCCACGGTTGCTTTCACGATGCTCGGGTGGTTCGGCGGCAGCGTCCTCTTGCTCATCTCGAGTCCGGCGCGACTCAGGCGCTCGGCGTCTTCGAATTGCGCCTGGTCCACGCGCAACGAGCCGAGCGCCACGAGGGTCGCGGCGACCTCCGGATGCTCGGGACCATACAACGTCTTGCGTTTCGCGA
>DASYSU010000111.1:0-23043 GCA_036002925.1 Gemmatimonadaceae bacterium | reverse complement strand
ATCGGTCCTCTCCCAGGTGAACAACGTCATCGACGAACGCCCCTTCCCCATTTTCTTCGGCGTGCGTCCGAAATGTCCGTACGCCGACGTCGCGCTGTAGATCGGCTTGCGCAGCTCGAGGGCGGCGATGATTCCCGTCGGTGTGAGATCGAACTCCTCACGCACCGCCTGCATAATGTTGGCCTCCGGAACGACCGACGTGCCGAACGTGTCGACCATGACGGAGACCGGTTCGGCCACGCCGATGGCGTACGCCAGCTGCACCTCACACCGGCGAGCCAACTTCGCGGCGACGATGTTCTTCGCGACCCATCGGGCCGCATAGCAGGCCGATCGATCGACCTTTGACGGATCCTTGCCGCTGAACGCGCCGCCGCCGTGACGACCCATGCCGCCATACGTGTCGACGATGATCTTGCGGCCCGTCAGCCCCGCGTCACCCTGCGGACCGCCAATGACGAATCGCCCGGTCGGATTCACGTGATACTTCATCTTCTTCTGGCGCAGGTTCTCCGGAATCAACGGGTCGATGATTTGCTCGATCAGAGTGTTCCGAATCGTGCGTGACGATACGTTGGCCGCGTGCTGCGCGGAGACCACCACCGTGTCGACGGCGACCGGTTGCTTGTCCTCGTACACCACAGTGACTTGGACTTTCCCATCGGGCCTGAGCCACGCGATGTCGCCATTCTTGCGTAGCTTCGCCAATGCTTCCGCAAGCTGGTGCGCGAGCAAGATCGGCATCGGCATCAGCTCGTCTGTCTCGTCGGTGGCGTAGCCGAACATCATGCCCTGATCACCCGCTCCGCCGCCGTCGACGCCCATCGCAATGTCGGGCGATTGTCGATCGATGGTGCTGATCACCGCACAGGTCGCGCTGTCGAATCCGAACGCCGGATCATTGTAGCCGATGCGCTCGATCGTCGCCCGCACGATGTCGGGAACGTGGACGTACGTGGAGGTTGTGATCTCACCCGCAACGCACGCCAGGCCGGTCGTGACGAGGGTTTCGCACGCCACGCGCGCCGATGGATCGTCGGTGAGGATCGCATCGAGCACGGCATCGGAAATCGCGTCGGCGACTTTGTCCGGATGCCCCTCGGTTACGGACTCGGATGTGAAGAAATGGCGATCGAACACAAAGAGACAGGGTGGAGGGTAGAGGGTCGAGGGTAGAGGGGAGGATGGCGTCCGCTTCGCGGTCGCGTGAATGCATTACAAGCTACATCAATGCTGGTAAGCGCCGCAGGCGCCCACCTTCCCTTCACCCTCAACCCTCCACCCTCTACCCTGTTTCTACACGCTGGCTTCGCCGAAGAACGCTTCGCCGCCCAGCACACGCGACAGATGCCGCCTGAGCTCCGCCTCGGATTCCGCCGCGGTGCCCGTGGCGAGGGCGGCGTGTGCCGCCGCCTCGGCGACCTCCACCGAGATGCCGCGCATGATGCGCTTGACGAGCGGCACCGAGCGCGGCGCGACGCTGAGCTGCCGAACGCCCAGTCCGATGAGCGCAAACGCCATGAGCGGTTGCGACGCCATCTCCCCGCAGACGGCGACCGTGAGATGGTTTTCTTCGCCGGTCACGACGGTTCGGCGGATGAGCTTGAGTACGGCCGGGTGCAGCGGAGTGAAGCGCGTGGCGAGATTGGCATTGCCGCGGTCGACCGCGAGTGTGTATTGCACGAGGTCGTTCGTGCCGATGCTGAAGAACGCAACGTCCTTGACGAACGTATCGCACGACAGGGCGGCCGCCGGCGTTTCGATCATCACACCGAGCGGAACGTCGCGCCGGAATTCCGCTCCGCGCGCTTCGAGATCGCGCGCCGCTTGATCGAGCAGCGCGCGGGCCTGACGAACTTCGTCGACGGTGACGACAAGCGGCAGCATGATCTGTACGTCGCCGTGCACGGCGGCGCGAAGCAATGCCCGAAGCTGCACGCCGAACAACTCCGGCTGATCGAGGCACATCCAGATGGCGCGCCATCCGAGAAACGGATTCGGCTCGGTGGGAAATCCGCCGACGGGCAACTTGTCGCCGCCGACATCGAACGTGCGAATCACGACCGGTCGCCCGCCGAACGCTTCGACGACACGCTTGTACGCCTTGTACTGCTCCTCTTCGTCGGGCATGGTGGCGCGTCCAACGACGAGGAACTCAGTGCGCATGAGGCCGACGCCTTCGGCGCCGCTCTTCGCGCCAAGCTCGGCTTCCTCTGGCAGGTCGACGTTCGCGCGCAGCGTGATGCGGACGCCGTCCGTGGTCACGGCGTCGAGGTTCGCGAGGTAACTCAGCTCCGCCTCGGCCAATTCCTCCTGGCGCGCCCGCTCACGATACGACTCGATGTCCTGATGCGACGGATTGATCCCGAGCAGACCCGTCGACCCGTCGAGGATCGCCGTTTCAGTACCGGTGAGTTGTTGCGTGGCCGTTCGGAGGCCGACGATCGCCGGCAGTCGAAGCGACCGCGCGAGGATCGCCACGTGAGACGTGCGCGTGCCTGCGTCGGTCGCGAGTCCGGCAATCGCATCGCGATCGAGCTGCACCGTGAGACTGGGTGTCAAGTCGTGCGTGACGAGAATCGCGTTGGCTCCTTTCGGTAGATCGACCGGATCGTGGTCCGGCAGATCGAGCAACAAGGTGAGTACTCGGATCTCGACGTCTTTCAGATCGCCGACGCGCTCGCGCAGCATCGGGTGCGCCGCGCGGCCAAAGCGCTGCGTCCACTCGATCATCACGATCTCGAACGCTTTCTCGGCACCGAGGTTCTGGCGAATCAACTCTTCGATCGCGCCGATCAACTCACGATCTTCGAGGATCGACCGCTGCACATCGAAGATCGCGGCTTCCTCGGCGCTGGTCGTTCGTTCGACGCGGTCGCGAATTTGACTCAGGCGCTCCTTCGCCCGGTCGAGCGCGTCGTGCAGCCGCGTGATCTCGCCCGGAATCTCTTCGTCGTGAATGATCCGATGACGAATCTCCGGGATCTCCCAACGCAGGAGATGCACCGGACCGACGGCGATGCCAGGCGACGCGGGAATGCCGATGAGCTTTCGATCCACTCAACTCTCTCCGAATTTGTTGCTCACCAGCATCGCCAGCGCGTCGAGCGCCTGCTGTGCATCCGGGCCTTCGGCGCGAAAGGTAATGTCGGACCCATGTTCGGCCGCAAGCATCATCACGCCCATGATGCTTTTCCCGTTCACGTCGAGATCATCCTTCGTGATCGTGATCTCGCTGTTGAACTTCGCCGCGAGCTTCACGATCTCGGCCGCCGGCCGAGCATGCAAGCCGTTCTTATTCACGATCCGGACGGTTCGTTCGATCATTAGCGAATTACCGAGAGGAGGACGAAAACGGCCAGCACGACGAGCGACAGACGCCACCCTTCGACGCGGTTTCTGAGACGGACAATCAACACAGAGCCCAGCGCCACACCGATCAGCACTCCGCCGATGAGATTGCGTCCGGGGCCAATCACACGCCCGATCGCGAGCGGAATCGCAATTCCCGTCGCGAGTGCAGCGAGTCGGCCAATCTGTTGCGGGCCGCGTCGAAGCACCGGGTTGCCGAGCGCCGAGGCGACGTTCAGGCCGTGCTTCCACCCGGTCTGAAGCCCCCAGAGGCGTAGCCCGAGATGTCCCGCGTTGTAGCTCAACAAAAAGAACGAGACGACGGCGAACGTGCTCGCGCCCAATCCAAAGATCGCGAGCGATGCCAGCGAGCAGAAAGGGAGCCATCCCGCCCACACGAGTCGATCGCCGACGCTGCCGAGCGGGCCGCAGAGCGCCGTTCGAAAACGCTCAATGCGCGCCGGCGGCTCGCCATCGAGCTCGGCGCGCGCCAGTGCGCCCACCGCGATCGACGTGAGGTACGGATGCGCGTTGAAGTACCGGCTCTCGCGCGCGAGTGCGGCCTTGAACTCCGGCGAGTGAATGCCACTCGGCAACAGCCGCAGTGCCGGCTCGATGCAGAAGCCGACTCCATTGCCCAACAGGATCTCGTAGTTCCATGAGCCTTGAACCGCGAGCAGGCGGACGAACATCGCCGCGCTCGTGCGGAGCGGCAGGCGGCGCTCGGGAGCCCGGCGCGAGACCGTGGCGCCGGTGCTCATCGCGCGAATAGCATGAAGAGTCCGATCGCCAACCCACCGACGAAGAACCAGCGAGCGCCAGTCGTCGAGTGGAAGAGCTTCCAGGCCGCGCCGCCGGCGACACTCGCGGCGGTGGTGACCACCAACGCGCGCGACAAGCGCGCGTCCATGGACCAGACGCCGATGCACGCGTTGGCCAGCGGAGCAAGCACCGCGTACGCGATCGCCGTGAGCAGAACACCGCGCACGAGGTCGGCCGTCATGCCGGTGAGCTGGAGTTCGGTCACCGTGCCGCGCGATCCCGCCTCGAGTCCGGCACGCCAACGCGCGGCCCAATACGCGTTCATCTGACGCAGCTTGACCATGGTCCAACCACCGATCCACGTGGTCGCGAGCGCCGCCAGCACCCCCAACGTCATCGCCCCCGCGGGATGTGTCGGATGCGTGGCGAAAATCGCTCCGCCGACGACCGACGCCGAACCCCACTCGGGATACCGCGATGCGCCGAACGGGAGTGTCTCGAGTGCGATCAGTTCCAGCGCCGCGCCGATCAGCATTCCGCTTGGCGCCTGCCCCATCAAGCCGCCGGCGAGCGTCGCCGCCACCAGCGGTCGCGAAATCATCGCCTGCGGAAAGCTCACGACGTCGAGTCCGAGCACGCCGCCGAGCAACGCGAGGGGCACCAGCTCGACGATCACGTGAGCTCTCCTCCGGAGAGGAGGTCGTCGAGCGGAACGGGACGCGCACCTGGGACATCCTGCGCGGTGACTTTCGCCCCGCGCGACGAGAGCTCGCGAAGCTGTCGCTCTTCATCGGGCGAGAGAAAGACGTAGCGCAGCTTCTGCACGCGTCCCGTTCCAGAATGGATGCCGCCGATGTTCACGGCGTCGATCCCGGCGCCGTCGACGATGTGCCGCATCGTCGCGATGTCGCCCGTGAGGAGAATTCCGCGCCGCGTGTCGGCGCGATATTCCGGAATCGCGGTGATGGCGTCGGCGGCACTCAGAAAATAGACCTGCATTTCCGGTGGAACACCCATGCGGTAGAGCTCTTGCTCCCAGTCGCTTCCCGCCACGGTGTCGTCGACGAGCACGATGAAATCGATGTCGAGCGGCTGTCCCCACCCAACGACCACCTGGCCGTGGAGCAGGCGATCGTCGATGCGATACAACAACAGCGTCACGCGCCGGCTCCGTGCGCGGTGATCGCGGCGCGACCGCGTTCGGCGGCGTGACGCGCCGCCTCCGGCGCGTTGCGGCCCTCGGAGAACACGAAGTCGAGCAGCATCGGCAAATTGGCGCCGGCAATGAGAACGGCGTCGTCCATGCCGCGCAGGATTCGGCGCGCCGCCATGGTACAACTTCCGGCCTGCAGATCCGTGAAGATCACGCGCACGTGCGACTCGATCATCTTCTGCCGAAGAAGGTTCTCGATGTCTTCGACGCACAGCTTCGCGACCGAGACGCCGATCAGTTGATCGCCACGACCCGTGATTTGTTGCACGGCCGACACGAGACCGTTGGCGAAGTCGCCATGCCCGGCGACTATGGCGCGCGGAAGGTCGCCGTGGCCGGCGGACGGCTCATTCATTGTCTTCTCGTAGGTATTGACTCAGCTCGGATTTGCCCCGCATCTGACGCAGCAGGCGCTCGTTGAAGCGCTCGGCCGGATCGACGCCGCTGTATTTGAGCAGGTGATTCATGGCGATGACTTCGGCGATCACGGTGATGTTCTTTCCGGGGTTCAGCGGCACGCGGACTTTCGGCAGCTCCACGTCGAGGATCGTCGTGACCTCGGTTTCGAGCCCCGTGCGATCGATCGGCGCGTCGTGTTGCCATTCCTCGAGCTGAACGACCACCTCGATGCGCTTCTGCTGACGTACTGCCCGCACGCCGAAAATCGCCGGGATGTCGACGAGTCCGACGCCGCGAATCTCCATGTGGTGACGTTGCAACTCGTGGCCTCTCCCGATCAACACGCCGCCGCCGCGTCGCGTGGCGATGACGAGATCGTCCGCGACCAGGCGATGACCACGCTCCACGAGGTCGAGCACGCATTCCGATTTTCCAATGCCACTGCGTCCGACGAACAACAACCCGACGCCGAAAATGTCGGAAAGCGATCCATGCAGGTTCGTCGTCGGCGCGAATTCCTCTTCGAGCCACGGTTTGATGCGGCTATAAAACTCGTTGGTCTTGAGGCGCGATCGGATCACGGCCACACCCGCCGCCGCCGCGATCTCCATGAGATCGGGGCCTGGCTGCTGTGCCTTGGTCACGAACACACACGGAATCGGAAATGAAAAGAACGTCGTCAAATGTTGGCGACGAACTTCCGAGTCGAGCGACTTGAGATACGTGATCTCAGTCTCGCCGAGTACTTGCAGGCGCCTCGCCGGAAAACGATCGACGTATCCGGCAAGAACCAGCCCGGGGCTCGAGATATTCGGATTCTCGATCGGGCGATCGAGACCATCTGTCGTCGCATCGTGCTCGAGCTCGAGCGCCTCGCGCATCCGCTCGATCAGCCGGCCGACTGTGAGCTTGGGGGTCATCGATCCGGCCCGCTCGACCGACCGACGACGCGCATGAGATGCGCCTCCGTCTGATCGGCGGCGCGCTCCCACGTAAAGCTCTCGGCGAACTCGCGCGCCTGCCTACCGAGTGTCGCGACGAGCTGGCGAGACTCGGCGATGCGACGCATGGCGTTGCTCATGGTCTGGATGTCACCATGCGGAACGAGAAATCCCGTTTCGCCATCGCGCACCGACTCGCGAATGCCCGGCGAGTTCGACGCGACGACCGGCGTCGCACAGGCAGCTGCCTCGAGATTCGTGATACCCCAACCCTCCTTGGGCGATGCAAAGGCGAGCGCCCACGACCGGCGCAACAACGCCAGCTTGTCCGCTTCCGAGATGCGCCCAAGAAATCGCACCCGGTCGCCGAGGTCAAGCGAGCGGGCGAGCGCCTCGAGCTCGGGACGATAGTCGCCGGCGCCGGCAATCTCGAGCGTCGCTTTCGAGCGATCGATGCCGGCGAACGCACGGATCACCAGATGCACGCCTTTGTACTTCTTCAGCCGACCCAAGTATGAGAAGACCGGTGTGGCCGCGCGAACGGTCGGATCCGGCGTGTATGCCACGCTGTCGATGCCGGGATAGATCACCTCGACTTCCGATCGAGGGATGCCGCGCTCGGCGAGATCGTCGGCGGTGCTCTCGCTGATCGCCTCGAACGGAATGCGACGATAGACGGCGCCGAGCGGACGCTCGGCGCTCCAGACGGCGGCGGCCAGGGGCGCGGAAAACTCCTGAAACGCCGTCGATCCAAACAGGTGCGGGACGAGCGCAACCGTCTTCCTCGCGTGCCAACGCGGCGTGTAGAGCGGGACTTTGTTGATGTCCTCGACGAGCACGTCCGCCCACGCGTCGAGATGCGCGCGATAGTATCGATGCGCGAAGAACGGGAAGGTGTGCCGCGTGCCGACGCGAAAGACGTCGATACCGTCGAGTTGCGCGCGGGGCGGACACGACGGCCATCCGCCGCACAAAAGACGGACGGTGTGTCCCTTTGCCGCGAGCCGACCGAAGATCTCGTGCAAATGAATTTCCGCGCCGCCCGCCAGCGGGTTCTCGCGGTCCTGCCAGTTCACGAGCAGGATGCGCACTACATCCGTCCCATTCGTCGGGCGAGCGCGTCGAGAACGCCGTTCACGAATTTCGCGCTCTTGAGCGTTCCATAACGCTCGGCCAGGTGAACCGCTTCCTGAATGACGACTCGCGGTGGTGTCTCACCGTGTTGGAGCTCGGCGGCGGCGAGACGAAGGACGCATCGGTCGATCACGCCCAGGCGCTCGAGCCGCCAGTTGGTCGTCACCTCAGCAAGCTCGTTGTCCAGTTCCTTGCCGTGCTTCGACAGTGTGCGAACGAATACGCCGGCGATGCGTCGCTCATCGGGCGAAACGGAGAGGTCGTCCCAGATTTGCGTCGCGACGCGCTCGAGTTGTTGTTCGCCACGCAGGTCCCATGCATACAGGGCTTGCAGCACGCGCGCGCGTGCACGTGTCTCAACTCTCGTCCGCGGCATCCAATCGACCGAACAGGTCTGCCATCTCGAGCGCCGCGAGCGCCGCATCCCATCCCTTGTTGCCGTGCGCGCCGCCGGCTCGTGCCTCCGCCTGTTCGTTGTTGTCGCAGGTCAATAGGCCGAACCCAATCGGCGTGTCGTATTCGACACTGGCCGTCGCGAGTCCACGCGACGCCTCGCCGGCGACGTAGTCGAAATGTGGAGTGTCGCCGCGTATGACCGCGCCGACGGCGACGAGCGCATCGTAACGCTCGGACGACAGCAGCCGTCGCGCGGCGATCGGTAGCTCCCATGCGCCTGGGACCCAGACGACGTCCACGTCATCGGCCGCGACGCCATGCCGCACGAGCGCATCCAACGCGCCATCGACGAGGCGCTCGACGATCACCTGATTGAATCGGCTCGCGACGACCGCGAAGCGGCGGTGCTGCCCCGCGGGCGTTCCGGAAAATTCGGCCATTACGACGCGAGCAAATGGCCGAGCTTATCTCTCTTCGTGCTGAGATACTCCGCGTTCTCGTCGTGCGCCGGCTGGACGACGGGGACGCGCTCACCGATGCGCAGACCGTAGCCCTCGAGGCCGACCATCTTGCGCGGATTGTTCGTGATGAGCCGGATCGACTTGAGACCAAGGTCGAGCAGGATCTGCGCGCCGATGCCGTAGTTGCGGAGGTCGGGCTTGAATCCGAGTTGCTCGTTCGCCTCGACGGTGTCGGCGCCGCGGTCCTGCAGCTCGTAGGCCTTGAGCTTATTGAGCAGACCGATGCCGCGCCCTTCTTGATCGAGATACACGATCACGCCGCGGCCATCGCCCGCGATCAACTCCATCGCCTTGTCGAGCTGCCAACCGCAGTCACAGCGAAGCGAATGGAACACGTCGCCCGTGAGACACTTCGAGTGGATTCGAACCAGCGTATCCTCGCCGTCGCCGATCTCGCCGTACACGAGGGCCACGTGCTCTTGCCGGTCGACATCGTTCCGATATCCGACGATGCGCCACGTGCCGTGATCGGTAGGTAGACGCGCCTCGGCGACACGATGCACGAGGCGTTCGCTCTTGAGGCGGTGCGCCACGAGCTGCGCGACGGTAACGAACGTGATGTCGTGTTCCTGCGCGAATACCTCGAGTTGGGGACGACGCGCGGTCGTCCCGTCTTCGTTCAAGATTTCACAGACGACGCCCGCGGGCAGCAGCCCAGCAAGGCGCGCGAGATCGACGGCCGCCTCGGTGTGCCCGACGCGCTGAAGCACGCCGCCCTCGCGGGCCCGCAGCGGGAAGACGTGTCCGCCGTGGCGCAAATCACTCGGGACCGCGGCCGGGTCGACCGCGACGCGAATCGTCGCCGCGCGATCCTGCGCGCTGATGCCGGTCGTGACGCCAAAACGCGGCGATGCGTCGACGCTCACCGTGTAGGCGGTGCGATAGTCGTCGAGGTTCGCCTCGGCCATCGGCGCGAGGCCGAGTGCGTCGACGCGGTCGCCGGTGAGGGCGAGGCAAATCAAACCGCCCGCCTTCTTGATCATGAGATTGACCATCTCGGGGGTGACGAGCTGCGCCGCGCAGATCAAATCCCCCTCGTTCTCGCGATCTTCATCATCCGCGACGATGACGAACTTTCCGTCGCGGATGTCGGCGATCGCCTGCTCTATCGTTCCGAAGACCATGATGATTCCTTGAGCAAACGCTGAACGTATTTGCCGAGCATGTCGGCTTCGACGTGCACTCGATCGCCGCGCGCCAGTTCGCCGAGTGTCGTGTGCCGCAACGTGTAGTCAATCAGCGAGAGTTGGAGCGTGCCCGGCACCGGCAGGTCGTTGACGGTCAGGCTTACCCCGTCGACCGCGACCGAGCCGTGCTGTACCATAAGCTCGGCGAGGCCCGGCGGCAGAGC
Organism: Gemmatimonadaceae bacterium; assembly: GCA_036002925.1. Classification (GTDB taxonomy): domain Bacteria; phylum Gemmatimonadota; class Gemmatimonadetes; order Gemmatimonadales; family Gemmatimonadaceae; genus JAQBQB01. The sequence goes on along the minus strand of DASYSU010000111.1, from coordinate 12,975 downwards.
AAGGTCGACGAGGCGTGCGTCACCCTGCTGGCGGACGTCTTCCACGGTCGCGACCCCGTCGACGTGGCCTTGCACGAAATGTCCGCCTAGTCGGTCGCCAACTTTGAGCGCGCGCTCGAGGTTGACCCGCCGACCGGCCGTCCAGTCGCCCATCGTCGTACGTCCGAGCGTCGTCTCGACGGCGGCGACGGCGAACCACTCGTCCCCATGCTCCAGCACGGTCAAGCACGCTCCATTGATGGCGATGCTTTCGCCGTCGACGAGGTCCCGATACCGCGATTCAATACGCAGCTCGTGGCCGGTTCCGGACTCCGCGACGCTCGTCACTCGTCCGACGTCGTCGACTAGCCCGGTAAACATGAGATCTCGTGGAGGGCGTAAATGGTCATGGTGTCGTCACCGATCAGGCGGCGCTCGACGATCGGGCGCCCTTCGAGCGATTCTGAGAATCCCGGCGGCGAGTGCGCGAACGCCTCGAGCGCACCGCTGCCGAGCTCGATCGGTGACTGAAAGATAATGAGGCGGTCGACCAGGTCGTCGGCGATGAGGGTTCCAGCGAGCTTGGCACCGCCCTCGACAAAGAGGGAGCGAATGTCGCGTTGCCGCAGCTGCCGCAGGGCTTCCGGCGTGGACGACGCAGTGATGATTGTTGCACCAGCCTCCTCTAATGCGTGTTGCTTCGACTCATCAGGGTCGCGGGTGACGATCAGCGTTGGAATGTCACGCGCGGTTCGCACTACGATCGAATCGATCGGCGTGCGCAGCGTTGAATCAAAGATCACTCTCGTCGGCGCGACACGCGGCGCCGGAACGCCGCGCACAGTGAGCGCGGGATTGTCGGTAACGACGGTGCCGACACCGACCCCGATCGCGTCGAACCCGGCCCGCAAATGATGGACTTCTTTGCGCGACGCCGGGCCGGTAATCGATCGTGGACGTCGCGACGCGTCGGCGATCGCCCCGTCCGCTGAGACGGCGAGCTTGAGGACGACCCACGGCCGATCGCTCGAGTGCGCGTTGAAGAACGCCGCGTTGAGCTCGAGCGCTTGCTCGACCTCGATCCCCAGGTCGACTTGAATTCCAGCCGCGCGAAGCATCTCGGCACCGCCGCGCGCCACGGCACTCGGATCACGCACCGCGGCGGCCACACGCGCGACGCCTGCAGCGATGATCGCCTCGGTGCACGGCGGTGTCTTGCCGAAATGCGCGCACGGCTCCAACGACACGTACAGCGTTGCGTCGCGAGCGTGCGCACCGGCGTGGCGCAGCGCGACCACCTCGGCATGCGCATCGCCATAGCGCGCATGATACCCTTCGCCGACGACCGTACCGCCGGCAACGACGACGGCGCCGACCATCGGGTTCGGCGCCGTCTGTCCCCATCCGAGTCGCGCAAGCTCGAGCGCTCGTCGCATGTGTTCGGAGTCGATCTCAGCCGGCCTTTGGACGGCTGTCATCTCCTCATCACCGTCACTACCACCCGAGGCGAATTCCCAGCGACCCGTACACCAGCGATCGATCGGCGCGCCCGCCCGAAAATGAATTGAACGTATTCACCGTCCCACCGCTGACCGAGCCAACCTCGCCGACCAACTTGAGCGTCGCGAGATTGAGCGAGAGATCGAGAAAGTAGTTGGTGCGCGTGAGGGATTGTTGCGTGGCCGATGCCGGTACCGCGGCGCGTCCGGTCACGGGCAGCCCGGCAACCGTCGTGTGGACGACACCTTCGATCGCGGCCGATTGATCGTACTTGTCACGGCCGACGCCGCCGGCGATCCCGAATTTGATCAAGCTCTTGCTCGCGACGACGCGCCATGCTGTCGTCTTCACGGTAGCATCGACTACGCGCAATGAATCCGAGTTCGATGTTCCGATGATGCTTGTCTTGGGGAGATCACGCTTGAGGTACGTGACCGAGACGCCGGGCGAGATGATCGATTCCTGAAGGATTCCGACGCGCGCGCCGTAGCCGAATTGCCAGTTGCGCTCGGGAGTAAGGCTCACGTTGTCGCCGGAGTACGACGGTACGAACGACGCGCTCCCGAGGAGATCAATACCGCCAACGTTCGTGAGCCCGAGCGGAATTCCCTTGAAGATGCCGAGCGCCGCATCGGCCGTCGGCAGACCGAGATACTGGCTCTTGGTGGGGAGCTCGCGTTGCACGGCACCGTTGGTGCTTCGGGGAAATTGCGTCAGGTCGGGATACAAGCCTTTGAAGACATTGCCACGAATGCCGACACTCAAGTGCCCGATGCCGCCGAGCGTTCCGCCCTGACCGATCGTTGCGTTTCCACCTGCCAAGGCCAGCCCCAGTTGCGGCGACATGAACTGATAGACGTCATAGGCCTGCGTACAGACATCCTGCGCGATGCGCGTCTGATCGGGCACGCCGGCCACGATGCCGCCCGCCGGACACGGCGACGAAGACAACCCGCCGCCCTGTGCGAACGACGCCTGAGCTACCAACGACAGTATCACGCACGGTATCAAACCACATTTTCTCATTCGAATACTCTCCTAGTGGAGTTCGACTCGGCCCGATCCGCCGCGCACCTCGCCGATTCGCCACGCTCGACAGCCCTGCGTCGCGGCGGCGGAGATCACGTCGGTCGCGCTGGATGACGGCAGGATCACGGTCATGCCAACGCCCATGTTGAACGTTCTGAACATCTCCTGGCGATCGACACCGCCGGCCTCTTGAAGTTGCTGAAAGAGGTTTGGCACAGCCCAACTCGACGAATCGACGATCGCGTCGAGCGTCGGCGGTAATGCTCGGTTGAGATTTCCGGGAATTCCGCCGCCCGTGATGTGCGCCATCGCATGCACTCGATCGAGCATCGGTCTCAACACTGATAAATACGAGCGATGGATGGAAAGCATCACATCGCCGACGCTCGCATTCTCGGCGGGAAACCGATCGTGCACGCTTAACTTCATACGATCGTTGACGATACGTCGCGCGAGTGAAAACCCGTTGGTATGCAGCCCACTACTCTCGATGCCGACGATGGCATCGCCGTCGCGCACACGTTGTGGACCGAGGATCGCGTCTTCGTCGACGTAACCGACGATGAATCCCGCAAGATCGTAGTCCGGTGGTGTGTAGACGCCGGGCATTTCCGCGGTTTCTCCGCCGAGCAAGGCGCAACCATTCTCTCGACAGCCCGCCGCCACGCCGGCAACTACGCCTTCGACGGCGCGCGGATCGAGCGCACCAAACGCCACGTAGTCGAGAAAAAACAGCGGACTCGCGCCCTGTACGAGAATGTCGTTGACGCAGTGATTCACCAGATCGTGACCGACCGTGTCGTAGCGTCCCGCTTCGATCGCGACTTTGAGCTTTGTCCCGACACCGTCGGCGCTCGCTACGAGAACCGGCTTCGGGACGTCGGTCGGAACGCGAAACATTCCTCCGAACCCACCGAATTCGCCGCGCGCGCCCGCCGTCAACGTCGACAACACATGCGCCGTGATGCGGCGCTTCGCCTCGTCGGCCGCGTCGATGTCGACGCCGGCGGTGCGATAGTCGAGCGAATTGCTCACGACAGATCCTGCTCGAACGTGATGAGCCGATGAAAGTCGGCGACGCGCTGCCTGATGTCGGCCGGCGTGATCTCGAGCAGCCGGTCGACGGAGAATTTCTCCACGGCGAAGGATCCCATGGCCGATCCGTACACCACGGCGCGTCGAAGGTTTGCCTCGGACAAGTCGCCGTTGCGCGCTAGGTAGCCCATGAAGCCGCCGGCGAAGGAATCGCCCGCGCCGGTCGGATCGAATACGGCCTCGAGCGGATACGCGGGCGCAAAGAAGATGCTCGACGCCGTGAACATGAACGCGCCGTGCTCACCCTTCTTGATGACGACATGTTTCGGTCCGCGCGCCATGATCCAGCGCGCGGCCCGCACGAGATTGAACTCATCGGTGAGCTGCCGCGCCTCGGCATCGTTGAGCGTGATGAGATCGACCCGCTCGAGGAGTTTGAGCACGTCGGCGCGGCGACTCTCGATCCAGAAGTTCATCGTGTCGCAGGCGACGAGCTTGGGCTTCGCGACCTGCGTCAGCACGTCGAGCTGCAATCGCGGATCGATATTGCCGAGGAACACGAATGGCGCATTGCGGAACTGCTCGGGAATCTTTGGACGAAAATTCGAGAACACGCCGAGGTGCGTCTCGAGCGTCTCGGCCATGTTCAAGTCGTGTCGATACCGCCCGCGCCATCGGAACGACGTTCCGTCGGCGCGCTCGAGTCCGGCGAGATCGATCGGCCGCGACGCAAACGCGCGCTCGAGCTTGTCGATCGGATAGTCGCTTCCGATGACGCCGACGAGTTGCACCGGCGCCAGATGACTTGCCGACGCGGCAAAAAAATTCCCCGAACCGCCGAGGACATTATCCGCTTTTCCGAACGGCGTCTCGACCGAGTCGAGCGCGACTGAACCGACAACGAGAACGGACATGTGGTTGCTGGTTACTGGTTGCTAGTTGCTGGTTGAACTGCGCGCCACCTATTGATGCTGAGGGTCGAATCCGCTGTTTGTAGTACCAGCAACCAGCCACCAGCAACTAGCAACCGTCTCACATTCTCTCCGGCGCGGTGATTCCCAACAGCTCCAAACCGTTTCGCAGCACCAACTGCGACGCGCGAGCGAGAACCAGTCGGGCACGCATGATTTCGTCGGGCTCGTTCAACACGTGCGCCTTGTGATACCACAGATGAACCTTCCCCGCCGTGTCGTGCAAATACGTCGCGACGCGATGGGGCTCGAGCGCCTCGGCCGCTCCCGCAATCAGCGCGGGATAGTCGAGCAGTGCTTTCATCAACTCCTGCTCCTCGGGCAGCGATAGCACGGAGAGGTCGGCGTCGGCGCCCGTGATTGTCGCGGGATCGATCTCCCCGACTCGGAAGATTCCGGAGAGACGCGCGTGCGCCATTTGGATGTAGTACACCGGATTCTCGTCCGACTGCGATCGCGCGACGTCGACGTCGAAGACGAGCTGCGAGTCGCCCTTCCGCATCAAGAAGAAATACCGGACCGCGTCGCGCCCAACCTCGTCGATGAGATCACGCACCGTGACGTAGCTGCCGGCGCGTTTCGAGATCTTCACCTCTTCCCCGCCGCGCATGACCGTCACCATCTGGTGCAACGCGTACTCCGGATAGCCTTGGGGAATGCCGATATCGAGCGCCTGCAAACCGACACGAACGCGCGTCACGGTGCTGTGATGATCGGCGCCCTGCACGTTGATCGAACGTCTGAACCCGCGCTCCCATTTCGTGACGTGGTACGCGACGTCGGGCACGAAGTACGTGTACGTGCCGTCGCTCTTTCGCATGACGCGATCCTTATCGTCGCCGAAATCGGTCGTCTTGAGCCAGAGCGCGCCGTCCTTCTCGTAGGCGTGGCCGGCATCGATCAACCGATTGACGGTGGCCTCGACCCGTCCGTCGGAATACAAGGACGACTCGAGAAAGTACACGTCGAAATGCACGCCGAACGCCTGGAGGTCCCGATCCTGTTCCTTTCGGAGCTCGCGCACCGCGAACTGGCGCAGCGCGTCCTCATCTTCGGCGTTCGGATCCGAGGAATGTTCGTCGATGTAGCGCTGTGCTAGATCTCTGATGTACTCGCCATGGTATCCTCCGTCGGGCAGCTCGACCTGTTGTCCGCCGAGCTGTCGAACGCGCGCCTGCACACTCAGCGCGAGATTGAGAATCTGCACGCCACCGTCGTTGTAGTAGAACTCTCGCGTCACGCGCCAGCCCGTCGCCTCGAGTAACGAGCAGATCGCGTCGCCCAGTGCGGCCTGCCGCCCGTGGCCGACATGGAGCGGTCCGGTTGGATTCGCCGAGACGAATTCGACGTTCACCGGACACGCTTCGCCCGCGTTCGACCGCCCGTACTGGTCGGACGCGGCAATGAGCGCGCGTAATCCCTCGGCGAAGACGTCGGTCGAGACCCGAAAATTGATGAATCCCGGACCGGCGATCTCCGCACTGCTGATCCCCGCGCGCGCGTAGTCGAGCCGTTCGACGATCGCCTGCGCCAAGTCGCGGGGCTTTCGCCCGAGCGGCTTCGCCAGCGTCATCGCGAGATTCGTCGCCCAGTCGCCGAACGACGGGTCGCGCGGACGCTCGAGCAGCGGCTCAACGTCGGACGGCGCGCCGAGCGAGTGCGCGGCGCGTGCGAGCTCCGCGCGCAGTAGTTCGGTGCCGTCCATTATTTGTCTGACTTGGTGCTCGAGGACGACTTTGCGTCGCGCGGCTTCGGCTCGGCGGGCGTTGTCGCGGCAGCTTTCTTTTCGCCGGTCGCTTTCTCGCCGCTTTTCTTCTCGGCGGCGCTCGTCTTCTCGCCGCCGGCGTCACCGCCTTTCGCGTCGGTCGTCGTCGCTGCCGATGTGCTGTCGACCTTGCCGTCTCCCTTCGCGGCGCCTTTGCTCTCGCTCGACGAAGGCTCGGCTTTCCGATGCGCGTTCTTGCCGTAGTCGGTGAGATAGAAGCCCGAGCCCTTGAACACCAAGCCGGCGCCGCCCGAGAGCAACCGCACAGCCAGCTTGCCGCACACGGGACACGCCACCTCCGGAGTCGCGTCGCTCATCTTGCGATAGAAGCGCTCGAACTCGTGACCATCGGGGCAGCGGAACTCGTAAGTTGGCATTTGGCTATGACTTAGACGGGGCAACCTGACTCTCTAAGCTAGCCTCTGGCGAGCGTCCGTTCAAGGCTAGCCCGGCCGGTACGTTCCCCACTCGTCGCGCAAGGCGTCGGCAATCTCGCCGACGCTTGCTCGCGCGCGCACGCAGTCAATGATCGATTCCATCAGCGGCGCTCGCGCCCGGTCGGCCGAGGCGAAGCTACGCGCACGCTCGCTCAGCGAGCCGAGCACGTTCGCAACAAGCTTCGCATCACGTTTTGCTCGGACTTCTCGCAATCGGCCGACTTGCTCCCGCTCGAGCGACGAGTAGTCCGGCGTCGCGATTTCGAGCGGCTCGCTGTTGTCGGCGTACTTGTTAACGCCGACGATGACGGTCTCGCCGCGTTCGACGCGCATCTGGAACTCGTACGCGCTTCGTGCGATCTCGTCCTGAAAGAATGAGGCACCGATCGCTTTCGCGGCTCCCCCGAGCTCATCGACCTTGGCGAGTAGCTCGGTGGCGCCTCGTTCGAGCTCGTTCGTCAAGTGCTCGACGTAATAACTCCCGGCCAGCGGATCCGCCGTCAAGGCCGCGCCGGACTCGTTGGCGATGATCTGCTGCGTTCGAAGCGCCAAGGTCGCGGCACCTTCCGTCGGCAGGGCGAGCGCCTCGTCATAGCCGTTCGTGTGCAGCGATTGCGTTCCACCGAGGACTGCCGACATCGCCTGGATCGCGACGCGAACGACATTGTTCAGCGGCTGCTGCGCTTGCAGCGTGACGCCGCCCGTTTGCGTGTGAAACCGAAGGCGGCAGCTCGCATCGTTCGCATGGAACCGATCTCGCATGATGCGCGCGTACAACCGGCGCGCCGCGCGAAATTTCGCCACTTCCTCGAACAAATCGTTGTGCGCCGCGAAAAAGAAGGAGAGCCTGGGCGCAAACGCGTCGACCGCGAGGCCGGCCTGCATCGCCTGTCGCACGTACTCGATGGCGTTCGCGAACGTAAATGCGAGTTCTTGCACGGCGGTCGCACCGGCTTCGCGAATGTGATAGCCGGAAATCGAGATCGCATTCCAGTTCGGCACCTCGGCGGCGCAGAAACGAAACGTCTCGGCGATCAGCGCGAGGCTCGGCTCCGGTGGATAGATGTACGTCCCCCGCGCGATGTACTCCTTGAGGATGTCGTTCTGCGTCGTTCCGCTCAGCCGGTCGCGCGCGATTCCGCGCTCCTCTGCGACGACGATGTACATCGCCAGCAACGTGGAGGCCGTCGCGTTGATCGTCATCGACGTCGACACCTTGTCGAGCGGAATTCCGTCGAGCAGCGTGTGCATGTCCTCGACGGTATCGATCGCCACGCCGACTCGACCCACTTCGCCAAGCGCGCGGGGCGAGTCCGAATCGATGCCCATTTGTGTCGGCAGGTCGAACGCGACGCTGAGTCCCGTTTGGCCGGCATCAAGCAACAGGTGAAAGCGACGATTCGTTTCCGCGGCCGTGCCGAAGCCGGCGTACTGGCGCATTGTCCAGAGGCGTCCGCGGTACATCGTCGGCTGGACGCCGCGCGTGAACGGGAACGCGCCGGGATCGCCCAAGTCGCGGGCGTAATCGACACCGGCGTCGTCAGGCCGATAGACAGCCTCGATCGGAAGGCCCGACGGAGAGGTCTTCGAACGGTCAGACATGACGAAGTCGCGTGCGAATGCTACGCGACGATCAGCGCCGGCTGGCCCGACAGGGTCCGTTGCGCGAGCTCCACCTCGGACTTGCTGCCGATGTAGAGCGGCGTGCGCTGGTGGAGCTCCGTTGGCTCCATGTCGAGGATTCGCTGCGTGCCGTCGCACGCCGCGCCGCCGGCTTGCTCGACGATGAACGCGAGCGGATTCGCCTCGTACAACAGGCGAAGCTTGCCCTTCGGTGTCTTGCGATTCGAGGGATACGCGAAGATGCCGCCGCCGAGCAAGTTGCGATGGAAGTCGGCCACGAGGGAGCCGACATAGCGCGTGCTGAGCGCGGCACGATCGCCGTCGAGCCCTTTGTACTTCCGCATCACCGACCGGACTTTGTCGTCCCAGAGCTGTTCGTACGAGTCGTTGACCGAGAGGTACCGTCCGTTTTCCGGAATGCGAATGTTCGGATGAGACAACAGGAATTCGCCGATCGACGGGTCGAGCGTGAAGCCGTGCGCGCCCTGCCCCGTCGTGTAGACCATCATCGTGCTCGAGCCGTAGATCACATAGCCCGCCGCGACCTGACGCCGCCCGGGTTGCAGCATGTCCTCGAGCTCACCGTGGCGCCCCCGCGTGATCTTCCGCACGACGGAGAAGATCGTGCCCACCGGCACGTTCACGTCGATGTTCGACGAGCCGTCGAGCGGATCGAACAACAAGCAATATTTTCCGCATTTGAAGTGCTCGGGGATCTGGATGATTCCCGGTTCTTCCTCCGACGCCATGGCGCACAACCGGCCGCCGTGATCCATCGCCTTGACGATGATCTCGTTGGCCATGATGTCGAGCTTCTGCTGCACTTCGCCCTGGACATTCTCGTTTTCCGTGGCACCGAGGATGTCGGCGAGCCCGGCGCTTCGCACCTTGTTGGCGATCATCTTCGCGGCAAGCGCCAGATCGTAGAGGACGCCGGAGAGCTCGCCCGTCGCCTCCGGGTGATTGCGCTCTTCCTCGATGATGAACCGGTCGATCGTGACGACCGACGTTGCGGTGTGTTTGACCACGCTGCCGTCCTTTACGAATGGGAGCCGTGCGATTCGCGCAGCCGCGACGCTGCAAATCGACGCGCATCGACCTCGAAGCGATTCCCAACATAGCCGCGCGTCGCCGACTCCCACAGGTAGCGAATCGGGAACGTCGCGCTCGCCTCAAACTGGTGGACGTGTCGGAGCTCGTGCAAGAGTAATTCCGCCGACGGCCGCGTATCGGGCGCCAGCCAAATCGTGTGCCACAGGGTGATTGCCGACACCGACGCTTCGCCAAGGCACCAACCGCCAACGCGAACGGGCAGACCACCGCAGCGCCAACGCGCTTGGCGTAATTCCGGATAGCGCGCGACGATGTGCGGCGGAAGCTCAGTCGATTCGCCGATCACCGCGCGAGCGGCACGACGAACGGCATGTTTTATCGCGGTCGCAATTCCCATTGATCTCCGCCGGCCTCGACGAACACTCGATGTCCGTCAGTGCGCGCGACGATGGTTCCGAGGCGGTCGGTTCGCAATACCTGCGCCCCGCCCGCGGTGAGTCGATCCATGATTTCCGGCGTAGGCAGTCCGTACTTGTTGCCGGCGCCGACTGAGACGAGCGCCAGGCGCGGACGTACGGCCGCGAGGAACGTGTCGCTGCTGCTTGTTTTGCTGCCGTGATGGCCAACCTTGAGAATGTCCGCGCGCAGCTCGCTCGCCTCGTGCGCCAACAGCCAATCCTCCTCCGGTCGCTCGGCGTCGCCCATGAGCAGCATGCGCACGTCGCCGTAGCGGACGAGCGTGATCACGCTCGCCAGGTTCGGATCGACCAGCGCGGCCGTCCACACCGAATCCGGCGCGAGAAATTCCAGCGTGACGCCATCGATCGTGACACGATCCTCGGGGTGTGCGCGAACCCATCGCACGTGCGACGCACGCGCTTGATCGAGCGACGCGCGATAGGCATCGGCCGGTCCGGGAAAACCGGCGTCGACGTACGTCGCCGGGTGTAGAATGCGAAGCACGCTCGCTGCACCGCCGACGTGATCGGTGTGGGGATGCGAGAGGACGAACATGTCGAGAGCGCCACCCCGTCGGCCGAGGTACGGAATCACGGTCGAACGGCCCGCGTCGTTGCCGCGCCACGCGCCGCCGGCATCGAACAGAATCCAATGACCGTGAGGCGTCTTGAGTCCGATCGCGTCGCCTTGGCCAACGTCGATCATGTGCAGCTCGACCGAACCACGCGCGGTCGGCGCAACCGGAAGCCAGATGAGGAGCACCGCAGAGAAGGCGGCGACGAGAGTTGGTTTGACCCATTCGCGTGAGCCGCATGCGACGATCACTGCAATCGACATCACGCCGGCGATCACGGCCGCCGTTGTCGTGGGGGCGACGGAAATCGAGCCATACGGGACTGCGGCCGCAACGGCGGCGACACGATCGAGACCAACGAGCAGCGGGTGCGCTGCATCGGCGATGAGGGTCGCGAGCGGGGCGATCGGCGCGAGCACCATTCCAAAGAAGATCATTGGCTGCGCCAGGGCGAGCAGCGGGCCGGCGGCGAGATTGCTCAACGGCGCGACGACACTCACTCGACCGAATACCCACGCCACGATGGGCGCGGAGCCAATCGTCGCGACCGTCGTGCCGATCATCGTCGTGACCATGACCTTGCCCAACCACGGGAGGCGATTCACGCCGATGCGTCGGCCGAGCCGACCGGCGCAGATCATCGAGGCCACACCGATGACACTCAGCTGATAGCCGACGTCGAGTACGACGCGCGGGGCAACGATCGGCTGCGACGCGCCGAGTGCGACGATCGCCCACCGCGAAGTGGGCCGCTGTGCGAGACGGCTCACGAGGAGCGTGGCAAGCATGGCGGCCGCGCGCACCGCGGGAATCGGCGCGCCGATCAGCGCGACGTAGAAAGTGATCGTGACGATTGTCGCGACCGCCGCTCGTTGCCGTGGAATTCCTGCCAACTGAAAGCCGATCTCGAGCGCGAGCGCGATGATCCCGATGTGCAATCCCGCAATGGCGAGAACGTGCGCCAGCCCTGCCGCCGCGAATTGGTCGCGCAGCTCCGGCGACAACTCGCGCCGATCGGCGATGAGCAGCGCACGAACCAACGGCGCGTCGCCGCGAAACGTGGCGTCGATGGCACGACCGGCGGCGGCGCGCCAGCGTGAGAGCGGCGACGGCGAACGCGCGGCGTCAATCGTCGCATGCTGCACGAGCAGCCCGCGCTGGGTCTCGAGGACCTCGCCGCGAACCGTCACGACGCCGCCGGCCGCCGCACTTCCCCGCTCGACCGCGACCGACACCGCGGCGTCGCACGAGGCGAGGCGCGCTCGCCCGAATCCCCCCGGCCCAACGCTGTCTTCAACAACGATGGTAATTGGCTGCGCGTGAAGCGCGGCGTTCAGGCAACCGACGTCGTCGCGCTCGCACGCATGAGCGATGATCGCTCCGGCGACGCACAGCGCCGCGAGTCCGCCCGCCGCCGTCCGATCGCGGCGAATTCCGACTGTCGCCGCGGCACTCGTCGCAATTACTACGAGCGCAACGGAGTTGGTAAACCCCGCGAGCAATCCGGCGACGTACGCGACGAGCGCAATGGCGACGAGTGGCATCTGGCGGGGAGTCTTGTCCATCGCGCGAGAAACCGCCGCATCATTGCATTGCTATTGAAATGCTTTTCTCTTGTGCTGCCGGACTTGGCCGCGGAATCCACGGAGTCTGCGGAATCACGCGGAATAATGACGACGGGACTATTTCATTTTGATGCGCTGACTTGATATCGCTGAAAATCGAGCGTGCGGCGAGTCACGATCTCGATGACGGTTGTTCCACTTTTCTCATTCGTGGTATTCCGTCGCCTCCGTGAATTCCGCGGCCAACTTCATCATGCGTTCCGCTACTTTGGTCTCGACTCGCGGCGACGAGCTGCGCTCGATGAGCGCGAAGCTATCCTGCCAGGGGAAGCGGCTGGCGCTCGCGGACCACTTGGCCGGTGAACGTCGAGCCGGTTGTTCCAGTCAGCTCGACGTTCAGATAACGCCCAATCATCGCGGCGTCGCCGGGAATCAGCACGGTCTTAAAGTCGCGGGTGCGCGCTTGAACAAGATCGCCGCCGCGACGCGCTTCCTTCTCCACCAGCACCTCGTAGCGCCGCCCGAGCTGGTGCATGTTCGCCGCGCGTGCCATGGCACGAATCGTCTCGACGAGCCGCGCGAGTCGCTCACTCGCCACCTCATCCGGTACGGTGAGCTCGGCGGGCATACGGGTCGCCGGCGTTCCCGGCCGCGCAGAAAACTTGAACGTGAACGCCTCGGCAAAGCCGACTTCGCGTATGACCTCGAGCGTCTCCTCGAAATCCGCGTCCGTCTCGCCGGGAAAGCCGACGATCACGTCGGTCGTCAACGACAAACCCGGAATACCGGCGCGCAGCTTGGCGACCGACTCGAGATATCCTTCGCGGGTGTAGCGACGCAGCATCCGCTTGAGCACGCGCGACGAACCCGATTGCATCGGTAAGTGTACGTGTTCGCAGACCGCGGGCACTTCCGCCATCGCCGCAATGACGCGATCGGTGAAGTCGTTCGGATATGGGCTCGTGAAACGAATCCGACGGACGCC
>DASYSU010000110.1:0-5020 GCA_036002925.1 Gemmatimonadaceae bacterium | reverse complement strand
GCTCTTTCGAAAATTCTTATCGGTGAACGTGTCGCCGAGTCGAACGACGTCGATGACGCAGTATTTCGCGCTGAGCCGGCGCGAGGGCGGGAACCCGAGCCTCGGCGCGTGTCCGATGCAGGTGTATCTCGATCGAGTGCCGCTGCCCAATCCGTTCAATCTCGACCTGCTTCCGTCGCCGAAAGAGCTCGCCGGAATCGAAGTCTATCCCGGTTCGTCGACCATTCCGCCGGAATTCAACGGGTTCAATCGTGGCTGCGGCGTCATCCTGGTCTGGACGAAGGACGGCGGCTGACGCAGGATTGGCGCGCAGCTCCGGCTGCCATGGAGTCATCGCTCTCGGAGTGGAGGAGCATGCTGTCGGTCGTGCGGGTCGTGTCCATCACGGCGATTGCGCTTACGAATGCGATGGCGCTTGCAGCGCAGACCGTTCGCGGCACGGTGGTGCTCCCCGATGGTTCGACGCCCGCGACGAGCGTGATCGTGATTGCCACCGACGCACAAGGTAGGACCGCCGCGCGCGCGCTCACGACTGCGAGCGGACAATTCGCCATTACCGCACCCGTGGGTCGGTACGGCTTTACGTTGCTCCGCATCGGGTTCCGACCAACTCGTATTGCCGAGATGAACATCGATGGCGCGAGTGAGGCGCTGCACCTCGTTTTGGCAGACCAGCCCGTGGCGTTATCGGCGGTCAACGTCCGCGAGCGGGAAACCTGCCGCGTCAACGCCGACACCGGATTCATGGTAGCCCGCGTGTGGGAAGAGGCGCGCAAGGCGATGCTGACGACGCAACTCAGCAGCGAAGGTGCGCCGCTGTTCGCCGAATGGATCGAGTATGATCGCATGCTCGATTCGGCGGCGAGACTGGTCCGCGAGCAACGCGTTCATACGTCGCGCAACCCGACGACGCACGCGTTCCGCAGCCGGCCGGCCGCGGTGCTCGACTCTGTGGGGTACGTCGTCGCGGATAGCACCGGCACGATGTACTTCGCACCCGACGCCGAGGTGCTGCTGTCAGAATCGTTCGCGGCCGGCCATTGTTTCCACTTAGTCGCTTCGCCATCGGCGGCGGGAACGCCGGAGCTGATCGGTGTCGCGTTCCAACCGACGCGCGACCGACGGGACAGGCGTGAGATCGAAGGAACACTCTGGGTCGACCGCGCGACGTCGGAGCTGCGCACGCTGGAGTTTCGCTACACCAACATGCCGGACGTTGTCCGCGCGGCCGCGCCCGGAGGACGCGTCGAGTTCCTGCGGCTACCGGGTGGCAATTGGCTGGTGGACCGGTGGCATGTTCGTATGCCTCTCGTCGGAGCCGCACGCAAATCAACCGCGAACGGACTCGGTCGGGTGGTGATCTCCGGCTCGGTGGCGGTGATTCGCGGAATCCAAGTCACCGGCGGCGAGGTCACGCGCGTGACGAGACACGACACTCTCGTCCATCAAGCGGCCGGACCGTCGATCACGATCCAAGTCGTGTCGCGGGACTCGTTGCTCCCGAGCAGCGGAGCGTCGCTGACCTTGGAGGGAACCGATTACGCGGCGGTCGCGAACGCGTCCGGACAGGCTCGTTTGACGCCCGTGCTCGCGGGCCGATATCGCGCCCGTGTCTCGACCCCGCTGATGGATTCACTCGGAATGCCGCCGATCACGCGTGACGTCGAGACGCGTGAAGACGCTCACGTCGACTCGCTCACGCTTCCGCGGCCGCGAGACGCGCTAGTCGCCGCGTGTACGCGCGATTCCGTCTCCAACGGCGAAGGCATGCTGCACGGGGTCGTTCGGGACGAGCGCGATCAAGCAATACAGGCCGCCGCGGTGACGGTTACGTGGAAGGGCAATTTTTACGCGGCCGCCACGCGCGACGGCGGGCAACTCGGCTACACCGAGAAGACGCTTGGCGCGATGAGCAACGACGCCGGGTATTGGCGAGTCTGTGGTGTCCCGCGAGAAACGCCGCTGTCGGTGCACGTAGTTACGGACTCCGGCTCTGATCTGCGTCTCGTCCGCCTCGACGGTGGAATCGAGTTCGCCGCGCTGGACCTCGTGCTGCACCGGTCACTTCCCGCCGCGACCAGAGAGGCCCAGACAGCGGCAGCGGCTGGGAGGCCACCGGCGGCACGCGCCCTCGTCGAGATCGCAGTGACGGAACTTGGTGGCTCGCCGCTGCCCGATGCGACGGTGGAGATCATCGGGGAAGGAGGTACGCGCACGGTAGTCACGGGTTCTCGCGGGCGCGCACTGGTGCCCGATATCGCGCCCGGGTTACTCGTGTTCCGCACGAAGCATGTCGGATTCAAGCAGGGCCAGATCGCCGTGACTATCGAGCCGGGACGAAACACGGTTCCGATTCTTCTCAGCACGGTGTCGCTGCCGACGCTCGATACGGTGCGCATCGTCGGCAATCAACGGCTGATAGGCATTCGCCGAAATGATGAATTCGAAACGCGGCGCATCAACCACACGGCGACGGTGAGCTTCACCCACGAGGACATCGTGAAGCGCAATCCCGTCGACGCGTGGCAAATGTTGACCGCAGTCCCGTCGGTCCGCATCGTCGACAGCGCGGGCGTGACGGCCGAGTCGACGCGATCGCTCAACGTGAATCCCGACTTGTCGGTATCGAAGTGTTACATGACCGTCATGGTCGACGGGTTGGTTATGAACAGCGGCCCTGGTCAGCTGACGTTTGACCTTCGCTTGCTTCCGAAGCCGGAAGAGATTCACGGCATCGAAGTATTCGCCGGGCCGGCAAGCATTCCGTTGCAGTACAGCGGAATCGGCAAAGACAAGTGGTGCGGCTTGATCGCCATCTGGACCCGCTGACGGCGTGGAACTCCGCCGCGGTCTCAGTACCGTCTCGCTGGTTTTCATTCTCTACTTCACGACGTCGGGCGGCGCGTACACCACCGAGACGTTGATTCACGAGGTCGGGCCCGGCGTTGGGCTCTTGATCCTCCTCGCGATCCCGCTCGTCTGGTCCATTCCGGAAGTCCTCATCGTCGGCGAGCTGGCGAGCATGCTTCCCGAAGAGGGAGGCTACTATCGCTGGGTCGACCGAGCGTTCGGCCGATTCTGGGCGTTTCAGAACGGATGGCTCACCTGGATGTACTCGCTGGTCGACATGGCGATCTATCCGGTGCTTTTCAACCAGTACCTCCGCTACTTCGTGCCGGGGTTGAGCGCGAGTCTCGAGTGGGTGATCGCGCTGTTCGTGATCTGGGGCGCGACGGCGATCAATCTGCGCGGCTCGGTCCGCGTTGGCCGAACGTCGGTGATCGCGGGGAGCTTCATCATGCTCGGCTTTCTCGCGCTGGCGATCGCGTCGCTTCCGCACGCGACGCACGTTCCCTGGCGTCCGTTTGCGTCGGAGCAGGGAAAGGGTGTCGGTGGTCTCGCGGTCGGCGTCTCGATCGCCCTCTGGAATTACATCGGTTGGGACAACGCATCGACGGTGCAGGGCGAGGTGCGCGACGCATCGCGCAGCTATCCGCGCGCGCTCGCGCTCGCGTTGCCGCTCGTGACGCTGGGTTACTTCGTTCCGCTGCTGTCGACGCTGGCCGCCTCCGACTGGACGACGTGGACGGATGGTGGATGGCCGGCGATTGCGAGATCCGCCGCCGGGAGTGCCGGCCCATGGATCGCGATCTGGATCGCCCTCGGCGGAATGGTCAGCGCGCTCGCGTTGTTCAACGCGCTTCTCTTGGCCTACTCGCGCATTCCATTCGTCATGGCGACAGACAACCTCTTGCCGTCGTCGCTGGCGCGCACTGATGAACGCGGTACGCCGCGTGCTGCCGTCATTGTATCAGCAATCTGTTATTCGTTCTTTGTCCTCGTTCCCTTTGGGCGTCTCGTGGTTGCGGACGTGCTGTTGTATTCGCTGGCTCTGTTCCTCGAGTTCGGCGCGCTCGTGCGATTGCGAAGGACGGAGCCCGACCTGCGCGGCGCATTCAGGATTCCGCTCGATCGACGCTGGGTGGCATTGCTCGCCGCCATACCGATGGTCGTGCTCATCGGCGTCGTTGGCATCTCTTTCCGCGACGGAGAATATGGATTGCCGGCCGTAATCGGCGCCGGCGTTGCACTCGCACTCGGGCCAGTTATGTACAAGCTCGCGTCGCGTTCGTGAGAGTTCTTCGAAGCTTGGCCCTCAGTTCGTTCAAATCCGTTTCATCCGTTCAATCGTTTCATGAATTGTTATGGTTGGCCCGAGCGGCGGTTCGCGAGAACGTGACGCAGCTAAGCAGTGTCGCGCCAGGTAGGCCATAACGACTGATGAAGCGATTTGGACGGATGAAACGGATTTGAACGGATGAAAAGTCAGGGCTGTTTATAAATCGTCCCGGCTTTCATCACCAATTGCACCTGGCGAATAGCGGAAATGTCTTTCGTCGGGTCGCCCTTCACCGCGATCAGATCCGCCCAGAAACCGGTTTTCACGGCGCCGAGGCGATCGCCCCAGCCGAGCATCTTGGCGTCGTTCACGGTCGCGGCGCGGAGAGCTTGCAGCGGCGTCAGACCGTCGGCGACCAGCGTCTCGAGCTCCTTCGCGTTTTCGCCGTGGGCCAGCGGACCGGAATCGGCCCCATTGCAGATCGTAACGCCGGCGTCCGTCGCCATCTTCAAGGTCGCGGTCTTATTTCGGTTACCGACCGAGACAGTTGGCACGTAACAGATGCCGCGCTCCGCCATCAGCTTGAAGACCTCGGGGGTTCCGTTGTCACCATGTTCGATCGTTGCCACGCCGGCGAGCGCGGCGCGCTTCATTCCCTCGGCAGTCGACGAATGCGCGGCGACCTGTCGTCCCGAGCTCTTGGCGATCGACACGATGAGATTCATTTCTTCTTGCGTGAATCCCGGCATCGCTTCGCCATTCGGTCCCCAGCGATAGTCGGCGTAGACTTTGATCCAGTCGGCGCCGTGCTTGATCTGATCGCGCACGACGCGCGAGATCTGATCGGGACCGCTCGCCTCCTCGGCGCCTTGTGGGATTTGATCGACGTACTCGGTGGCG
>DASYSU010000109.1:0-2943 GCA_036002925.1 Gemmatimonadaceae bacterium | reverse complement strand
ACGCGTAGCTCACATGCGATAATTCTTCTTGTCGCGGGTCTTCGTACTTGCAGCCGCAGTGCTTGTAATCCGTGGCAACGGTCGAATCGTAGTTTCCGGAAATGCCGTGAATTCCTTCGCTGCGAAGGCGCTGCACCACCTCGTTCGGCCATGGCGCGTAGCCAACGAGATCACCGAGATGATACGTCGCGTCGGTATCCGATCGCCCGCGGATGTCTCCCAATACGGCATCCAGCGCCGGCAAGTTGGCGTGGATGTCGGAGATGAGCGCGTACCGCATGGCGGTCAGCGGAGCGGTTTCTTCATCGCGACCGCCGACGCTGGGCACGCCGATTTGAACTCCACCGTCTCGGCGATCTCGGGAGCGACGTCCGTTCGCTCGATTCTTTCAAAGCCGAAGCGTGGAAAATAATGCTCGGCGGTCGTCGTCAGCAGATACAATGCGTGTATCCCGCGGGTCTCCGCTTCGCTCACGATGCGCCGCACGAGATCACGCCCGACCGCGTGGCGACGCCACTCAGGGCGGACGGCAACCGATCGCAACAACGCGTTATCGCAGCAGACCTCCAGCCCCGCGACGCCGACGATCAGCGGCTCGCCTCCCTGTCCCGGCTCGGCCTCAGCGACAAAGAAATCGCGGGCGTGCGCTTGCAGAATGTCGCCGACACCGGCGGTGGGAAGGTCGGCTTGCGTCAACAAGAGCTCGATCGACGAGAGATCGGCCGGCGACGCGTGGCGAATGCCAATTGGAGTCGTTGCAAGAGTACTCATGGTCATTGCCTGGTGAAATCAGTTGCAGCAGCCATCGTCGCATCCGCATTCGCGGGTGCGTGTGACCGGCTTCGTGGCCCGGACGAATCCGCTCATGACCTTACCTTCCACTTGGTCGGCGAGACCGATATCCAGTCCGGTGCCGGCGAGCAACGCGGCGGTATCGTCGCGCGTGTAGACGCGCGTCGGTTCAATGCTCGGATTCTCGAATCCGACGGCAGCGAGCAGGTCGATGAACTCTTGCTCCTCGAGCGCACCGGCAACGCATCCCGTCCAGAGCGGCATGCTCGTTTTCACGGCGTCCGGTAGACCACCGCGGACGATCACGTCACTCACCGCGAAGCGGCCGCCGGGTTTGAGCACTCGAAACGCTTCGGCGAGCACTCGCTTCTTGTCGCCCGACAGGTTGATCACGCAATTCGAGATGATGACGTCAACCGTGTTGCTTGGCAGCGGGATCGACTCGATGTGACCTTTCAAGAACTCTACATTCGGCGCACCGGCCTTTGCTTTGTTTTCGATTGCCAGAGCGAGCATGTCGTCGGTCATATCGAGACCGTACGCCTTGCCTGTTGGTCCCACCCGTTTCGCCGAAAGCAGCACGTCGATGCCGCCGCCGGAGCCGAGGTCGAGCACCGTCTCGCCTTCGCGGAGCTCGGCGAGCGCTGTCGGGTTTCCGCAGCCGAGCGACGCGAGCAGCGCCTCGGCGGGAAGTCCTGCTGTCTCGCCCGCGTCGTAGAGGTCGGACGTGATCGGATCCCAGGTCTCGCTCGTCGTGCCGCAGCAACCGCTCGACCCGCAACATGCTGCATCCGTCGCCGCGATCGAGCCTTCGGCGACGCGTTTCGCGACGGCCCCGTAACGCGCTTCGACCGTGGCGCGGAGTTGGTGCAGGGTGAGGGGCTCAGGCGTCTCGGGGGTCATACGAAATCTCCGATGATCAAGAAAAGTTGATATATCAGGCAAAACAAAATCGCTCAATCGCAGCAAGCCTTTCCACCACGGATCGGCAAGGCTCGCCGCGATGGTTTGAGATCAGCCATGACCGCCGACAGCTCGTCGAACGCATCGAGGCTGAGCGCGTAATGCACCCACCGCCCGTCCTTTCTGTCGGTCACGAGCCCTGCGTCCTTTAGAACTTTCAAATGGAACGACAACCTCGACTGGGCCACGTCGAGCGCGTCCTGTAGATCGCAGACGCAGCGTTCGCCGTCGTGCAGCATCTCGATGACGGCCAGGCGCGTCTCGTCCGACAAGGCGTGGAAGAGCTGCGTAGCTCGCGAAGCGTCGGTTGCGGTGGTCACGCGATCTAATATATCAACCGTTCTTGATATAACAAGGGGTCGGTTCCACCGCGTACTGCGCTATCTCCGCCGGGCGAAGATCACGATCTCCCAGACGAAGGTCCGCTTCCGTTCAATGCGTTCGAACCCATGACGCTGGAGCACCGCCTCGATCGCGGCCGGCGAATGGGCGTACGAACGAAACGCCGAGCGACGCAGCCGCATGAGCACGTTGATGGCTCGGACCGAGAGGCGCATCCACCACGCGTCGGGCGGATACACCGCGCCGAATACTCGCCGAGCCTTCTCCGCGGCGTGACCGACCAGCGCTTCCATGTCAGGGTAGCAGCAGATGACGCGATCCAGCGTCACGACATCCGCCAAGGGTATTCCGGACGCGCGTTCAACAAAGTCGCCGTGCAGAAAAAGCACGCGGTTGTTGTGACCACGTTCTATCGCTTCATCGCGCGCCGCCTTGATGTAATCGCCCGAGACATCGACGTGAAACGCCGTAGTCGCACCCGCATCGAGCAGAGTGTGATGGATGGCGCCGACGCCGCCGCCGATGTCGAGCAGCGATGCGCCGGTAATGCCGGCGGCGCGGAGCCCGTCGATCAAAATCTGCGTGGACCGATTCGGTCCGCGTCGCCGAAAGCGTCTGAGCTCGCGCGCGGCGAGATCAGGTCCGAATTGGCTCTCGAGGCCCTGGCATTGGCAGCAGTTCATCCTTTCGCGGCGCAGGTAGGCTGTTGATCCAAATATGACAAGCCTACCATGCTCCGGTCGACGCCTTGAGGATAACGCTCACTCCTGGTGCCGACGCAAACTCCTTGAACCGACTCAAATAGTCTTTGTACGAAGTGTTAAACGCGTTCCGGACCGCGAAATC
>DASYSU010000108.1:0-1585 GCA_036002925.1 Gemmatimonadaceae bacterium | reverse complement strand
GCATTTTTATCGCGATGCACGCGCTGCTTCAGTCCGGGGATCACGCCGTCGTCGTCTGGCCGAGCTACCAATCGTTGCATGAGGTCGCGCGCGCCGTCGGCGCCGCGGTGACGCTGATTCCGCTCGACCCATCCGATTGGTCACTCGACGTCGACGCCGTTGCGACGGCGATTCGCCCCAACACCCGCGTCATCGTCGCGAACTCGCCACACAGCCCAACGGGTGCGCAGCTAGCGCCCGATCAGCTCGCGCGGCTCGTAGCGATCGCCGAACAACACGGCGTGCACTTTTTTTCCGATGAGGTTTATCGGCTACTCGAGCACGAGGGTCCGCCGCTGTCGGCCGCGGCCGATTGCTCCGATCGCGCGATCAGTCTCGGAGTGATGTCGAAAGCGTTTGGCCTGGCGGGCCTCCGCATCGGTTGGATTGCGACACGCGATCGTTCGCTCTTCGCTCGTCTTGCCTCGCTCAAGGACTACACGTCGCTCTGTAACAGTGCGCCGAGTGAGATCTTGGCGCTCATGGCGTTGCGGGCGAAGGACCTCGTCCTCGAGCGGTCGCGCGCGATCATTTCCAGGAATCTTGCGCTGCTCGACCAGTTCTTTGCGCGGAACGACGCGCGCTTCGCTTGGATTCGTCCACGTGCGGGAAGTGTGTGCTTCCCAAAGCTCCTTGGCGGCGACGTCGACGAATTCGCGGCCGCGCTCGTCGAGCGCGAGGGCGTGTTGGTGGTACCGGCGTCGCAATTCGGATATCCAGGCAATTATTTTCGGCTCGGCTATGGACGATGCAACATGGGTGAAGCGCTGTCTCGCCTCGAGACGTTCGCGAATGCATTCTGACCGGCACTCCCATTGCGCAGCGATCCGCGCGTGAACGACGCCTCGATTTCCGATCGACCATCGGATGCGATGTACCGGTTTGCCGCCGCCGGGCTCGGCGGAGCGCTACTCGGGCTGGACGCCGATCGCCGAACACGCGCCGTGCTGCGAGTGCTCGGTCTCGGACTCATCGCATTTGCCCTGCAGCCATTGTTCGCATCGGGACTTCTGCGCGCGGGCGACAAACGGCGTCGCGTTTCATTCAAGTCGGTCGTCGATGTCGCGCGACCGGTCGGCGAAGTCTTCGCGTTCTTCAAGAATTTCGAGAACTTCGCGCGCGTGATGCGCGGCATTCGATCGGTCATCGATTATGAGGACGGCCGCTCGCATTGGGAGGTCTATACGCCGTCGGGCGGCACGATTGCCTGGGACGCGGTCGTTACGAAGTACGTGCCCAATAACGTGATCGCCTGGACGAGCGTGCCCCGGAGTCCGGTCGACACGACGGGCATCGTTCGATTCACGCCACTTGCCGCGGGCTGGACACGATTGGAGATCGCCTTTACGTACCGCCCGGCTCGCACCGATTTGAGCGACGCCGTGCACTCGCTGCTCGGCCCACGCCCCGGCCGCCGCTTGCGTACTGACCTCGACCGGGCACGCGTCTACATCGAGTCCTTACCTACCGCGGACGCGGCGCAGCAAAGCGACTTGTCATCCTGAACGAAGCGAAGAATCCGCTGGGCTGTATCGCAGGATGGCAG
>DASYSU010000107.1:0-8523 GCA_036002925.1 Gemmatimonadaceae bacterium | reverse complement strand
TGGGAAATGTTTTTGGCACGCGAGTGTGGGCGCTGCAGGAGAACCAGAAGAACTTTCCCTGCTTCGTCGTGGCGCCGCAGACCGACCGGGGGTGGGCTCGCTACGGACCGCCGGAACCCGGGGACTCGATCGCGCGAATGATCCCAGGACTCGGCGACGGAGCACGCCTCGCGCTGGAGATCGTCGATGCGCTTCGCCGCGAGCTCGCGATCGACGAGCGTCGCATCTATCTGACTGGACAATCGATGGGCGGCGCCGGAGTTTGGCACGTGCTTGCCCATCGCCCACGGTTCTTCGCCGCTGCGATGCCTTGTTGCGGGAGTCCTACGACCGAGCCCGCCGTGGACTCCTCAGGCACACCAATGTGGTGCTTCCATGGCGACGCTGACACGACGGTTCCGGTCCGCGTCTCTCGCGATCGTGTCGCGGCGCTACGCAAGGCGGGCGGGCACCCGTTCTACACCGAGTACGCTGGTGTCGGGCACAATGTGTGGGAATGGGCGTACACGGAGCCCGCGCTGGTCAGGTGGACGTTCTCGCAACGCCGGCCGGGGTAGCGACTCACGTTCACGATGTCCGTCAACGCGTTCACGATCGATTCACGATCCGTGATCAAACTCGATAACGTGGTCGCCGTTGCCCCACGCATTCACGAAGGAGGAGTCATGGAAAACCAGCAATCCCGCATTCGCATCGAGCTGACGGACGACCAGACGCGGCAAATCAAAGAGGCCTCAGGTCACTCGGTGACCGCGCTGGACTTCAGCGTGCAGGAGCTGGAAGAGCGCATCGCGCCGACGAGCTTCGGGGTCATCAAACCGACCTACACTCCCCAAAGCGCAGACGGCCACTGAGCTGTCTGTCAGCGAGCCCCCGGGCCGCGTAGCACGCGGCCCGGCTTCGCATTGGTGTGCCGCCCATCGCGGACCACCATGGTGCCGTTCACGAACACCATCTTCATGCCGACGGACGGTTGGTGTGGCAGCTCGAACGTCGAGCGATCGCCGATCGTCGCCGGATCGAACACGGTGATGTCGGCGAAGAATCCCTCGCGCAGCAGTCCGCGGTCGGGAATGGAGAGGCGCGTTGCCACCGCCGACGTCGCCTTCCGCACGGCTTCCTCGAGCGGCATCACCTTCTCGTCGCGAACGTACTTCCCCATGATGCGAGGAAAATTTCCGTAGGCGCGAGGATGGGTAAGGCCGCGCGCGCTGTCCGGATCAACGCCGCCCGCATCGGTACCGAACTTGATCCACGGCTGCGCCAGATTCAGCTTGACGTTCTCCTCGCTCATCAAGAAGTACACGGTGCCGATGCGCTGGCGCTCCGAGATGAGGAGATCCATTGCCGCATCTTCCCACGGCTTGTTCATCATCGTCGCGATCTCGTTCAGCCGCTTGCCCGCGTACTGTTTGTTCTCGGCTTTCGTGATTCCTAATATCAGAACGCCTTCCGGGCCCGCGAGCTGACAGAGGTTCTCCCATTCCGTGTGCGGATTGTCCATCTCGGCTTTGATCTTTGCGCGCACGGTGGGGTTCTGCAGGTTGTCAATGAGCTTGCCGTCTTCAGAGGCCCACGGCGGCGTGCACGCCGACAGTCCGGTGCCGCCCGCGACGTACGCGTACATGTTCGCTTGAATGTCGACTCCGGCTCGGCGTGCCGAGTCTATCTTGGCAATCGCGAGCGGTCCCTTGGGCCAGTTCTTCGTGCCGGCCGCCTTGAGGTGATAGATCTCGACGGGCACGCCACCCTTTGTGCCGATCGCGATCGCCTCGTCGATCCCTTCGAGCAGCTGGTCTGCCTCCGAGCGCATGTGCGTGATGTAGATGCCGCCGTAGGGCGACATCGCTTTCGCCATCTCGATGAGCTCCTCGGTCGTGGCGTAATTGCCTGGCGGATAGATCAGCGCGGAGCCGATACCGAAGGCGCCGTCTTCCATGGCGCGACGCACGACGGCGCGCATCGTGTCGAGCTCCGCCGCGTTTGGTTTTCCGATCGCTTCGCCCTTCGCGTACACACGCACCGTCGCCGCGCCGATGAACGAGCCGACGTTCGGCGAGACGCCGTGCGCGCCCATCGCATCGAGCCATGCGCCGAAGCCATGCGTTCCGGAGTACGCGCCGGTACCACGCGGACCCCCGGTGGCGAATTGGCCGCCGGCAGCTGTCTTCTCGTTCGTCGGAGCCGGCGTCCCACCTTCGCCGAGAATCTCGGTGGTGATGCCTTGCGTCACTTTGCTCACGGACCTGCCATCGCCCAGGAAGTTCGTTCCGCTCTGGATATCGATAAATCCGGGAGCGACGACGAGCCCACGTGCGTCGATGCGTTGCTTGGCGGGAAAGCGGCGAAGCGATCCGGCCGGACCGACGCGCGCGATGCGGTCGCCAATGATGGCGACGTCCCCTGGAAATGAAGCGGCTCCAGTTCCGTCGATGACTTGGCCGTTTTCGAGTACCAGATCGAATGCCGACTGCGGACGCGGTGCGGTTGAGGATGGTTGGTGGCCGCACGCGACGATGGCGAGCGAGGCGAGAACAATCGAGCGACGAGTCATTGTGGTCGGGAAGAAGACGCGGGCGAAGGTATACCAGGGAGAACGACGAGACTAGGTGCGCGCATGGGTGACGCGACGCCAATTGGACACACTCTCCGCACCTGTCTACTTTGAAGCCGACCGCAAAGCATTCAATGAGACAGAGGAGATCCGTGACTCGAGCCCGGTTTCTATTCGCAATCAGCGCGTGCGTCGTGACATTTCGCGCATCACCGACGCCGGCACAAACGCCGCCCGCGGTCACGCTCACGCGTCTTCAGTGCGGCACCAACGCGGCGCCGACGGATGTCGGCCTGCGATTCTCCGATACATACGCGTACAACGGGCTCAAGGTGCAGCTGACCTTCAGCTGCTATCTGATCAAGCATGGCGACGATTATCTCATCTGGGACACCGGCAATCCGTCAACTGCCGGTGCGACCGCGCCGAAATCGACGCTTGTCGATCTGCTCGCCCAGCTCAAGCTCACGCCGACGCAGGTCAAGTACGTCGGCATCAGCCACTATCACGGCGACCACACGGGACAGGCGAGCCTGTTTCCGCAGGCGACGTTGCTCATCGGCAAGGGCGACTGGGATGTCGTGACCGATCCGAAATCCGCCTCGACGGTGAATCCCGCGACATTCGCCAACTGGACCACCGGCGGGGGAAAGGTCGAGCCGGTGGTCGGTGACAAGGACGTGTTCGGCGACGGAACGGTGATCATGCTCAATACACCGGGCCACACGCCGGGTCATCACAGTTTGCTCGTGCGCTTGAAGGAGATGGGCAACGTGCTCATCACCGGCGACCTCGCGCACTTTCGCGAGAACTATGAGGGCAACGGCGTACCAACATTCAACACCGATCGTGCCGCGTCCCTCGCCTCGATCTCCCGCTTCAAGACGATCGCGACGAATCTGAAGGCCACCGTGATTATTCAGCACGACGAGCGCGACGTCGGCAAATTGCCGGCATTCCCAGCCGCGGCGAAGTAAACGCGCCGGGTGCAGAAGGCGAGAATCGACCATCTGGTATATGCCACGCCGGATCTCGAACGCGGTATTAGAGAAATAGAAGACCTCCTCGGCATTTCGGCCATGCTCGGCGGCCAGCATCCCGGTCGCGGGACTCAGAACGCGTTGATCGCGCTCGGCGCAGACGCATACTTGGAGATCATTGGCCCCGATCCGAGCCAGCCGCCGCCGGCATCACCTCGATCGTTCGGCATCGACCAGCTGGATGCATCGAGGTTGGTGACGTGGGCGGTCAAGACCGACGACGTCGACCAGGTGCGTCGCGATGCCGCAGCCAATGGCATTCCTCTCGGTGAAGCGAGAGCGGGCAGTCGACAGCGAGCGGATGGCATACTGCTGTCGTGGCGCTCAACCGAGCCGACGGGAGATCCGCGCAACGGAATCATTCCGTTCTTCATCGACTGGGGACAATCGCCTCATCCGTCGCGGACGGCGCCCGAGGGCGCCTCGCTCGTCGCGCTACGCGCCGAGCATCCGGACGACGAGCGTGTGCGTCGCGCGTTGCGGCTCCTCGATCTCGACATGCCGGTCACGAACGGCGCAGAGGCGAGGTTGATCGCGCTCGTCGACGGTCGTCGCGGACGGGTCGAGTTGCACTAGCCGTCGCGTGCGACAAATGATTGAGCGTCGCACAACCGTTGGGGACTTCGATGACACTGATCGAGCCGGGCGACAACAAGGCGTATCGATTCCCCGTGTCGGTGAAGGGCATCGTGATTCGCGACGGCTCAGTCATCCTCCTGCACAATAGACGAGGCGAGTGGGAACTGCCGGGCGGCAAGCTCGAGCTCTCGGAAACTCCCGAGCAGTGCGTCGCACGGGAGATTGAAGAAGAAGTTCAGCTCGCCGTCGAACCCACCGATCTCGTTGATGCCTGGGTGTACACGATTGTCCCCGGGACGCACGTTGTGGTTCTCACGTATGGCTGTGTCGAGACGATAGAACGAGAGCCGGCGGTGAGCCACGAGCACACGCAGTTTCGATGGGTGCCGCTGGCCGAGGTCGATCGCCTCACCATGCCGGCCGGCTACAAAGAGTCGATCCGGTCATGGGCGCGCCGGAGCAAAGTAGCTGAGTAAGCGCGACGCATTCCCGAACGCCGGTTATTAATCGGGAGCCCCCTTACTCCGCGGCTGGATCCCGCCGACAGACGTCGCGCGTTTTCGAAGCGATCTTGTGATCTGCACCGCGACCGGCGCGGGCACTTCGCGGAGACCACGATGACAACGATCGGAATGACCGAGCATCGGACCGGGGCAATGGCGCCACCGATTCGGTCGAGAAGCGTCGCACGACGGGTTCTTCTCGCCTGCGGTATTCTCTCATCACTGCTGTACGCCGCGACGGACGTCCTTGGCGGGATGCGATACCCCGGCTACAGCTTCGCATCGCGCGCCGTCAGCGAGCTGATGGCCGTTGGGGCTCCGTCGGAAACCTTCGTGGACCCACTGTTTCTCGCCTACGGTATGCTCGCGCTGGCGTTCGGTGTCGGCGTCTTCCGCGAGGCGACGGGCCGAAACCGTAATCTTCGAATCACCGGAGTCCTGCTAATTGGATATGCGGCTGCCGGATTCACCGGGCCCACGTTGTTCGAGATGCATCGACATGTCCCGGGCGATTTAGGTAGCGACCTGCCGCACATCATTCTCACGGGTGTGCTCGTGCTGCTCACACTCCTCGCGATGAGCTTCGGGGCGTTCGCTCTCGGCAAGCGCTTTCGCGTTTACTCATTCGCGACGCTGGCAACGGTAATCCTGTTCGGCGCGCTGTCGGCGCCGTATGGCGCCCGTCTTGCCGCGGGGCAGCCGACGCCTGGGTTCGGAATCATCGAACGGATCAACATCTACGCGTCATTGCTTTGGATATCGACGCTGGCCGTCGCACTCTTACGACGGCGGTTGGCGCCGCGGCCGGCGGCTCGGGTGAACGGCGTGATCGCTGCAGGCTTCGAGGAGGTGCGCGACGAGTTCGAGCGCAACTTCATCGAGCGCGGAGAGATTGGCGCAGCCGTAGCGGTATACTGGCACGGCGAGAAAGTGGTCGACTTGTGGGGCGGCCGCCGTACACCCGAGGGCGACACGCCGTGGAACGAAGACACGATGATCGTCGTCATGTCGACCACCAAAGGCTTGGCGGCGATGACGCTCGCGATAGCGAACGCTCGTGGTTGGCTCGACTACGACGCGCCGGTCGCGCGCTACTGGCCCGAGTTCGCACAGAACGGCAAAGCGTCGATCACCGTGCGGCAGCTCCTCGGCCACGAGGCGGGCCTCGTCTTGCTCGACGAGACGCTGACGATCGAGAAACTTCACGACATCGACTACGTCGCGCGTCTCCTCGCACGGCAGACTCCGGCATGGACTCCTGGCGCGCGCCACGGCTATCATGCGATGACGATCGGCCTATACATGCAGGAGCTGATTCGCCACGTCGACCCATCGCATCGAACGCTCGGACGGTTTTTCCGCGAGGAAATCGCTGAGCCGCTCGGACTCGAGTTTTACATCGGACTGCCCGCAGAAATCCCGGACGCGCGACTCGCGAAGGTCAAGCCGCTGTCCCGCGCGCGAGCCATCGCGGCATTGCCAAGCACGCCCCGCTCGTTGATCAAGAAAGTACTCCAGCCGGGTTCTCTGCTTCGCAAGTCGCTGGCGATTCCCGCCGACATCAACTTCAACGATCGACGTAGTCTCGAAGTGGAGCTGCCAGCAGGCAACGGGGTCGGCACGGCGCGCTCGATCGCGCGAGCCTATTCGGCGTTCGCCGAGGGCGGCGTAGAGCTCGGCGTTACTGCGGAGACGCTCGCGCGCATCACCGCGCCACCGACTGTGGCGCAACCAATGGACGACGTGCTCGGCGTGCCCACCTACTTCTCACTCGGCTTCGCTCGGCCGGGGCCAGACATCGGCTTCGGCTCGAGCCGGCATGCGTTCGGCTTTCCCGGAGCCGGCGGTTCGTTCGCGTTCGCGGATCCTGACGCGCACCTCGGCTACGCGTACGTGATGAACAAGCTCGATTTCTGGCTGATCGATGATCCACGCGAGAAACACTTGCGGGACGCCGTGTATCGCGCCGTGGCCCGTCTCAACGCTCAGTCAGGGGGCGGCGCTCTTCATCCGAGCCTTTCCCAGCTCGCGCCACGTGATGAGATGGAACTGCTGCTGCTTTAGGAAATTCTGAAAGGCGTCGCTCTTCACGAGATCGAGGTCCGACTGCCGCCACGCCGCGCCCCAGTTGGGATGGTCCGACGTCGCGCCGCGCATCTCATCATCGTTGTAGCCGAGGTGGACGATCAGCTCATACACGCCGGGACCGAGCGGCGTGAGCCATTTCTTATACTCGTCGAGCCACTTGTCTGCCGGAACGCCGGGCGACATGCCGAGCACGCGGTCGACCAACGCGTCCCCGCGCGCCTGCACCGCCCATGGTGGCGCCTGCTCTCCACCCCGCTCGCCGATGCGCTCGATGAGCTGCGGCAGCGCATACGATCTACCGAGATTGTGATAGATGCCGTACAGCATTTCGGTCTGGAACAGCGCCGCCATGTGAGAGTCCAGGTGCGTGATGTTCACGCCGGACGCGCGCGCGAACTCGATCTGCGCGCGCAGCTCTCGCTCGACCTCCGGCGCCTTTGCGTGCTGCGACACCGCATCCGTCTCCAGCGGCAGGTAGCCTTGAGCATCGAGCAGCGACGGCACCGTCTCCCGGCCACTCACCGGACCCCAGCGCAGGCTGGTCCACTCGCTGTTCAACACGAGGTGGATGCCGAGGTCGGCATCAGGATGTGCTTTCGCCCATTGCGCCACCTCCTCGAACCATGGGCAGGGCACCATGATGCTCGCCGACGTCACCCATCGATGCTCGAGCGCCTCGATGATCGCGCGGTTGACCGAGTGCGACATGCCGAAGTCGTCGGCGTGCAGAATGAGCAAGCGCGCGTTTGCCGGGTAGCCGAGGCGTTCCTGGATCGTCGCGGTGCGGGGCGGGGGATTTTGTGCGCGGACTGCCGTGGGCGCGATCGCCGCGAGGGCCGCAACGGCGGAGAGGGCAATCTGTCGTCTCATCGAAGGATCCTCCGAAGACCTGCTTCAGTTGCAACACCCGGCCAACGACCAACATACTCCGCGCGAGCGTGACCGCAAACAAGGCAACGCCTGAGCACCGGGGCGGTGCGCTACCGCCCGAAACCGCTCTACATTTCAAATGGCCGCGATTCGCGGCACACCATTCGACCGAGGGTTTGCGGATGTCAGAGTCGACCGAGCGCGCCGTCCTTGCCGGAGGCTGTTTTTGGGGAATGCAGGATCTCATCCGCCGGTATCCTGGAGTCATCTCGACCCGTGTCGGGTACTCCGGCGGCGACGTGCCCAACGCCACCTATCGCAACCACGGCAGTCACGCCGAGGCGATCGAAATCATTTTCGATCCGAAGAGAATCGGCTATCGACAGCTGCTGGAGTTCTTCTTCCAGATTCATGATCCAACGACGAAGAATCGTCAGGGCAATGACCTGGGCACCAGTTATCGATCGGCGATCTTTTACACGACTGAGGATCAACGCCAGACCGCCCTGGACACGATCGCCGACGTCGAGGCGTCGGGATTGTGGCCGGGCAAGGTTGTGACAGAAGTGTCGCCAGCAGGTCCGTTCTGGGAAGCCGAGCCCGAGCATCAGGATTATCTAAAGCGCTATCCAAATGGGTACACCTGCCACTTCATTCGCCCAGGCTGGGTACTTCCGAAGCGAGAAGCGCGACCAGTCGCGACCGCGGATACCCGCGCTCAGTAGTGATCGCGCGCCACGTTGTCGCGTGTTTCTTCGGCGTTGCGTCGTTGAGTGACGTCGCTGCCGGCCAAACCCGGGTCGGCATCTTCGACGCACAGAGGGATATCGGTTCGGCCCGGGCGGGGTCCGCGTCATACGATCCCGACCGTCAATCGTACGTGCTCACA
>DASYSU010000106.1:0-10767 GCA_036002925.1 Gemmatimonadaceae bacterium | reverse complement strand
AACCACCGCGAGCACGGCACGAAGACGGACGGGGATGTCACCCTGGCTCGGCACGCGATACGGAATCTTCGCGTCGCGGATTTTTCCTTTGGCGCGCACGAGGCGCTGAGCCATCGTCGCCTCGGGAACGAAGAACGCACGCGCGATCTCCGCGGTCGTGAGTCCACCCAAGAGTCGAAGGGTGAGCGCGACCTGAACGTTCGTGGCGAGCGCAGGATGACAGCACGTGAAGATGAGGCGCAGTTGGTCGTCGCGCACGGGACCTTCCTCCTTCTCCTCGATCGATTCGCTGCGATCGTCCAATAGTGCAGCCTCGACGTGCCGCTCGTCGCGAGACGCGTCTTGTCGAAAACGATCGATCGCGCGACGCCGAGCGGCGGTGATGATCCATCCCGCCGGATTCGCAGGCACTCCCGTAGACGGCCAGTGTTCCACTGCCGCAGTGAACGCGTCCTGGACCGCTTCTTCCGCGGCGGCGATGTCACCGCACAGCCGGACCAGGACCGATACTGCCGCGCCATACTCCTCGCGGAACACGCGCTCGATCACGGACGAGGGGAGCACCGCCACGTCTGGTATCAGCCCTCGACTTCACCGTGGAACGGACGCACTTCAATCGGGAGCGTTGTCGCGCGAGCGAGTCGGCGTCCCCACTCGAGTGCGACGTCCAAGTCTGGTGCCTTGATGATCGTGAAGCCGCCGATGTGTTCCTTGCCCTCGACGAATGGTCCGTCCGTCATGAGAACGTCGCCATCCTTGACACGAACGACCGTCGCCGTGCTGGGCGCATGTAGCCCTCCGGCGAACACCCAACTGTTGGAAGCCTTGAGCTCCCGATTCATCACAGCGATCTCGCTCATCACTCCCGCCAGAATCTCGGGCGGCGGTGGATCGCCATCAGGTTGGTAGATGCTCAGCAGGTACAGCTTCATCGTCAGGCCGCTCGGTATGTCGCGATGATCACACCCGTGGTCGTGGGCACGCTGTCGACGAGTTGCAGTTTGGCGAATGCGCCACCGTCGTCGAACAACCGGCGCCCCGTTCCCAAAACCAACGGATGAATCAGCAGCATGTATTCATCGATCAGGTTGCGTCGCATCAGTGACGCAATCAGCTGCCCGCTGCCGAGTATCGTAAGGTCCTCCTTCGTCTTGATCTTGGCGACGGCGTCAGCGGCATCGCCCCCCAGGAGCGTTGAGTTCTTCCAGGGCAATGGCTCCTTGAGTGTCTTCGACGCGACGTACTTCTGAGTGTTGTCGAGCACTTCGGTGAACGGGTTATCCGTCCGGCCCGGCCAGACCTTGAAGAAGTCTTCATAGGTTCGCCGACCGAATAAAAGAGCGCCACGACTCTTGGCCATTCCTTCCGCCATGACCTTGCCCTTGACCGAGTCATTGTAAGGCACCCCCCAACCGCCGTGCTGAAATCCGCCGCGCGGATCCTCATCGGGCCGAGCCGGCGCCTGCATCACTCCATCGAGTGTCACGTTGTTGACTACGATGATCCTGCCCATTCGAGCCTCCTAGACGGTGTCGCCGACCGAGCGTCGGCGTCTCACCCTCTACTACGAAGCTCGCGTGGCCAGATCGACACGGCGAAGATCTGGCTGAAAAAATTCTGCTCGCGTCGAGTCGAGCCCGGCGACTATGGATGTAGGGTCAGCTTCTGAACACGCCAGTTGAGAAGCTCGGCGACGTACAGCTCGTTCTCTGACGGGCAAGCGATCTCGTGGATCCAGCCGAACTGCTTGAGCTCCTTCCCCGCCTCGCCGAACACGCCGAGGACTTTGCCGTCGAGCGATAGCTTGTAGATGCGGCCAGGAACGGCGTCAGAACTGTAGAGGAACTGGCGCGGGCCCGGTGTGATGCAGATGGCCCACGGTGCGCCGGAGACGGCGAGTGGATTCGACTCGCCCGTCGGCATCGCGCCGAGCATCACGTTCGGCGGTTTGTTGAACGGAACGTCGATCGTGAATTGTCGGAGAAAAGTTCCGTCCGGATCGAATACCTGGATGCGTCGGTTCGTGCGATCGGCGACGTAGATGTTCCCATTCGCGTCGCTGGCGATGGAGTGCAGGATGTTGAACTGACTCGGTCCCGTGCCACGCTCGCCCCACGTCTTCACCCAGCGTCCATTCTTGTCGACCTTCACCACGCGCGAGTTGTTGTAGCCGTCGGCGATGAAGATGTTGCCCGCTTTGTCCCACGCGACATCCGTTGGACGGTTGAACGAACCCCAACCTGGACGCGGCTGCGTCCCGGGCGGTGGCGGCGCCGGGGGCGCCTCAACTGCTTCCGCGCGGCGGCCAAGCACCATGAGCACTCGACCTGACGGGCTGAACTTCATGATCATGTTCGTGCCTTCGTCCGTCGCCCACAGATTGCCGTCGATGTCAACGCGGACTGTGTGCGCGAAGGCAAATCCGTAGAGATCTTTTCCGATCTCACGGATGAACGAGCCGTCGGGCCCGAATTCAAAGAGTTGTGATGCGACCGCGCCGTGCACCGTGCTCCGCCCGCCGGTGCGGCTGAAGACGTAGACGTGTCTACTGTGCCCATCGACCGCGACGCCGGCGACCTCACCAAAATTCGTGTTCGCCGGCAGCTTGAGAAAATCGGCGGTGGCGTCGAAACGAATCTCGGGGACTTCCGAGGCCTGCTGCTGCGCCGCGGCGGACGCGGCGCTCACTGCGATCGCCGCGACGACACAACCGAATCGAGCGTTCATTCGGCGCCCTAGTGCTGCGTCGAGACTTGCGTCGCCAGCACTGAACGGAACACGGGGACGGCCTTCGTCATTTCCGGCATCGTTCCGACCGAAACGCGCGCGTAGTTCGGAAGCGCCGGGAAGAACCGTCCGATCGCCACTTTGTGCTTCACACACTCGAGCTTGAACGCCTTCGCGTCGCGCCGGATGTCGACCATCATGAAGTTCGCCTCCGACGCATGCACCGTGTATCCCGCTTTCTCGAAAAACTGGCGCGTAAAGGCGCGGGCCTCGCGGTTTTTGCGAACTTCCTCGGCGATGTGCGCCGTGTCGCCGACGGTCGTCACCGCGGCCATGAGTGCGAGCTGGTTCACATTCGATCCGAGCAACCATGCCGACATCTTCTTGAGCGTGTCGGGTTGCCCGACCGCGTATCCAGCGCGCAACCCGGCCATTCCGAAGACTTTCGAGAATGTCCGCGTCACAACAACGCGCGGGTTTGACAACGCGAGCGGAATCGCGGTGCGATAATTCGGATCGGCGACGTATTCGTGATACGCCTCGTCGATGAGAATGACCGTGTCGGGAGACACGCGCATCACTCGTTCGACGTATGCGTCGACGTCGCTCTTACCGTGGACCGTCGCCGTCGGGTTGTTTGGATTGCAGAAGTACACGAGCCCCGCGCCCCGCGCCGCGTCGGTCATCGCATCGAGATCAAGCGACAACTTCGCGTCGACCTTGGGCGCGTTGACCGGATGGTTCAGGAACTTTGCGAAATTGGCCGGCGCCTCGAAGGTCGGTTCAGGCGCGACGAGCGCGCGCGAGCTCGAGGTGAACGCGTACACCGCCGAGCGAAGCAGCTCTCCCGATCCGCAGCCGAGAATGAAGTTCTCGGCCTTGAGCCCATGCACTTTGGCCAGCGTCTGTTGCAGGTCGTCTTCGCCTTTGACCGGATACCGATTCGATTCATTCAGATGCTGCACAATAGCGTCGAGCGCACGTTTGCCCGGACCATTGGGATTCTCGTTGCTGTCGATCCGGATCATGCCCGGCCGCGTCGCCAACAATCGATCGGCGCGGCGCGCTTCCACGCCCGAGTCCTGCGTACCCTGCTGCGCGAGCAATTCCTCGTGACCTCGCCATGACACGAGCGGAGCGCTGAGGAGTCCGGTGGCACCAGCGCCAAGTGTGGCACCGACGGTAGCGACGAACGAGCGGCGTGAAACGGGCATGACGGGCTCGCGGAATGAGGGCGGCTCGATAATAGCCCGGCGTGGTATTATTGGGAATGCCCGATCTGGTTCGTGCGTTCGTCGCCGACATCGAGACGCCCATCGGCACCATGGTGGCGACCGCGAGCGAGACGCACCTATTGCTCTTAGAGTTCTCGCACCGCCGCATGCTCGACACGCAGCTCGACCGTGTGCGACGCGCGCTCACGTGTGAGTTCGAGCGAGGCGAGTCACCAGTGTTCGGGATCGTGCGGGCTCAGCTCGACGAGTATTTCGCCGGCGAGCGCCGCGAGTTCGACATTCCTCTCCACGTTCCCGGGACGCCGTTCCAGACGCGTGTGTGGAATGAGCTGCAAAAGATTCCTTCGGGAACGACGACGTCCTACGCGCGAATCGCCGAAGCGATTGGGCAACCCACTGCGGTGCGCGCTGTGGCACGAGCAAACGGCGATAATCGGGTCGCGATCATCATCCCATGCCATCGTGTGATCGGGTCCGATGGCCAGCTCGTTGGCTACGGTGGTGGTCTTTGGAGAAAGCGTCGGCTGCTGCAGCTCGAGGGTCGCGCGATGACGCTCTCGCTATTCGAAGCGGACGGCTGAGCGGGCGGGCTTGGCCAAGTGGCTTTCAGGTTTTCCTTGACAAGCTGTTGATCCGCTGTATTATTCATGGCATGAACAATCGGCCGGCACTTGAACTCCCAGTAGAATCCGCAGCGATCGGCGACGGTCAGGGCGGGATGCTTGGGTTGCTCGGTGTCGCGCAGGTGTTGCAGAACCGGCTTGAAGCTGCACTCGAGTCTGTCGGCCTGTCGATTCCTAAGTACTTCGCGCTAAAGCGGTTGATCGACGCGGGCGCTCCCGTCTCGCTCAGCTCACTGGCGGAGCGTCAGCGGTGCGTGCGGTCCAACATCACGCAGCTGGTTGATCGGCTCGAGAGCGACGGCTTGGTTAAGCGGGTGGATGATCCAGCTGACCGGCGGGCGGTTTTGGCCGCGGTGACGCCGCTTGGCGTCGAACGGTTTGCGGCCGCGACCACGGCGATCAGTGAAGTACAGACTGACTTGGCTTCGCGGATCGAGCCGGAAGACCGCGAATCGTTCCTTCGCGTGCTGGCAGCGATCCGTAGTCCCTGAGTTTTTTTCGCTCCGTAATTCACATCTGCATTATCGATGCGATCTACAATACACGACCTGAATCGAATGCTTTCAACGTTACCTAGGGAAGAGGACTCGCGGGAACTGTCGATCCAACCGGCCTCTGTTCGACGTAAGGGTAGAGCCGACGCAGCCAAGAAGTTCAACGACCGACGCCACCACGTCGAAGGAGAGCCGCAAATGTCTCGCAACCATTCCAACAGCGCGATCGCCAACATTCCCGCTTCACTTCGGCCCGCCAGGTTGCGCGCGGGACTCGTGCTCGCCGTGATCGCGGCGATGGCCGCGTTCGCGATCCGAGTTCAGGCAGAGCAGATGCCGACGCCGGCAACACTTTCGATGAGTGCGGTTGATTCCGGAAAATGACCATGTTCCGCTTTCAGAGTTTCCTAACGCGTGCAGCCGCGACTGTTGCGGCGACGCTCTTCATAGCAGGGCCCCTTCCCGCGCAGCCAGCGACGACCGCGCCCGTGGCATCATCAATCGCCCCCGTCCCGTTCACGGTGGGGGAAGAACTGGTGTTCCACGCGACGTTCGGCGTGCTCCCGGCCGGTACGGCGCGGATGCGCGTGGAAGGAATCGACAGCGTGCGCGGCCGCGCGGCGTATCACGTCGTCTTCACGATCGATGGCGGCATTCCGTTCTTCCGTGTGCACGATCGGTACGAGAGCTGGATCGATCTCGAGACGCTGTCATCACTGCGACACACACAGCACATCTCGGAAGGACGCTACAAACGCAACACGAGCTACGAGATCTTCCCCGAGCGTGCCGAGTTCCAGAAAGACAGCGAGCCGGTACAAGCGAGCGTGGCGAATCCGCTCGATGACGGTTCGTTCATCTACGCCGTACGCATCGCGGGCGTTCGCGTCGGCGAGACGCGTCGCGACGACCGCTACTTCCGCCCGGACCGAAACCCCGTCGTGCTGACGGGTGTGCGCGAAGATACTATCACCGTTGGTGCCGGAACCTTTACCACCACGGTGGTGCGTCCGACGATCAAGACGGGCGGTATCTTCTCGGAGAATGGAGAGGCGCAAGTCTGGTTCACGAATGACGAACGTCGCCTCCCGGTCCAGCTCAAGACGAGGTTCGCAAAATTCTCGTTGACCTTGGCGTTACAATCGATCACCGGCGGAGAATTCGCGATGCGGTGAGTGTCGCGGTCGCTTGCGACACGACGCGAGCGACCTTGTGGGACAATTAGACTTCTTGTATCGTGCGCGCCCCCAAAGCCTTGGAGGCGCTTCGCATGCCTGGACACACCACGCACCAGCCGCATGGATCGGGGGTCCGCGGACTGAGCACGCAGGTCAAGTCGGCGCGCTTGACTGAC
Organism: Gemmatimonadaceae bacterium; assembly: GCA_036002925.1. Lineage (GTDB taxonomy): Bacteria > Gemmatimonadota > Gemmatimonadetes > Gemmatimonadales > Gemmatimonadaceae > JAQBQB01. The sequence goes on along the minus strand of DASYSU010000106.1, from coordinate 4,334 downwards.
GCCTGGGGAGCCAATACGGTTGACCCGATGCCCGACCAAATGAAGCCGAGCCGACCAAGCGCATCGCCGGCGCCGAGCGCGCGATGGCTGCTGCTGATTCATCAGCTTCCACCAAAACCCGATTACCTGCGCGTCAAAGTCCGCCGCCGCCTCAAACGACTCGGCGCGGTCGCGTTGAAGCACACCGTCTATTTGCTTCCGAACACCGACGAAGCACTCGAGGATCTGCAGTGGTTGCGACAGGAGATCGAGACCGACCGCGGCACCGCGGTCATCGCGGCTGTGCATTTCGTCGAAGGCATCGCCGACGAAGAGATCGCGGCAATGCTCGCGGCCGAGCGCGACCCCGGCGTCGCATCGAGCGGCGACAAGCCGGACCAAGTCGTCGCCGGCAGAACATGGGTGACGCGGGAGGGAGTGCACGTCGATCGCATCGCGAGTGCGTGGCTCATTCGACGCTTCATCGATCCGCAAGCGCGCTTCAAGTTCGTGCCGAGTCGCGGTTACGTTCCGCGCAAGGGCGAGATCCGGTTCGATATGGCGGATGCCGAGTACACACATGTCGGCGACGACTGCACGTTTCAGACGCTCGTCCGCCGCTTCGGGCTCAAGAAGCGATCGCTGCGGACGATCGGTGAGATCGTGCACGACATCGACTGCAAGGACGAGTTGTTCGCACGCCCGGAGACGTCGGGCGTCGAAAGCCTGATTCGTGGTCTCGTTCGGTCATCGCCCGATGACGAAACTCGAATCGAGCGCGGTGCCGCAATCCTCGACGACTTGTACGCTAATTTCGCGCGCGAGTAAGCGCCGTGGGCGTCTAACCAGCGAAGTCGAACGTCGTGCTGATGCGCTCGGCGACGGCGCGCTCGTAAACCATCGCCGCGGCGGCAACGTCCTCGAGCGCGGTACCCGTGCTGTCGAAGACGACGATGTCATTGTCCGATCGCGACCAGCGTGCGGTTCCGGTAACGACATCGGCCAGTTCCGCGCGAACGTCGTTCGCGCTCATGACGCCGGCCTCGATCGCATGGTGCAGATCGCCGATCGCGACGCATTGCGACAACACGTCGGCGACGACGGCAGCGCGCGCCATGAGGTGCACGTCGATCTCCTGCTTGTTCTCCGAGTCGGCACCGACGGCAGCAATGAAGGTTCCGGCGGCGACATCATCGACTCCAAGAATGGGCCGAGTCGACGGCGTGCAGGTCACGACGATGTCGCTGCGCCTGGATCCTTCGGCGATCGTCGACACCGGGCACGCATCGAGGTGCAGCGCGACGCTCGTGTCGGCCGCGAAGGCGTGAGCGCGCGCCTGGTCGACGTCGTAGGCGAAGACGCGCGCGATTGGTCGCACCGAGCACAGCGCCTCGAGTTGTGCGGCGGCCTGGAGGCCGCATCCACAGATTGTGACCGCAGATGCGTCGACGCGTGAGAGATATTTCGCCGCGACGGCGGTCGCGGCGGCGGTTCGTAGCCGAGTGATCTCAGCCGAGTCCATCAGAGCGAGTGGATCACCGTTGGTCGCGTCGTACAGCACGAGGATTCCCTGAATCGTCGGTCGGCCCGAACGCAGTGGATTCTGGGGAAAGTTGGCGTTGATCTTCGCGACGAAGTATGCCGGCTCGCCGAGCAAGCCGGCTGTCTTCACGTGAAATCCTCCGCCGTCGACGTGGCTGCCTGAAACACCCGCGGCAATGGTGCGACCTGTGGCCGCGGCGACAAACGCCGCCTCGACGGCGGCGATGCAATCGCGCATCGGAAGTAGACGTCGAACGGACGCGCGCGCGATGAGAATCGTTGAACGGGGCACGTGGCTGTCGCTGGCTGCGTTGAAGGGGGTTCAGCAGCCACACCATGATTCACTCGAATCGTTCATGACGCAAGTGTAGCGGACCGTTCGTTCTGGATGGCGGCACCATTGGAGATCCGCTTCGCGCCTGGCGTATTATGCATCAGGCCGAATTCCGGGACTGGTGAATGAAAGTGCTGATCTACGCATCGTCGCAGGTGAAGGCCTGGGAAATCCCCGATTCCCACGTCGTCGCGCTACGAACGGCGTTTCGAGACACGGAGTTCCTGCATGCGTGTTCGGCCGCACAGGCGCAGGAGCTGATCCGCGACGCGGACGTCGCATTCGCGCCCATCATGGGCCGGGAGATGGTGCAATCCGCCCCGCGTCTCACGTGGATTCATTCGTCAGCCGCGGCCGTGGAAGGACTGCTGCCGCTGACCACCGTTGCCGAGCGCGGGATCACGCTCACGAATTCGCGCGGCGTTCAAGCGGTCGCAATCGCGGAGCACGTGATGGGTGGGCTGCTCGTGCTCTCGCACAAGTTCAACCGTACGCTCGAGGCGCAGCGCGAGCGGCGCTGGATTCAGAACGACCTGGCTTATGACTGGCCGTGGTTGCTCGACGGCCGCACCATGGCGATCGTCGGACTCGGGACGATCGGACTCGAGGTCGCGAAGCGCGCGAGCGCATTCGGCATGCGGATCACCGGTGTGCGGCGACGGACGCATGATCCGGTGCCGCCATTCGTCGAGCGGGTCGTCGGGCCGAGCGACATCGACGCGGCGCTTCGCGGGTGTGACGTGCTCGTCATCGCGGCGCCCGGATTGGCAACGACGACAAAAATGATCAGGGCCGAGCATATCGCGCTGTTGAATCCGGGTGCGGTGATCGTGAACGTCGCCCGCGCGCAGATCGTCGACGAGCCGGCGATGATTCACGCGCTCGAATCGGGACGACTCGGCGGCGCGGTGCTCGATGTGTTCGACCAGGAACCACTCGATCCGACGAGTCGGCTCTGGGGTTTTCCGAACGTCGTGATCACGCCGCATTCGTCGGGGTTTCGGGCGTCGCATTGGGATGACGTCACGGCGCTGTTCGCGGAGAATCTCCGGCGGTTCATGTCGGGTCAGCCGCTCTTGAACGTTGTCGATGCGACGGCTGGGTATTGAACTCTCCGGATCCATGGTCGCCCAGGGATGCCGGGTCGGCCCCTAACATCCGGCAGGCTGCCGGCGTCTTCCAATTGCGGGTAGCGCAGTCAGCGTGCATCTGGGGGAGCAATGCGATTTTCGGGAATAGCCATCATGGCGGTCGCCTTTGTGGCCGCGTCTTGCGGCGGATCCACCGCACCGAATGAGGATCTCGCGGTCAGCTGCGCCGGGAAGACGGACGCCACCAAGGTGCCGATCAACGACCTCGGCGCCGGCTGCTATTTGAGTTTTCAGGGTGGGTTGTATCCGAGCGGTAGCAATCAGCTTCCGGCTTCGCACCTTGGCGCCGGCGTCGCCGCGGCGGCTCGAATTCAACCGCTCAACGTCAACGGCGTGCCCGACCCAAATGGCAAATACGTCTTACTCTCGATCGGGATGTCGAACACGACGCAGGAATTCTGCTCGACCGGCGGTCAGCCCGGCTCGTGTGAGTCGACGAGCTTCATCGCCCAGGCGACCAACGATGCGGCCGTGAATCACTCGACGCTGGTTCTCGTGAACGGAGCCGCCGGCGGCAAATCAGCGGAATTCTGGACGAGCCCTTCGCTCCCCGACTACGACCGCATCCGAAGTGAGTGGCTCGCGCCACTCGGTCTGAGCGAGAAGCAGGTAGAGATCGTGTGGCTCAAAGTCGCGAATCCACAGCCGCATATCTCGTTGCCCGACACAGCGGCTGACGCCTATATGCTCGAGCGCCAGATCGGCCAGATCGCGCGCGCGCTCAAGACTCGCTACCCCAATCTGCAGCAGATCTTTCTGACCAGCCGCATTTACGCGGGCTATGCGACGTCGACGCTCAATCCGGAGCCGTACGCGTACGAGAGCGCGTTCAGCGTGAAGTGGGCGATCGAATCCCAGATCGACGAGATGGCCGGCCGTGCGCCGGATGGACGCGCGGGTTCGTTGCGGTACGACACTGGCGCCGCGCCGTGGATGGCCTGGGGGCCATACCCGTGGGCCGCCGGAACGACCGCGCGCTCGGACGGTCTCACGTGGGTCAGCAGTGATTTCAATCCCAGCGACGGGACCCACCCTGCGGCCGCCGCCCGCCAGAAGATCGGCGCGATGCTGTTACAGTTCTTTAAATCGTCGCCGGCGACACAATGCTGGTTCCTCGCCGCGCGATCGTGTCGGTGACCGACGGGGGCACTCGGGGCGAAGACTGGATAGCCGCGTTCGCTTGATGGTGGTTGGTCATAATCATATTCTTGCGACAACCTTAGCCTCCGACACGCAGCTGATCATGAGCGCCCAACGCAGAATCATCTCGATCACTATTTCTGGATTGCTCCTCTCTTGGACGTCTGTCCCACGCTTGACCGCCGCAA
>DASYSU010000105.1:0-10310 GCA_036002925.1 Gemmatimonadaceae bacterium | reverse complement strand
GTGTGAGACTCATCGCGCCGGTGAGCGGCGTCGCCGAGTCGTCGAGGCCGGACACGTTGGGGAGACGATCGAGCGCGAAGCGGACGATCGCCGTCGAACCTCGGAACTTGATGTTTCGCACCGCGTGTAAGAATTCCGGATCGAGCCACACGGGATCGACCATGCCGAGCAGCGTGCGCGCCGGATCCGCTGTCGAGACGACGACCGACGCCGAGATCTCATCGCCGTTGTCGAGCGCGACGCCCGCGACTGCATCGTCGCGCACGAGGATGCTCGCGACCTTCGCTCCTGTGCGCACGTCGACGCCGTTGCCGCGCGCCACCTCGGCGACGGTCGCAATGAACGCGTCCGGCCGCTCACGCCACCACTCGCGCGCACCGCCGCGTGCACCGACGAGATGATGCAACAGCACGAACGACGTGCCACCGGAACGCGGTCCCTGCCGAATTCCACGTACACCGACGGCCGCGACCGCAGCTTTCACGATCGAGCTCTCGAACCAGTCGTCGAGCAAGTCCTGAAGCGACATCGGCAGCACGCGCAGCAGCTCGAGCATGTCGGCCCGGCCAAGCGCGCGGAACTTTCGTCCGAGCGCGAGCAGTGGAGCGAGTTCGCCGAGCGACGTCGCCGCATCGATGTCGGGCGGCGGAAGCTGGTAGAGCACCTCGAGAAAGCCCGCGAGTTTGCCGAGACGTTCGGTGAACGACGGCCATCGTTCGGCGTCGCGCGGCGAGTAGCGGCGAATGGTCTCCGCGGCGCGTGTCGTCTCACACGAGAGCGCGAGTGCTTCGCCCTCACCGGCAACCGACGCGACGACACTCGGCGCCGTGGTGCCGATCGACGGGAGGCCGAGGCCGCGCGCGATCGTCGGCGGAAGCCAGCCCGTGTCGGCGGACAACGGAACACGAAAGCCGGGAGCAAACTCCGTCGCTCGCCGTTGGCCTCCGATCTCCTCCGCGCTCTCGATGACGAGCACTCGTTTCCCGGCTTTGCCCAACGCGGCCGCGGCAACGAGCCCGTTCGAGCCCGCGCCAATGACGATCGCGTCATAGCGAGCGTTCGCCGAGCGCGCGCTGGTGGTCACGAGACGATCTCCATTGCCGCGAGCCGGCCCGATGCGCCCATGATGCCGCCACCGGGATGCGTGCCGGCGCCGCATTGCCAGTACCCTTTGATCGGCGTGCGATACTTCGCCGCCTTCGCCGCTGGTCGAAGAAAAAAGAGTTGCTGCAGCGCCAGCTCGCCCTGGAAAATGTTCCCCTCGGACAGACCGGTGATCCGCTCGATGTCGGCCGGCGTCAGCACTTGCCGGTGCAGGATCAGCGATTCGATGTTCGGCGCGTAGCGAGCGACCGTCTTCACCACGACATCGCCGAACGCCTCGCGTTTGGCGTCGTCCCAACCGCCGGTGACGTTGTAAGGCGCGTACTGTACGAAAACGCTCATGACGTGTTTGCCCGGCGGCGCCATGCCGGGATCGATCATCGACGGAAACACGATGTCCATGTACGGGTTGCGCGAGAAGTTTCCATACTTGGCGTCGTCGTAGGCGCGCTCGAGATACTCGACGCTTGGGCTGATCGAGAACGCGCCACGGTGGTGAGCTCCGACACCAGGAAGGCAGGTGAACTCCGGCAGTCCACTCAGCGCGAGATTCACTTTGCCCGACGAGCCACGAAACTTGTACCGCTCGACCTCCTCGACGATGTCACCCGGCAAATCCTTGCGCTCGACCAGCTGCAAGAACGTGCGGCGCGGATCGAGTCCGGAGACCACGATGGGCGCGGCGATCTCGTCGCCGTTGTCGAGCACGACACCCTGCGCGCGGCCGTCCTTGACGAGCACGCGCTCGACCGTCGCGTTCGTGCGAATCTCCGCGCCGAGTGCGCGCGCCGCCGAGGCGATCGCGTCGCTGATTGCTCCGGTCCCGCCTTTCTGAAATCCCCAGGCGCGAAACGCGCCGTCGATCTCACCCATGTAGTCATGTAGCAGCACGTACGCCGACCCGGGCGATCGGGGTCCGAGAAACGTGCCGATGATTCCACTCGCCGATTTCGTAGCTTTGAGTGGGTCGAACTCATACCACTCATCGAGATAGTCTGCGCTGCTCATCGTCATCAACTTGTAGAGCGCGTGAAAGCGCTCCGCGCCAAGTGTGCGCAAATGACCGCCGAGCTTGAGCAGCCCGCGCAGATCCGACGGGGCGAGCGATGACGGATCGGGCGGGACCATGCCGAGGATCGGCTTCACCGCCATCGCCATGTGGTGCATCAGCCGTCCGAATTCGATCGCCGCTTCGGCGTCGCGCGGCGAATGGCGCACCAGCTCGCGGCGCGTCTCGTCGGGATCGGCCCACGACGCGAGATAGTCGCCGTTGTCGAGCGGCGTCACCGTGCTCTCGAGCGGCAAGATCTGCAGTCCGTGACTCGGCAGATCGAGATCGCGAATGATCTCGGGCCGCAGGAGACTTACGACGTATGAGAATACTGAAAACTTGAAACCCGGAAACACCTCTTCCGTCACGGCCGCACCGCCGACGACCGGGCGTCGCTCGAGGACGAGCGTCTTGCGTCCGGCGCGTGCGAGGTATGCGGCACACACCAAGCCGTTGTGGCCCCCGCCGATGACTATGGCGTCGTAGCGTTGGGCGCTCGACGTCATTCCTTCTTCCTCGGGGGATCGAAGAACGGCAGCTTCCGCACGACGGCATTCGCTCGCTTGCGGCGATGCTCGACCGTGACCTCGAGCTCCACGTCGGCGCCCGTTTGAAAATGCGGCGCCGTAACGTGCGCAAGGGCTAAGTACTTCTTGAGCAGCGGCGACCAGCAGCCGCTCGTCGCGTAGCCGATCTGCTTCCCTTCCTTATAGACGGGCGCGCTTGTTCGCCACGCGACGGTCGGCAACTGAGGCGGCAGCCCTCGCGCGGCGTAGATCGTCTCGAGCGATTCCCAGTCGACGTCGAGCCCGACGAATCCCCACGCAGCTCCGCGCGCCCGCTCAGCGCGTAACGCGATCCGACCGTTGTGCGGACCTTTGTCGGCGCTGACGGTCCACGCGAGATTGATCTCGAACGGCGACGACTTCTGGTCCTCGATCACGGCGCGATGCGCCGAGAAGTAATCGACGTCGAGCATGACGAGGCCTGCCTCGATGCGTGCGAGATCGAGCGCCCAGATGCCGGCCGGTGTGATGCCATATGGCGTGCCCGCTTCGATCAGCGCGTCCCAAAGAGGAATGGCACGGTGCGCGTCGACCCACAGCTCGTAGCCGAGGTCGCCCGTGTAGCCCGTGCGCGAGATGGTCACCGGAATGTCGCGGATAGTGGTGTGCACGAGTCGGAAGTACTTGAGCGCGGAGAGATCGGCGGGCGTGACCTGTTGGAGAATCGTGCGCGACAGTGGCCCTTGGAGCGCGAGTGCGCCGGTCTGCTCGGAGACGTCGTCAATCGAGACCTCGAGCCCGACGGAATTCATCGAGAGCCAGCGCACGTTCGGCTCGGCGCTCGTCAGGCGGAAGGTGCTTTCATCGAGACGACTGATCGTGCCGTCGTCGATCACCTTGCCGTGGACGTCGCACCACGGCGTGTAGAGCACTTGTCCCACGCGGCACTTCGTGACGTCGCGCGTGACCATGCGATCGAGCAGACGCGTCGCGTCACGTCCGAAGATTCGGTACTTGTGCAACGGTGTCACGTCGAAGAGGGCCGCTGCATTGCGAACGGCGGCGTACTCGCGATCGGGATGCGGCTCATATGCGCTCGCGACCTGATAACCCGCCCACCGTCGCCACGTTTGCGCGCGAACCAGAGGGGCGGTGCGAGCGTGGAACGGGGTCGTCTTGAGGATCGGGGCAGCGGCGGCACTCGGCATCTGCCCAAGTTAGCCTGAGACGAACGTCACGGCACGGCTGGAAGGGCCGTTCTCGCCTCAAAGAGACGCGACCAGAGATCTCCGTGCGTATCGAGACGCTCGGCCATCGTCCGCAGCGTCAACGACCGCGGTTCCACTTCGCCGCTCTCGACCTCATCCCACGTGCACGGCGCCGACACCGGCGCGTTGGGCCTTGGGCGAACCGCATACGCCGCGGCGAACGTCGCGCCGAACTCGTTACGGCCGGTGTCGACGAGAATTCGGCCCGCGCGATCGATTTTGTAAAACTCTTGCGTCAGGAGATCCGGCGCGCGCTTCACCAGCTCTCGCCCCATGGCGTGAGCAAAGCGAGCGACCTGACCGCTGTCGGACGTGTCGTCCAACGCGAACACGACGTGGAATCCCTTCGACCCGGACGTCTTGACCCAACTCGTAACCCCGAGCTCGGCCAGCGTGTCGCGCACGAGGAGCGTGGCCGAGCGCAGGGCGCCGGCGTCATCCACGAGCGGATCGAGATCGAAAACGCACAGGTCGGGATAGAGCAGCTTCGGGGCGCGCGACGTCCATACGTGTGGCGTGATGCAGTTCTGGTTGACCAGCCACATGATGCCCCGGGTCTCGCGCACGACGGCGTAGTTGACGACACCGTCTTTCTTCGGCACGGCCACGCGCTCCAACCATGTGGGCGCGCCCTTGCCGACGTTCTTTTGAAAGAACCCCTTGTCGGTGATGCCGCGGTGAAATCGCTCGAGCGTCACGGGGCGGCCGTCGATGTGAGGCAGCATGATGGGCGCCACGCACTCGTAGTACGCCGCCAACTCTCCCTTGGTGATGCCCGACTCGGGGAACATCACTTTGTCGGGATGCGAGATCGCAATCTCGGTCATGCGTCGGCTGTTGGTCCCCGAACGTCGCGCGGCGCAACGTCGGTGCGGACGCTGAGCAGTCGGGAGTGGCGCAGCTTCATGTGGACGGTCCACTCGATGAACGCGACGTGCACGACGACCTCGGGACGCACCCAGTGAGCTCGCACGCGCGGCAGTCCCTTCCCTCGTGTGAATGGCGCCTTCGCGATCTCCATCGCGTCGAAGCGCGCGCGAAGCTCGGTGAGCAACTTCGCGTCGAACCCCGTGCCCACCTTGCCGGCGAAGACGAAATCATCATCGTCGAAATAGCCCACCAGCAACGCGCCGAGTCCGATGCGAGAGCCCTGAGCGTCCGTAAAGCCGCCGACGACGAAGTTCTGCGCCAGCTCGCATTTCATCTTCAGCCAGTACTTTGATCGCTTGTGCTCGTACGGAGAATCGCGACGCTTCGCAATCACGCCCTCCCAACCTTCCCTACACGCGCGATCCCAAGGTGCGGAGTCGTCCAGCTCGCGAACGAGATGCAACGGCGGCGCGAGCGGCAGTGTTGCGAGTAACCGGCGCCGTTCCGCGAGCGGCTGACTCGTGGCGTCACATCCATCGATCCAGACGATGTCGAACACGTGATACGCGGTGCGGCCGTCCCATGTCACTTCGCCGTCGAGGATGACATCGGCAACCGGCAGAGACGCGATGGCGGCAGCGATGCCGGGAAGATCCTTCTCCTTTCGCGTGCGCGAATACAGTCGGACGGCGTCGCCTTGCTTGAATGCGATGACACGAATCCCGTCGAATTTTCGCTCGAACGTCCAGTCCGCGCCGATGAAGCGTTCCTGCGTCAGCGTCGCCGCCATCGGCTCGATCCACTCAGGGAATTCCGAGTTGCCGAGGTCGTCGATCATGGCGCCAAGCTATCACGCTCGGCTGCAATCTGCTCCGCACGGCGCTCGATCTCGCCTTCAAGGCGCCTTATAAAGCGCTGGAGTAACGTTATTTGGGTGGATTACCTTCACACAGTTTCTACCAGCCGCCTTCGCTTCATACAGTGCCTTGTCGGCGGCGAGCACGAGCCAGTCTCCGTACGGTACCGGCGTCGGATAGCTCGCGACACCGAACGAGGCCGTGATCGGAATGTCCGCAAGGCCAGACCTCGCCGGCCGCGACGCGATCGTCTGGCGTAACCGATCGGCGAGCTCCGCCGCGCCCTGCGGCGAGGTCTGCGGCAACAGAATCACGATCTCCTCGCCGCCATACCGCGCGCACAAATCCACGGTGCGAACGCCGTCCGACAACACCTGCGCCACATGCTTGAGCGCCGCGTCTCCACCTTCGTGCCCATATCGATCGTTTACCGATTTGAAATGATCGAGATCGAGCATGATGAGCGAACACGTTCCGCCGAACCGGTCCGTCTCCGCGGAGACTCTTCGAAGCTGCTCGTCGAAATGACGACGGTTGGCAAGTCCAGTCAGCGGATCTGTCCGCGCGCGTTTGCTCACCTCTTCGACTTCCCACGCGATCTCGAGTGATCCGCGTGCGACGGCGGCGAGGAGCTCGACGTTCCGCGCTTCGTGCTGCGAGATGTCGCCGACCTCGGTGCCTTCGACGACGAGCGCGCCGATCACATCATCGGCGCTCGTGACGGGAACAATGGCGAGCGATCCGATCGGCCGCGGCAACCCGCCGTAGGGACACGTATCCCGCGTCGCCGAGGTCGCGTCCTCGAGCAGAAGCGGAAGCCGCTCCATGCAGACGCGCCCGACCATCGACTCGGCCGCGACGTGGAACCCAGGTTCGAGATCGACGTTCGCTGAAATCGATTGCACGACGCCGTGTTGGTCCTTTTCGTTCCATCGCACGAGGCCCGCGGAATGAGCCGACGTGACGTCGCATGCCGTGTCGCAGAGCGCCTGCGTCAAACCCTCGGCGTTGTGGTGTACGTGGAGAAGTTGCACGGCGTCGAGCAGGGCGGCGCTTTGACGCATGTGCCGACCGTATTCGCGACGGAGCTCGAACAGCTGTACCAATCCGGCGACCTGGTCGGAGTAGCGCACAATCCACGATTTGGTGCCTTCGCGATCGAGATTCAGCCCGCTACGAGATGTCACTGTCAGCACGCCGTACACCGACCGCGGACCGATTACCGGAGCGGAAGCGAAGCGAGGATTGGCACCGCCGTGATCGTCGAGCTGCACGATACCCTGCTCCGCGCTCCAGCGGACCAGCGAACCCCACGACCGCATATCGAACGACGATGGTTTCGTCGCGCCCTCGGTCGACCACGCCGTCGGCACCAGCGTCTCGCGTTCCTCGAGCCATCGCCAGAAGATCGCCTCTTCGGCGCCGCACTGATCGCGAATGTCCCGCAGTTGTCGCGCGAGCAGCGCGAGATCTTGAGTGGCTTCTCGCGACTCGTACACTTCCTGCGCTCCACGCCGGAGCGCGGTCGACTTCACCGGTGTGAACTTCGGCCCTCGTGGTCCAGTGAGCCGGGGGTCGAGGTGCGCCGCAATCGAGGTGGCCTCCGCATTTTCCCGACGCGCCGACGACAGACGCACGCCGATCCAGGCCGCCACGGCGGCAACACCGATGAGGATCGCGGCGATGAACAACCCGTGTGAGATCGGTGCTCCTAGGAGTGCGTGATGCGCGACGCGGCCACCGCCGCGCCAAATCCGTTGTCGATGTTGACGACAGTGACGCCGGCCGCGCAGCTGTTCAACATCGTGAGCAGCGCGGCGAGTCCCTCGAACGACGAGCCGTAACCGACACTCGTCGGCACGGCAATCACCGGAGATGCGACGAGACCGCCGACAACCGATGCGAGCGCGCCGTCCATTCCTGCGATGACTATGACGACGCTTGCCGCGGTGAGATCACCGCGACGCGCGAGGACGCGGTGAATGCCGGCGACGCCGACATCCGTAATCCGACTCGTGCAATCGCCGAGCGCCGAGAGCGTCACAGCCGCCTCCTCAGCCACCGGGAGGTCGCTCGTGCCGGCGGTGACGATCGCCACGGTACCGTTGCCGCGCGGTGCCGGTGTTTTCCCCGGGCGAAACGCGGTGCGAGCGACGCGATTGACTACGACGCCGTCGAGCACCGACTGCAATCGATCGGCGGCGTCAGAGGCGATTCGTGTCACCAGAACGCTCTCGCCCCGATCGGCGATGTGCGTCGCGATGTCGCAGATCTGCTCGGCGCTCTTTCCCGCTCCGTAGATCACCTCGGGGAATCCCTGTCGCAGCGCGCGATGATGGTCGATCGTCGCGAAGTCCATCGAGTCTCCAGACTCGAGCGGTTCGAAGGCCAGTGCGTCGAGCGCCGCCGGCACATCGAGCGCTCCGTCCGCGACGCGGTGCAGCACGTCGCGGACGCGCTGCCGCGTCATACCTCGAGTGCCTCCAACGGTTCGGCGTCGGCGCCGTCGTCGGATACATAGCGATCCCGCATTTGGAGATACTCTTCAAAGATCCCTTCAACCTCGCCGAGCGAGGTGACGGCGTGGAGCTTCTTGCGGAGCTCGGCCGATCCCGGCAGACCCTTGACGTACCAGCCGAGGTGCTTTCGAAACTCGATCGCGGCGCCGCGACGGTCCGGCTCGTATTCGTCGGCCATGTGCGCGTGATCCAGCGCGACGGCGAATCGCTCCTCGACCGATGGGTCGCTCCGCATCGGACGTCCCTCGAGCAGATCTCGCGTCTGGTCGAAAATCCACGGTTGGCCGAACGAGCCGCGCGCGATCATGACGCCGGCGCACCGCGTCTCTTTGCGCATGCGGAAAGCGTCGTGCGGCGTCTTGATGTCACCATTCCCGAGCACCGGGATGTCAAGCGCGTCGACCACGCCGGCGATCTCGTCCCAATGCGCGTGGCCCGTGTACATCTGCGTTCGCGTGCGCGGGTGCAGCGCCAACACGCGCGCTCCGGCGTCCTGGCAGCGCAACGCAATCGTGACCGGATCGCGCATCTCTTCGTTCCATCCGCTTCGGATCTTGCACGTGACCGGCAGCGAGGTACTTCGCGAAACCGCACGAATCACCTCTTGCACCAGACCGAGATCGCGGAGGCAGCCCGAGCCGCCATTTCGCTTGACGACTTTCTTGACCGGGCAGCCAAAGTTGATGTCGATGAACTCGGGCGCGAAGACGTCGGTGACGAGTGCGGCTGCTTCGCCCATCGCCTGCGGGTCGGCGCCGAAGATCTGGACGCCGATCGGCCGCTCGTCGGCGCCAAATCGCAGCTTGGCGATCGTCGATTCGTTCTCGCGACGGATTCCCTCGGCCGACAGGAATTCCGTGATGACGACGTCCGCGCCGAAGCGGCGGCAGAGACGCCGGAACGGCGACTCCGACACGCCGGCCATGGGCGCCAGATAGAGCGGGACGCTCCTCGTCAGCGGGAACGGAAACTGTTTCATTCCTTCAAGTTAAGAGAGTGCAGAAGTCGAAGCAACATCAGCATTTGACACGAGTTATGGGCTTGGGTAACTTCGCTGGTTCACGCCGCGGCACGGGCACTTCGTACGACGACGCCACTCTCGGATCACGATGGAACTGCGCGAGTTTTTCAGCGAAGACGCGATCACGCTCAACATTCAGGGGACGACCAAAGACGACGTCCTTCGAGAGCTCATCGGCCTGCTACGCCTCGACGAGAAGTCCGAAGGGATGTTGTTCAAGATGCTCAAGCGACGTGAGAATCTCGGGTCGACCGGGATCGGTCGCGGCATCGCGATTCCCCACTGTCGCTCGTTGGTGGTGAACAAGCTGCGAGTCGCGTTTGGCCGGAAGAAAGAGGGCGTCGACTTCAAGGCGATCGACGAAAAGCCGGTCCATTTCTTCTTCTTGATCGTCGCGCCGCCGCTCGAGGTCTCGAACCAATACTTGCCGGTGCTCGGCAAGATCGCGCAGTTCAGCAAGGAGCCCGATGTTCCGGCGCGGTTGTTAGAGCTGACCGAGCCGAAGCAGTTCCTGGCGCTGCTGGAAGAAAAAGGAGTCTGACCCCAATTACTCCCACTCGATCGTCGCCGGCGGCTTCGAGCTGACGTCGTACACCACGCGATTGACGCCGCGCACCTCGTTGATGATCCGACTCGAGATGCGTCCGAGAACGTCATGCGGGAAGGGATACCAATCGGCGGTCATGCCGTCGGTGCTCGTGACGGCGCGCAACGCGACGACGTTCTCGTAGGTGCGGTAGTCGCCCATCACTCCCACACTGCGCACGGGAAGCAGCACGGCGAACGCTTGCCAGATCTCGTTGTACAAGCCGGCGTTCCGTATCTCGTCGAGGTAGATCGCGTCGGCGCGACGGAGCACATCGAGCGCGGGTTCGTCGATCGGGCCGAGCACCCGGATGCCGAGTCCTGGTCCTGGAAATGGATGACGCCCGACCATTTCCTCGGGTAGGCCCAGCTCGCGCCCGACGTTGCGCACCTCATCCTTGAACAGCTCGCGCAGCGGCTCAATGAGCTTGAACTTCATTCCGGGCTTGAGGCCGCCGACGTTATGATGCGTCTTGATCGTGACCGACGGTCCACCGCGCGGCGAATACGATTCGATCACGTCGGGGTA
>DASYSU010000104.1:0-12819 GCA_036002925.1 Gemmatimonadaceae bacterium | reverse complement strand
GGGAGCGCAGCGACCGAAGGATCGCTATCCCCCTAGGCAGTTCAACTGCCTCGCCGAGAGAGCGATCCCTCGGTCGCCGGTCGCTACGCTCCGGCTCCCTCAGGATGACCGCCGATCGCGAATCGGTTCAGCACTCATTATGACTAATCCTCCCATTGTTTCCTCCGGTCCACGCGGTACGGCGCGCGTCTATGCGCCCGGCCTCGCGGTCGCGCCGGACGCGGACAAGTACAAATACAAGTACTTGATCGCGATCGCGGTGACGCTTGCCGCGGTGCTCGAGCTGATCGACACGTCGATCGTCAACGTCGCCATTCCTCACATGATGGGGAATCTCGGCGCGACCCTCGACGAGATCTCGTGGGTGTCGACCGGTTACATCATCGCCAACGTGATCGTGATCCCGATGTCGGGATGGCTGTCGGCGTATTTTGGCCGGAAGCGCTATCTCACCGGGTCGATCATGTTGTTCGTGCTCGCGTCGTTCTTCTGCGGCGCCGCAACGTCGCTCGGAGGCCTCGTATTCTGGCGTGTCGTGCAAGGCGTTGGTGGCGGCGCGCTCTTGTCGACGGCGCAGTCGACGCTATTCGAGGCATTCCCGCCGCAGGAAGTCGGCATTGGCCAAGCCATGTTTGGCGTCGGCGTGATGGTCGGGCCGACGCTCGGACCAACGCTCGGAGGGTGGATCGTCGACAACTACAACTGGCCGTGGATCTTTTACATCAACGTTCCGCTCGGCATCATCGCGGCGCTGATGACGATGACCTACGTGCACGATGCTGAGCATCAGGAGCGGGCCGACAAGATCGACGTCCTTGGCTTCGTTTTGTTGGCGTTGTGCGTCGGCTCGCTACAGTTCATGCTCGAGAAAGGCGAGCGATACGATTGGTTCGACTCGCGGCTCGTGACGACGCTGGCATTCACGTCGGCGCTGTCATTCGTGCTTCTCATTTGGCGCGAGCTCACGACTGACGAACCGATCATCAACTTCCGTGTTCTCAAAAGCCGTCAACTGGCGGCGGGCGTGAGCATCGCGGCCGTGTTGGGCCTCGCGCTGTTCGGCTCGATCTTCGTGTTGCCGATCTTCCTGCAAAACCTGCACGGACTCACGGCGAATCAGACCGGACTCGTGATTCTTCCGGGCGCAATCGCGTCGGCGATCACGATGGCGGTGGTTGGTAAGAACGCCAATCGCCTCGACGCGCGCGCGACCGTATCGATCGGGGCGTTGCTGTTCTTCGCAGCGATGTGGTTGCTCGCGCGCATGACGTTGTCGAGCGGACCGGAGCAAACGTTCTGGCCACTGATTCTGCGCGGTGTCGGACTCGGGCTGATCTTCGTACCGCTCACCAGCGCGTCGATGGCCGAGCTCAAGGTGAGCGAGCTCGCCCAGGGAACCGGTATGTTCAACTTGACGCGACAGCTGGGCGGCTCGCTCGGCATCGCGATCATGGCGACGCTTCTCACGCGTTTCACGACGCAAAAGAAAGCGATCCTCACCGAGCACGTGACGACAATGGACCCGACGTCGCTCGGCCGCTTGGAGTCGCTGACGCGCGGCCTCATCTCGCGCGGCATCAACCCGATCATGGCCAAGCAACAGGCGCTCATGGTCCTTGACCGTCAGATTCAAGCGCAGGCGAGCGTCTTGGCGTTCTCGCGCATCTACATTCTGAGCGGCGTGATTCTGTTGTGTGTGCTGCCGCTGCTGTTCCTGTTCCGCACCGGACGCGGGAGAGGATCGATGGGACCCGCGCACTGACGGTTCCACGGTTCCACCGTTCTCACGTCTCTATCACGTACCCTCGTCCGCGCGCCGTGACTGGCCACGTCGTCTCGACGGTATCACCGCGAATGCCGGCAATCACGTCGTTCAAATGGACGACGATGCACACGTGATTCGGGATGATGCGTACGCGCTCACCGACCGTCGGTCGCCAATCGGTCGATGAGAGATCGAGAATGCCGTGTTCCTCCGACATGCTTTTCACGACGACCTCGCCGTGGCCAAGAACGCAGCCGAATCCTTCGCCCGGATCGACGCCGCGCATCGGCTCCCGACCGAGGGCCTTTGTGCCCGCGTCGACGACGGCTTGACCAGGTACCGCAGTGCTCACGACGGTCGCCAATACGGTGAACGCGCAGTCGTCCCAATCACACGCGCCGATCGCGGCGGTCGTGCGATCGTTGTAGACGTAGGTGCCCGGCCGAAATTCCGTCACGCCCATCAACTCGTGCGTCTTCCACATCGTCGGCGTCGAGCCGCCGCTGACGACGGTGGGACGAACGCCGGCGCGATCGAACGCGTCCAACGCGTCGCGCAATGCCGCAGCGAGTTGCTCGAGCTTGGCGGACTGTTCGCCGACCGCGTCGCGCACATGACCGGGATAGAACGCGATCCCCTCGAACTCCAGCGGTGGACGCTCGCACACCGCACGCGCGAGCGCGATCGCGTCGTCGACGCGCGGAAGACCGACGCGATGCAGTCCTACGTCGAGCTCGACCAACACGCTGATCGGACGGTCGGCGTCGCGCGCGGCGGCGGCGACGTCGTCGATCGCTCTGAGCGAGTCGAGTGCGACCGTCAGCTTCACCGTATCGGGAAGCATCGCCAGGCGATTCGCCCGCGCGGCGCCGACCGGCGGATACGCGACGAGAATGTCATCGCACACGTCGCTCATGACCTCCGCCTCGAACGGCGTCGCGCACGTCACACCGACGGCGCCGCGTTTGATTTGCTCGCTCGCGATGCGCGGCGACTTGTGCGTTTTGATGTGCGGCCGGAGCGCCAGATCGTGCGCGGTTGCGTACGCGGCCGCGCGGTCGAGATTACGGGCGAGCCGATCGAGGTCGACAACGGGAATTGGTGTCTCGAGGTCAGCGATCTTCAGCGGCATGTGCGAAATGCGACCCTCACTGAGTGGAGACAGTAAATGACACGGCGCGAGCGGCAGTGGCAACCAGTACTACTTGGCGGCAACGTGCCGCCACCGGCCGGGGCGTACTCGCCCGCGGTTCGGGCGGGCGGCTTCGTATTCGTTTCTGGGCAGGTTCCGCGCGATCCTGTTTCCGGTGAGCTCGTCGGTGATCACGTCGAATCCCAGACGCGACAGGTGCTCGCCAACGTGCAGCGCGCGCTGGAAGCCGCGGGCGCTTCGTTGGCCGACGTCGTCTCCATGGTGGTGTACCTCGCCGACGTGGACGACTGGGGCAAATTCAACTCGGTCTACAAAGAGGTTATGCCGGCCCCCTATCCGACGCGCACGGCCGTCGGCGCGAATCTCCGCGGCATCACCATCGAGATCAGCGCGGTGGCGTACGTCGGCAAAAGGTCATAACGGCCGAGCCGGGCTCAAGCGGGCTCACGCGCGTTCGGCCCGCTTAACGTCGGTTGTACCACAACGTCTACCAGTTCGACGGCGCAATGCCGCCGTAACTCTTCATGACTGGTGGAGGATCACCGTGACCCATATTCGTACTGCGCTTGCTGCGGCAATGCTCGTAGTCGGCAGCGCCGCGATCGCGGCAGCGCAACAGACGCCGCCGGCGTCTACCCAGCGAGCGCACGGCCAACACATGCGCCGGGGCTTCGGCCCCGCGATGCGTGGTCAGCTCTTCAAAGGCATCACGCTCAGCGACGCGGAAAAGGCGAACATCAAGAACGTGCAGGCGAAGTACGCGCCGCAGATGAAGGCACTTCGCGAGCAGTTCAAGCCACAAATGCAGGCGGCACGAGAGGCTCGCCAGCGAGGCGACACCGCCGCACTCAAAGCGATGTGGCAAAAGTCGGCAGCTCAGCGCGAGCAAACGAAGAAGTTGCTCGAGGCGGAGCGCACCGATCTCCGCGCCGCGTTGGCGCCGGAGAACCAGGTCAAGTTCGATGCGAACGTCAAAGCGTTCCAGCAGCACGTCGCTCAGCGGGCCGGCAAGGCCTGGAAGAAGGGCGGTCGTGCAGCCGGTCCGCGCGTGTAAGCTGCGCCGCTAGAAAAAAAACGAGAGTGAGCGCGAGCGTGCGGGTGGGCACGTTCCCTCCTCCGAGTCAACGGTCTGGAGCTTCGGCTTCAGGCCGTTGGTTCTTTTGGACGCTCGTCTGCGGATGTCAGGACCCGACGTCCCGCGGGCGTCGTTCCCGAATCTCCGGCACCTCCATCACCTTCTCTCCCAAGTTTGCGGTCTCCACCGCCCACACGAGAGCGCGAACCATCTGGTCGAGCGTCACCATTCCGAGCCTCCGTGCCCCGTCTCGCGTCGGCGGAAGCACAGCAAGAACCCAGTAGACCGGCAACAGGGCATACGCCCACCGATGTCCCGGCCCCAGGACGTACCACGGACGCAACACCGTGTGTGCCAGCCCGCTCTCGCGCAGTAACGCCTCGGCTCGTACACGAACGTCGACGTAGGCGTGCATGATAGGCGCCGGATGCGCGACGCTTACGTAGACGAAGTGTCGCGCGCGGGCCAATTGCGCCGCCGCAATACACTCGCGCGCGCTGACGAAGTCGACCGCCTCGAACTCCGCCGCCTTCGACGGCGACGGATGCGGAGTGCCGACCAGGTGCACGACCACCGACCCGGCGCAGATCGCCGACTCGAAGGATCCGCGCGCCAATACGTTGCCAACGATTGGAGTCGCGCCGGCGGGCAACCGGCGCTCGGAACCGGGTCGCACGAGCGCCTCCACGCGATGGCCGCGCGCGATCAGCGCCGGAATCAGGCGCTGTCCGATGTAGCCGGTGCCACCGGTAATGAAGACGTTGACGGATTGCATCGGTACCAACACTGGACTCGACAACGCTCAGTTCGCAAGTTGTGGAACGCCGCTCGTTCCCGGATTTGCGCTCCAACCGGAGTTTCCCGATGCATGGTCAGAAGATCGTCGCAGCCGCCCTGCTCGCGTGGCCCGCCGTTACGTCTGCTCAACAGTCGACGCCCGCGAAGCACGCGTTCAGGCCTGCCGACTGGTACAAAGTCACGACGGTCAGCACTCCAGCCTTCGCGCCGGACGGGGGCAAAATTGCCTTTACCGTCACAACGGTTCGCGAAGCCGAGAACAAACGGCATTCGGAGGTTTGGGTCGTCTCGACGCAGGGCGGTGAGCCGGCGCGCTACACCACCCCGGCGTTCGAGAGCACGACCCCTCGCTTCTCCGACGACGGCAAGACGCTCTATTTCACGTCGCAGCGACCTGGTGGACGCGGGACGACGTGGGCGCTCCGGATGGACCAGCCTTCGGGCGAAGCGTTTCAGCCCGACGGCCAGCCGCGAATCCAAACCGGCTCGTTCCCAGCGGACCGAAGCTTCGCGATCGTCTCGCAAGGACAGGGCGGAGGACGCGGCGGTCGAGGCGGCGGTGGCCGCGGTGGTGCGCCGAGTGACTCGTCGAGCGACACGAGCGCGACAAACGATCCGTTCGGTCGCATGCAGCCGATGGCGCGTCCGCCATACAACGCGATCACCAAGCCGGAGAACTCGGCGCGATTCGACGGTCGGCAGATCGTCGACATGACCTACAAAGGAAATGGCCAGGGGTATTTGCCTGGTCCGCGCACGGCACCGCGCACCGACACGCTCAAGCCGGCGCAGATCTACATCGAGCGACCGGGGCAGCCGCGCAAGCAACTCACGACCACGAGTTATTCGCACCGCGATGTCGTCGTGTCGCCCGACGGAAAATGGATCGCCTTCACGGCGGACGCCAAGCTGCGCTCCGACTCGCTCGTCAATGCCGAGCGTGACTCGATTGCCAAGCTGCCGCCAGATCGCAAGCGTGACGAGTTGCCGCGAAACGACAGCGAAGTTTTTATTCTTTCGGTCGCGGCGTGCGAAGCGCAAACCGCCGACTGCAAGCCGCGCATGCTCGAGCACGCGGGAAACGAGTCACAGATCGCGTGGTCGCCGGACAGCAAACGAATCGCGTTCGTCAGCCAACCCAGTCGATTCAAGAACCAACGGCTCTTTGTCGTGAACGCGGCCGGCGGCAAGCCGCAAGACGTTCTCGGATCGTGGCAATATGAGCCGGGGCAAGTACGCTGGCTCGCCAGCGGTCAGATCGCGATGATCACGTCGACCGGTGGTAGCACGGGGATCTACAAAGTCGATCCGGACAGCAAGAAGATCACGACGGTGTTGGGCGGCCGTCGCCAAATAAGTGGTGTGACGTTCGACAGATCCGAGCAGCATGTCGTCTATGTTTCGACCGATCTCACGCATCCCACGGAACTGTACGTCGCTACGATCGACGGCGCGTGTCCGAGTGGCGCGCAAGGCGGATGCGAGCGAAAGCTGACGTCGTTCAACGACAAGGTGAACGACGAAGTCGCGTGGGCGGACGCTGACCGGTTCACGGTGAAGTCCGTCGGCGGTCTCGAAATCGAGAGCTGGCTGATGAAGCCCTACGGGTACGACGCATCGAAGAAATATCCGCTCGTGCTCTACATCCATGGCGGTCCACACTCGGCGTACGGCGAGAACTGGTTCGACGAGTTTCAGAATCTGGCCGGCGGCGGCTTCTTTGTGCTGTTCACGAACCCGCGCGGGTCGAGCGGCACGAATACGGAATTCACGTACGCGAGTCGCGGCGATTGGGGCGGCAAGGACTATGCGGATTTGATGAAGGCCGTCGACATGGTGGCCAAGCGTCCCGACGTCGACTCGACGCGGATGGGCGTCACCGGCGGCTCATACGGCGGCTTCATGACCGCGTGGGTCACGACCAAGACGAATCGCTTCAAGGCGGCCGAGGCGGATCGCATGATCAGCGAATGGACGTTCTGGTACGGCGCCTCCGATGCGCAGGGCCTGACCGAGGGCGAATTCTTCGGCAAGCCGTGGGAAAACCAGGTCATGTACGACACGCTTTCGCCGATTCGTCACGTGAGCAAAGTGAAGACGCCGACGCTCCTCGTGCAGAGCGAGGAAGATTTCCGCACGCCGATCGGAAACGCCGACCTGTGGTTCATGGCGCTCAAGAAGCAGGGCGTGCCCGCCGAGTTCGTGCGCTATCCGCGCTCGAACCATGACCTGTCGAGGACTGGCGAGCCGTGGCTGCTGGTCGATCGTCTGAGTCGACTACGTCAATGGTTCACCTATTGGCTCAAGGAGAAACCGGCGACGGCCGCGGGCGACAGGTAGCGGTACGTAGGTACCCGGCCGGGCCGCCAGCGGTACGGATTGTGATCATCTTTCTTCGATGACGCGGCTCGCGAGATTCTTGGTTGGGTTGACAATTGGTCTAGCCGCGTGCGGCTCGTCGCGCGAGAGAACCTCCGCAGGCGAGGTCGGATCAGTCGGCGATCGCGACCTCGCGCGCGCGATCGCCCAGAGCGATGTGCTCAAGGATGCGCAGGCGTTGATCGACCGCGGCCATCCGTGGCGTGCGACGCAGCTGCTCGCACCAATCCTGCGCGATCCTCAGAAACGAACTCCGGCGGCGCTGATCGTCGCCGCGCGAGCCGCGGCCGGTTGGGGAGGATCGGCCGACGTCGACAAGTTGCTCGCGAGCGAGTCATGGATCGACAGCGAGTTTGGCGGCGAGCCACGCGAGCTTCTCACTCGCGCGGCGCTCGAGCGCGGCGCCGACACGACGGCGCTCACGCACGCGTCGGCAGGAATGCGGGATGCGCGCGAGCCCGATGCCCGCGCGACGCGTCTCGTTCTCCTCGCGCGTGCGCTCGAGCGAAACAACTACTTCGACAGCGCGGCGGCAAACTACTCGCGCGCAGCTGGCACTTTCCCTTCGATTCACGACTGGCTCCAGCTGCGCGTGGCAGGCACCGAGCGTGACTCGGCGAAGCGCGCGGCGGCGTACGCGACGGTGACACTGCCGGTCGCCCGGCCGCGAATCGCCTGGACGGAGGCGCAGACGCGAGAGCGCCTCGCCGACGCCCTCGGCGCGTCGGCGCGCTATGCCGCACTCGGCGCCACGGTCATTTCATTGCGACTCCGGTTGTCGGTCGCGCCCGACAGCGCGACGCGTGACGTCGTCAAATCGGAGCTGGTCGCCTTCATTCGTACGCACAACGGGTCAGCCGACGCGAAGAGCGCGGTCGAGGTTTTGGACAAGGGCTTCACGAGTTTCGCGCCAGCCGAGGAGTTGATCATAGCGCGCAGCGCGGCGGTCAATGGACCACCGGCGCGAGCCGTCGCGGCGTTCGAGCGGGCCCTCTCTCAGCCGTCGCTTCTGACTGCGAGCGACCGGATTTCGTTTGCTCAATCGCTTGCACGGCTCGATCGCACGCGCGACGCGCTCGCACAACTCGGGATGATCGACGGCCCGCTCGCCGGACAAGCCGCATACCAACGTGCGCGCATTCTTCTTACATCGGGGACGGCCGACGCGACGCGGGCGGCCTTGCGCGACGTCGTGGATCATTTCCCTGATGATACTGCCGCGGCAAGTGCCGCGCTCTATTTACTCGCGGATCTCGTCACCGACGGCGGCAACGACGACCAGGCACGAGCATTGTTCCGACAGCTCTCGCACAAATATCCGACGTCTCCGCGCGCGGCCGACGGATGGTTGCAAGGTGCGCTGATCGCGCTGATACACGACAACGCGAAGGCAGCGGCTTCAGAATTCGATTCACTCACCGCGCGAATGCCGCGCTCGGACGACGCGTTGTCGGCGCGCTACTGGAGCGGCCGCGCCTGGGCGGCAGCCGGCGACCAAGCAGCGGCGCGCCAGCGATGGCGCGAGGTGATCGCGCAGCAACCGAGATCCTACTACGCCGTCGTCGCCGCTCGTCGACTCCAGCAGGCACCGTGGGTGCCTGAGTCGCAGCCCGATTCGTTTCCTCGCGTGGCCACGGTCGACAGCGCGATGGCTCGCATCGCTTTGCTCGAGCGCTTGGGAATGGACGCCGAGGCCCGCCTCGAGTACGACGCGCTCGAGGAACAGGCGCCCAGATCGCCGGATCGGCTCATTGCGACAGCGCACGCATTCCTCGAGCACGACCAATCATCACGCGCGATTCGCCTGGCGCAAAGACTGATCGACTCGGGTGCTCGCGACCCACGCGCATACCGATTGCTCTTTCCCGTCCTCGATCGGGACGAGCTCACGCGTGACGCCAAGGCGCACGGTCTCGATCCCGCCTTCGTCGCGGCAATTATTCGTCAAGAATCGAATTTCAATCCACACGCGACGTCTGTCGCCGGCGCACGAGGATTGATGCAAGTCTTACCAAGCGTTGGCGCCGAGGTGTCTCGCTCGTTGCGCTTTCCCGTCTGGAATTCCGCATTGTTGTACGACGCCGATGCGAACTTGCAAATCGGCACGGCGCACCTAGCCGCATTCGTCAAACAGTACGACACGACGCCTCGCATTCTCGCCGCCTACAATGCGGGCGGCTCGCGCGTGTCGCGCTGGTCGGCAAAGCCGGGGGTCGACGATCCGGAGGTATTCGCCGAGCGAATCTCGTTTTCCGAGACGCGCGACTACGTGCGGCTCGTGCAGCGCAACCAAGCAATCTACAAGGCGCTGTACGCTTGGTGAGTTCTCAGTGTTCAGTTCTCAGTCGTGAGCCTTCCAACTCAGTACTCAGTACTCAGTACTCAGTACTCAGACTGAACACTGAGTTGTTCGCTCACGACTCAGAACTGATCACTGACGACTGGCCGGGACTATCGCCCCCGCGGGCCTTCGGGGAAAAGCTGGCTCGCCGCCGCGACATCCTGGCTTCGCGTGAGCAGCAAGCGTGCACTGGCCGGCGCGTTCTGTTGCGCAACCGTGGCCAGCTGCGCCAAGTATTGCATGAGGTCATGCGCGGACAGACCGTGCACTCCGTCGCGCCAGAGCGTCACGGCGCGCCAGACTCCGCGCCACGTTCGGTGCGACAGGATCTTCACCTGCTCATGCTCGTCGAGCACCAGCACGCCGTGAAGCTTTCGAATCGGCGGTGTCGCGAGGTCCGACAAGGCGCCACCGGTGAGCGCCCAGTGTTCGATTCGTTGCTGTCGCATCGGGAGCTTCTCCGGCGCGATCGGCTTGAGGTCGAGCACCATGCGCATGGTCACAATCCCGGACGCGAGCGCCGCGATGCGGTTCTCTTCGGCCGCAGTCAGTTGCGTCGAGTACCGATTGATCTGACTGCACCGCGCGACGAGATCGGCGAGCGCTTCCGGCGTGGGTGCTTCAACGGGTGGCTGCATGCATCAATCTGCTGCGAGAAGTCGGCCAGGCGTAAGCGCGGGGGAGAGAAGAGTGAGACACCGCGCGACGACGCGCGATCCGTGATTCAGATCACAACGCGCGCGCTCCCGCGCTGTTGTTGTCATCCTGAGCGACGCGAAGGATCCATTTCCACAAAAAAACTCCGGGAGCCAAAGGCGCCCGGAGTCCTTCTATATATCAGTTCGTTATCAGCGCGCCGATGTTCTACGGGCGAATCCAAGGCATGTCGCGAAAGATCTCAGCTTCGGTCTTGTACACACGGTTCTGTCGAGCCGGTGCGGGCGCGGGCCGGGTGATCGGCGCGGGCGCTTGCTCCACCGTCGTCGGCGCGACAACAGGCGACGGTTCAGTCGTTACCGACTTCGGTGCCGGCGCGGGAGTGGGAGCCTGTCGCTCGGCGACGCGGACCGTCGGGCGCGGCGAACGCGTTCGCTTCTGTGCCGCGCGCGTCGGCGTCGAGCGTGGACCACCCTCGATCGATGAGACGACGACTTGTGATCGCGATGCGGTCGGCGCCAACTCGAGACCACCCCCGCCAGCCGCCGCGAGGTCGCGCTTGAGACCCTCGTCAGCGACGGGTCCGCTCCTATTGCACGCAGTGCCGCCGATCAAGGCGGCGATTGCCGCGATCAGGCCGACTCTTCCGTATGAAATCGTCATTGAAGTCCCTCCGCAAAACTGCTGAGCCAACGTCGTAAGACGTCAAACACCACGCGGAGGTTAACGATCCCGACGGTCGGCAGACGAGAGCGGCGGCCCGCCAAGAGTCTGTATTCAGGGCGGCTCGCCCGGCAGCCCAACGCCCTCAGCGTTTGCTCCTGTTGCATTTCGACAGAAGCCAACATACGTTCTGTCGGAACTCGACAGAAGGCACCATGGGCACCGACCAATCCGACGTCCTCCGCGGCACGCTCGACCTCCTCATTCTGAAGACGCTCACCCTCGAGCCAATGCACGGGTGGGGAATCAGCGCTCGCATTCAACAGTTCTCGCGCGGACTGCTCGACGTCAATCAAGGATCGCTGTATCCAGCGCTCCAACGACTCGAGCAACGCGGATGGATCGTCAGCGATTGGCGAACGACCGAGAACAACCGCCGCGCGAAGTACTATGCGCTCACCGCGTCCGGACGACGCGCCGTCGGAGCGGAGACCGCGAACTGGCGTCGTTACGTCGAGGCGGTCGAGTTGATCCTCGATCTGGCTTAGGAGACTCTGATGACGCTCCTCCACGGACTTCGGGCGCGGCTTCGCGCGCTGTTTCACCCGGTCGCAGCCGACAATGAGCTCTCGGACGAGATCCGCTTTCACATCGAGCTCGAGACGGAAAAGAATCTCCGACTCGGCATGAGTCCGGACGACGCGCGGCGATTTGCCGTGGCGCATTTCGGCGGTGTGCAGCGTGTTCGCGAAGAGCATCGCGACGTGCGCCGGTTACAGTGGATCGAGGACTTTGCGGGCGATACTCGCTTCGCGCTACGCACACTCGGTCGAACTCCGGCACTCGCCGGCGCCGCGATCATCACCCTGGCACTCGGCATCGGCGCGAACGTTTCCATCTTCTCCGCCGTGAATGCGGTCGTGCTTCGCCCGCTGCCGTTTCCGGCGCAGGATCGCCTCATGGTGATCACCGAGGAGAATCCTGAAAAACACTGGCACCTGAACGTGGCCGCGCCGGCGAATCTTCTCGATTGGCGCGCAGGGGTTTCCGACTTTCAGGACGTGACCGGCTACGTCGACGGACTCGGACGGTCGACCCTCACGGGGCGCGGCGAGCCGCAGCTCCTGGCGAGCGGCTACGTGATGGGCAACTTCTTCTCGACCCTCGGCGTCCGCGCCGCGCTCGGGCGCGCGCTCACCGACGACGATACATGGACGAGTGGCACGCACGTCATCGTCCTGAGCGATCGCGGATGGCGCGAGCACTTCGGCGCCGACCCGACGATTGTCGGCAAGACGGCCACGATCGACGGCAAGACGTTCGAGGTCGTCGGCGTTATGCCGCCGACGTTCGCATATCCGCGCGAGCAGGTCGACTGCTGGCAGTCGATCGAATGGGACAAGAAAAAGACGGCAGAGGTGAGTTTCCGCCGCGCTCACTACATGCGCGCGGTTGCGCGGCTCAAGCCCGGTGCCACGCAGGTCCACGCCGACGCTGAGTTGCAAGCCGTCGTCAATCGGCTCAAACATGACTATCCGGCGACAAACAGAGTCATGGGCGCCGCGATGATGCCGCTTCATGATTTCCTCATTCGCGATACAC
The DNA here is from genome assembly GCA_036002925.1 of Gemmatimonadaceae bacterium. Lineage (GTDB taxonomy): Bacteria > Gemmatimonadota > Gemmatimonadetes > Gemmatimonadales > Gemmatimonadaceae > JAQBQB01. Next base: position 386 of record DASYSU010000104.1, on the reverse strand, counting down.
GGCTGCCGCTCCTCATCCTTCTCACGTCTGTCGCCTTCCTGCTGTTGATCGCGTGCGCCAATGTCGGCAATCTCTTGCTCGTGCAGGCGGCTGGACGCGAGCGAGAGGCCGCGTTGCGGCTCGCGCTCGGTGCGGGTCGCGCGCGCCTCGTTCGACAGGGGCTAACGGAGAGCCTCGTCCTCTCGGCAATCGGCGGCGCCGCCGGACTCGCGCTCGGCTGGGCCGGAACGCGCGCCCTCGTGCGTCTTCAGCCGCAAGGCATGCTGCGCGTGCACGACTTTGGTGTCGACCGCTCGGTGTTCGTGTACCTCATCGCGATTAGCGTTGTCAGCGCGCTCATCTTCGGCATCGCGCCGGCGCTCTGGACCCGACACCGCAATCCGGCC
>DASYSU010000103.1:0-5404 GCA_036002925.1 Gemmatimonadaceae bacterium | reverse complement strand
TTTCGCTGGCGACCAGAGCGTAGGGGCCACACTCGTTCCCATTCCGAACACGATCGTTAAGCCCTACAGCGCCGATGGTACTCCGCTCGAGAGAGCGCGGGAGAGTAGGCCGTCGCCGGCACCTCTTTGCGAAGCCCCCAGCCACACGGCTGGGGGCTTCGTGCTACGCCCCATCACGTTCTTCAGAATCTCTTAATAGCTTTCCTCGATGCCCCATGCCGGAATCCTCACCGTCGTCGGAAAACCAAACGCCGGCAAATCCACCCTCCTCAATCGCATCATTGGCGAAAAGCTGAGCATCGTCAGCCCCAAGCCCCAATCCACGCGCGACCGCATCGTCGGCATCCACACGACCGGCGAAACACAGCTCATCGTGCTGGATACGCCCGGCCTCCTCAATCCCCGCTACGCCCTTCAAGAAGCCATGCGCGCCACCGCACTGGCCGCGCTCGCCGAGGCGGACGTCGTCCTCTATTTGGTCGACGGAACGGAAGGCCCGCCTGAACTACTCGCCGCGGTCGCTCGGGTCGACGACGCCATCCGCGCGCCGATCATGCTCGCCGTCAACAAGAGCGACCTGCTTTCCGAGGACCAGCGGCTCCATCTCCAACAATCGCTTCCCGCGGCCCTTTTCATTTCGGCCGCGACTGGCGAGGGGATCGACGAATTGCTTCGACGCGTCGGAACCATGTTGCCCGAAAGTCCGTTCTTGTATCCCGATGACGAAATCAGCACGCAGACAGTTCGCTTCTTTGTGAGCGAGCTCATTCGAGAAACGGCGCTCGAACAGTTGGAGGACGAGATTCCGTACAGTGTGGCATGCGAAATCGAGGAATTTCGAGAGACACAGTTACCCGTGTACATTCGGGCAGTCCTTCATGTCGAGCGCGACAGTCAAAAGCGGATCCTCATCGGCGCCGGTGGAGAACGCATTCGCGGAATCGGCCGCGTAGCGCGTCAGAAAGTCGAAGCGTTCGTCGGGTCCCGCGTCTATCTCGATCTGTGGGTCAAGGTGCTCCCAAACTGGCGACGAAACGCGCACGCCCTGCGGCGCTTCGGCTACAAACTCCGTGAGGATCGCGCGACATGACTGTATCGCCTCAACTGCTAGCCATCCTCGTTTGTCCGAAGTGCAAAGGTGAGCTCGAGTATCGCGAGGCCGAGTCGGCACTCCTCTGCCACACGTGCCGGCTGCGCTACGCGATTCGAGATGGCATCCCCATCATGCTCATTGATGAGGCGACGCCACTTTAGCGGACAGGCACTCCTCGCCCTGTGGTTCGTCGCGCTTGCCGGGGCTCGTACGGTGATGGCGCAGTCGACTACCGGCGAAGGAGCAACCGAGTTCCTGCTTCCGACTGGCGCGCGCTCATCCGGTATGGGATTGGCGGTCGCCGCATCGGCGACCGGCTCGGACGGGCTTTGGTGGAACCCGGCCCTCATCGCCCGCAGCGCGCGCGAGGCTGGTTTTCACGCGGTGAAGAATCCCGTCATCGACGCCGACGCTAGCGGCGCGATACTCATTCCGGTTCAACGCGTCGGCACGTTTGCGCTCGGTGCCCGGTATTTCAATGAAGCGACGACTCCCGCCACAGACTCGACCGGTGAAATCCAAACCGGAACACTCACGGTCACGGCGACGATCCTCTCCGCGGCATTCGCAAGCCCGATCACGAATCGGTTGGCGCTCGGCTTGACTTACAAATTGTTGAGCCGAAGCTTGAACTGCACCGGTATCTGCACCCAGCACGGAGTCAGTCGAACGTTTGCGGTGGATGTCGGCGGCCAGTATCTCATCATGACGGATTCGTCGATCGCCTTGGGATTCGCGCTCACGAATGCGGGCCCGAAGCTCCAAGTCCACGACGCGTCGCAAGCTGATCCGCTACCAGCTCGCGCGGACTTTGGTATTTCTCTCGCGCCGCACCTCGACCAGTTGCCGAAAGAGGCTCGCGTGCGCGCGGCGATGGATCTCGTCACACGGGTGTCGGGTGGCTACACTCCAGGATTCCGCGCCGGCGCGGAGCTGGCGTGGCTCGAGCGATATCAAGCTCGAGTTGGCTACATCGCCAACGGTCCCTTCGGGTCGGGGGCGACGTTCGGACTCGGCTTTTCTACTGGAAAGCTCCAGATCGATCTCGCGAGAGTCTTGTCGAACACGGTCTCCGGGGCTGATTCGCCGAGCTACCTCTCCTTGAGATATCTGTTCTAGTGTCGGTGCGTGCATTCACCCGGACTTTTCTGGTGCTCGGCGCCTGCGCGACCGCGGCGCACGCACAACGTGTCGAACCTGCCGGGGTGACCGCGCGCCGCGCAGCCGACTCACTTGCGCCCTCCGGGTTTCGAGATAATGGAGAACCGCGCGTCGCCACGGAACGTCTTGTCTACGCGCCAATCGCGTCGGCAATCATCCCCGGCGCGGGACAGTTCATGCTCGGTCATGATCGATTCGTCGCCTATGCGGCCATCGAGGTTCTTGGCTGGTGGAAGTTCCTCAAAGACAACCACGAGCAGATCAGACAAGAGGCGCTGTTCAAGGAGCTCGCCCGCGGAGCGGCGCGCTCACACTTCTCGACGACGCTCCCTGATGGCGGATGGTCGTACTACGAGCAGATGCGCGACTGGTTGGAGAGTGGTCCATACAGCCTGACCGACAACGGGCCAGTCGTGCCCGACACCAGCGCATTGACGTACAACGGGACACGGTGGCAGTTGGCTCGCGCGACACACGTTGGCGATCCGGTCGGCGCGCTCGCCGAGTATGAGCAGCTCGCAATCAAACCGGAATTTCGCTGGTCGTGGAGGAATGCCGGACTGCAGTACGACATCTTCAAGCGAACGACCCAGAATCGAAATGATGCCTACTATGCCGGCGTCGCCGATCTCGCGGTGATCGCAGCGAACCATGCGCTGAGCATGGTCGACGCCTTTGTCGCTTTCCGCTTGCGGGTGCAGCCAGTAGCACCTGGACGAACCGGAGTCGGCGCAAGCGTGCGTTGGTGAGCGCCATCACGACTTCGCAAAGCGTCGCAAGTGCATTCGCTGTCACAATTTGACTTCGATTCCGACGGCCGGTATCTTGCCGCCATACCGCTCACCTCTGCCGAGGCCGGCCCATACAACGCGCGATTCTGTATTCCCCCGATGATCTCGCACCGCCAGACGTCGTGGATCGGTGGTTGAGGTCCCTCGGCGCGCCGGTGATGCGGGTCCAAGATCCAGAGACGCTGATGGCGGTGGCGCTGCGCAGCCGACCGCGAGTCGTCGTGTTCGATAGTCGCTCGCAGGGCGACGACGTACGCGAAGCGCTCCGTCGGTTGAAGAGTGATTCGTATACCGGCGTGGTGCCCGCGGTCGTCGTTGCCAGCGAAGAGCACCAGTCGTTCGAGACGGGATTCCGATCGGGTGGAGACGAAGTCATTCGCGCCGATCGCGATGCGGTCGAGACCACCATTCGACTCGACGCGATGCTGCGACGATCCGATCGGGATCTTTTCGTCCATCCGTCGACGCGATTGCCGGGCGCCGTCGAGATCGAGATGGAAATGACCCGCCGGCTCGAGCTCGGGCTACACTTCGCGGCGTGTTACGCGGATCTCGATCACTTCAAGGAATTCAACGATCGTTACTCGTACTATGAGGGGGACCGCGTCATTCGCATCCTGGCGAAGATCCTCCATGACGTCGTGAAGGGCATTTGTCACGAGGAGGGATTCGTCGGCCACATCGGCGGCGATGATTTCATTTTCATCATTCCGACGCCGGCCGTGAACGAGAGCTGCGGTGAAATCGTCTCGGTGTTCGACGAGCTCATTCCGTATCAGTACTCGGAGCAGGATCGCCGCGCGGGATATTTCTTCGGCAAGGATCGGCGCGGTCAGCTGCATCGTGTACCATTGATGACCGTGTCGATCGGCATCGTGACCAACGAGCGTCGGCACTTTACGCACGCGGCGCAGGTGAGCGCGCTCGCGACTGAAATGAAGAGCTACGCGAAGACGCTCCCGGGTTCCGTCTTCTCGATCGATCGACGCACCGACGCAACGCCGGTCGACGAGCCGACGAAAGGCGCGACCGCGCGTGGCTCGGCCAAAGCGATGGAGGGGAAGTGAACGTTTCGTGTCCGGAGTGTCGGTCCGTGTTCCGCGTCGACCCGGCGAAGATTCCCGCGATGGGGCTGCGCGCACGATGTTCGGTGTGCGGCGGCGTCATCACAATCGGCGCCGGCAGCTCGATCGACGAGGAGTTCGCACCAGCGGCGCGCGAGGTCTCGGCGTCGCGTGCGCCGGCTCCATCCCGTTCGACGGCGACGGCGACGGTGTCGGCCCCAGCGCGGCCGATCAACACGCCGGTCGCCCCGCCCGTGGTGCGCCCGCCGACGCCTCCTAGTCCTCTCGCCCAGACGGTTTCGCCGCGCCCGCTCACGCCCCCCGTGGGCGCGCCAGCCGCGCGACCGGTGATGTTTCCGCCGAGACCGATGAAGGGGACTCCCGCGGCGAGCTCTCTTCCGCCGTCGGCGGCAGGAGTCAGACCGCCGGCGTTTGCGCCACGACCGACAATGCCGCCAGTTCCGCCGGCCCGCCCGACTCCGGCCATGCCGTCGGCGCCGGCACGGCCAAGCGGCGGCATGCGACCGTCTGGCGCGATGTCACAGCCGCCGATCGCGCCACCGGCACCGCCACGTGAATCGATGCCGACGCCGACTCGAACGCCGATCAATCCGTTCTTGGCGAATGATCCCAATGCGAAGGCGCGACGTCTATCGCGCGCGCTCGTCTCGGACCTCGTCACGTACTTCCCGCAACGTCGCGACGAAGGTCTTCGCGATGGGACGCTCAAGGACTTGTTCCGCGAGGAGATCAAGAAGAGCTACGAGGAGTACGTCGATCAGGTCGGAAAGGACTTCGCTGATTCGACGACGCACTTTCAAGATGCGTTGAACGACATCTTGGCCGGGGGACAGCGGCTGTTCTGATCGCCCCGGGTCGTGCAGTGTACACGGCATCGGTGGTGTGACTATCTTTCGAACACAGCACAGTTCACATGCGAGCCGTCTGCCGCGAACGCGGGACGGCTCGTGTCATACAGGAGCGACACATGGCAGAGAGCGAGCGCGCGCGACAGCTCAGGCAATACGCCGAGCGACTCGCCGAGCTGCGGAGGTATCTTTGACCTGGATGCCAAGCGCGACACGCTGAGGCAGTTCGAGGAGCGCATGTCGGCGCCGGGGTTCTGGAACGATCAGCAGAACGCCCAGACGGCGGTGCAGCAAGTCAAGACACTCAAAGCCTGGATCGATCCCTTCGACGCGATGAGTGGTCGCGTGCAGAGCGCGCGCGAGCTCGAGGAGATGTTGGCTGCCGAGCCGGACGAAGAGCTGTCGGCCGAAATCGATCGCGAAGCG
>DASYSU010000102.1:0-27579 GCA_036002925.1 Gemmatimonadaceae bacterium | reverse complement strand
GAGCGCCCACAATTCCCACCAGCGCAGCACGATAATCGGCAGCGCGATGATCGTTGAGATGAGCAGCCATCGTCTCACGCCGCCCTCGTCGAGCTTTTTGGCGGCCACCGCGGTCAGATACGTCGGCGCGAGGCTGACGATCATGATCGCGAGATTGATCGTGGGAATGAGCAAACTCGGATACGGTGTTCTGAGTGGCGGCCATGCATCGTAGTTTTGCCGCAAATAGAGGTACGATACGACGAGCAACGCCGTCGTCCATCCCTCGATTATCATGTAGCCGAGCGTGCCCCACCACATCAAGCTGCGGTGACCGAACGTCACCGTCGGCAGCTCCGCGACGTCGACCGTGGGTCGAAGCGGTCTCATAATCCCTCGGTCACCGGGCGCGGTGCGGCCACGCGTTCTGCTCCGGCCTCGTTAGTGCTCACCCATCCCCAGCCCGCCATTCCGACCAGGGCCATGCCCAAGCCCGCGAGAACCAAATACGGCGTGAAGATCGACCCGATGAAGGTGATCGCCATGCAGAGCGCCAAAAACAGCGGCCAGATCGATCCATCGGGGTGGTGATGCCGATAGTCCGGTCGCGCGTCGAACACGGTGGTCACGAGCACCTCGCGTCGGTCCATGCTCAACCCTGTCGCGACAGGTTGATCGAGGCTCGTGTCCCACAATGGATGCCGGCTGGTCACGATCGGCGTATGCAAGAAATTGAAACTCGGCGGCGGCGACGACACCGCCCACTCGAGACCGGACGACTTCCAGGGATCCGGACCCGCCACCTCGCCGCCGATCCAACTCTTGATCGCGTTGATGACGAACAGCAACACCGACGTCGCGATCGTCACCGCGCCAACCGTTGCGAGGAGATTGAGCGGACCCCAACCGCTTGCCGCGAGATACGTGTACACGCGTCGCGGCATGCCATTCAGCCCGAGAATGTGCATCGGGAAGAACGTGACGTTCACGCCGATGACAAACAGCCAGAAGTGCCACTTGCCCAGCGTCTCGCCGAGCATACGGCCGGTGATTTTAGGGAACCAGTAATAGAACGCCGCGAACAACGGCATCACCCCGCCGCCGAGCAGAACGTAGTGCAAGTGAGCGACCACGAAGAACGTGTCGTGCGCCTGCTTGTCGAACGCGACGGAGGCGAGCATCACCCCGGTGATTCCGCCGTTCACGAATGTGAAGATGAATCCGAGCACGAAGAGCAGCGGCGTCGCGAACTGAGTACGGCCCGACCACATCGTCGCGATCCAGCAGAAGATCTGCACTGCCGTAGGAATGGCGATGAGCATGCTCGCCGCGGTGAACAGACTCTGGCCGAGCTCCGGCACCGGCGTCGCGAACATGTGGTGTACCCACAGACCGAACGCGAAGAACGCCGTCGTGATGTTCGACATGACAAGCGCCGTGTAGCCGAAAACTTTGCGGCGCGAGAACGTCTCGACGATCGGCGTGATGAAGCCGAGTGCCGGCAGGAAGATGATGTAGACCTCGGGGTGCCCGAAGAACCAGAAGATGTGCTGCCACAGCAACACATCGCCGCCCTCGGCGTAGTTGAACCAATGTGTGTTGACCGCGCGGTCCATCGCGAGCATCAGCGTGCTCCCGGCGGCAACGGCCGGCATCGCGAACACGATCATGAATGCGACGACGAGCTGCGCCCACACGAAGAGCGGGATGCGGTTGAGCGACATGCCCGGTGCGCGCATCTTGAACACGGTGACGATGACGTTTACCGCGGCGACGAGCGCCGCGATCTCGGTGTAGGTCACGACCTGCGCCCAGACGTCGATGCGGTGCCCGGGCGAGTACGCCGGCCCAGACAGCGGCACGTAGGCGAACCACCCGGCGTCGGGGCCCATGTTCAGGAACAACGAGACGTACATGAACACGACGCCGACGACGTAGGTCCAATACCCAAACGCGTTGAGTCGCGGAAACGCGATGCTGCGCGCGCCGACCATGAGCGGCACGAAGTAGACGCCCATTGCCGTCATCATCGGAACGGCGAAGAGGAACATCATCGTCGTGCCGTGCGTGGTGAAAAGCTGGTTGTAGCGGTCGGGCCCGATCAGCGAGCTCTCGGGCCGCGCCAGCTGCGCGCGCATCAATGCCGCCTCGAGTCCGCCGGCGATGAACATCAAGAACGCGGTGATGATGTATCGCTTGCCGATCACCTTGTGATCGACCGCCGTGAGCCAGCCCCAGACACCTGAGCGATCGCGCCACAGGTTGTCGAGGCGTGCTGCGTCGCGCGCGACGGTGTCGTCATCGAGTGTCGTGGTGGTCGGCAGCTGACGGGCCGGCTCGCTCATTTGAGCGACTCCAAGTAGGCGACGAGCGCGTTCATTTGTGGCGGTTGGAGCGGGACGGCCGGCATGTCCGCCCCCGGCTTGATCACCTGCGGATTCAAGATCCAGCGGGCCAGATTCACGCTCGTGTTGGGGAGCGTTCCGGCTGCGATCGTCGTGCGCGACGCAAAGTGCGACAGATTCGGTCCCACGGTGGCGAAGGCCTGCGTCCCGCTGATCGTGTGGCACACGGCGCATCCGCTGCTGAGAAAGACGCGCTCGCCACCAACGAGGGTCGAGTCGGTCGGTGTCTGGTGCGCCTCGGACGACGTGGCGAGCCACGCCTCGAACTTCGGGCGCGGCTCGGCGACGATGTAGAACGACATCTTCGCGTGTTGCAGCCCGCAGAACTCGGCGCACTGGCCGCGGTACACACCAGCGGTGTCGGCCTTGAACCACAGCGTACTCATGTAACCGGGGATCAAGTCTCGCTTGCCGCTGAGATTCGGCGCCCAAAAGCTATGGATCACGTCGGCGGCGCGCAGCTTGAACTGAATCGGCTCACCCACCGGCACATGGATTTCGTTCGCGGTGTGCAGCGCGCGACTGGGATCAGGATTCTCGTATTGGATATCCCACCACCACTGATGGCCGGTGACGTCGATCGTCAATCCGCGCTCCGGGTGCTGCGCGAGCGCTCGGCCAACGGAGAAATCGTAGACGAGAAATCCAACCAGAACGAGCATCGTGGCCGCCACACCCGTCGACACGAGGCGCTCGATTCGGCGTTGCGTCTCGTCGGGGACGTGGAGGAGATCGTCGGATTCGCGCCGGCCGCGCCGAGCGAACGCGGCGTAGATCGCGACGATCGACACACCGATCCAGATCGTTCCGCCGACGCCAAGCATCCACCACCAGAGGTGTGCGACGGCCCTCGCTTGCGGTGAGCTGGGATCGAAGACCGAGTGCATGGCTCAAGGATGCTGCGAGGCTCCAGGGAGCCCGGTGGTCTTGGGTTTGGCGTTCGGCGTTTGGTTTGGCGCCGGCTTGACCATCATGTGATCATCGCGAGCGGGGCGAGCGCCCTTTGGAGTGAGGCCACTCAACGAGCGAACGTAGGCGACGAGTTGCCAGATCTGTTCGTTCGTCAACCGATATTTCCACGACGGCATTCCGTTCGCTCTGCCCTCGGCGATCGAGGCGAAGATCTGATTTGGCGAGCTACCGTAGATCCACTCGTCGTCCATGAGCGCCGGGCCCATGCCGCCGCCACCGTTCGCGTGACAGCCACTGCAGTTCATTCGACCGTAGAGTTGCTGTCCTTGCGCCGTCCCGTACGCATTGTCGTCGAACGCGCCTTCCGCGCTATCGGTGACGAGGGTCGGTCCTGGCTGCAGCGGGGACTGCGAGACGAAGACTACGGGTGGATTGGGCGGCCGTTGGTTGAGCCGGCGCTCCTCGCGCTCACACGAGACCGACGTCACGACGATCGCGGCGGCAAGGAGCCAGTGGACGTTCGGAATACGTGTCGGCATAGGCATCATCGTCCGGTCGATGCATTCATCGCGGCGTCGACCCGCGGGACACTGTAGGCGTCGAGCACACTGTCGATCGACGGCCGTCGTCGCGCGATGATCTCGTCGAGTTGCGCGCGGAACGTCGAGTCTCCACGCCGAACCCCCATGGCGATGTCGAACACGAACGGCAGGTACGGCAGATCGACGCGCGGTGTGACAGGGACAACATCGAGGGGAACACTCGATCGACGCGCGAAGTACCCGGCGAGCGGGCCCCACACGACGGCGATGTCGACGTCGCCTTTGGCGACCGCCTCGACGATTCGCGCCGGCGGATTTGGGACACGATAGTCGCCGTAGACCGTGTAACCGACGAGGTTGTTGGTCATGCCGCGATTCGCGAGTGCGTGGGCTGGCGGTGTGTTCGCGAAATCGTCGCCGATCAACTGCACGCCGATCTTGAGATGTCTGAGCTTGGGATCATCGAACGAACGAATTCCCAACTGGCGATCGTGGCGCGCCACGAAAACGTAGGTCGACTTGTAGTAGGGACGAGTCGTCGCGAGCATCTCCATTCCCGACGCCGTGCCGACGACGAGATCGCAGACACCGGAGTTCAGCGTGTTGCGAACGAAGCCGCGGCGTTGCGCCCACCACGTGTACTCGACCCGCTTGTGCAGCTCGCGTCCAATCAACTCGGCGATCTGATTCTCGAAGCCTTGGCGGGCGCTGTTCGAGAACGGGAGGTTGTTCGGATCGGCGCAGACGCGGAGCGCCGAACGATCGCCAGCGGTTTTCGCCAACAGCGAGGTGGCGGGACCGCCGCCGGCGCCGATCAGCAGCACGGCAAACGGAACAAGGAGCAACACCAGCTCTTGCCACTGTGAGACGTCGCGAGCGGAGCGTTTCTCGGCAGACTGCGTCGACGGCGGTATGCTGACTGACGCGATCATAGGCCAAACACGTAGAGCATTCCGCCCTTTGTCGTCTTCTGCGGCAGATCGCGCGTGGCGTTGACGAAACCGCCGGCGGCGGACGAGTCGCGGGGATCGAGGCCGCCGGCGACGATCGCGCCCGCCCAGCCACCGATGCCCGACAACACGGCGACGTACTGGTGTCCGTCAGGCCCTTTATACGTGATCGGCTGGCCGATGATGCCGGAGCCGGTTTTGAATTGCCACAGGGGCGTGCCACTCCGCGCGTCGACGGCCTTGAACCAGCCGTCCATCGTCCCGTAGAAGGCAATGTCGCCGGCCGTCACGAGCGTGCCGCTCCACACCGGCAGGTCTTCCTTGATTGCCCAGACCTGTTTGCCGGTCTGCGGATTCCATGCTTCGTATTCGCCGCGATTGCCGCCCGGTCCCGGATAGATCTTCACGTTCATCCCAACGTACGGCGTTCCGGCGATGTAGTTCGCCGAGATACCCTCCTCGTCCATGCACAAATTCTGATGCGGGATGTAAAGTAGACCGGTTTTGGGCGAATACGCGGAGGGTTGCCAATCCTTCATGCCGGGCGCGGCGGGACAAATCTCGCGCACCACGCGTCCGACTTTCGTCTCTTTGTCAGGGTTGTACTGGAGCGCGCCGGTCTTGAGATCGACGCCGGTTGTCGCGTTGATAAAACCGTACGGCTGCGCGGAGATGACCTGGCCGTTCGTCCGATCCATGACGTAGATGTAGCCGTTGCGCTCTGGACGGATCAGCACTTTCCGCGTCTGCCCGTTGATCGGGAGATCGACGAGAATCTGCTCGTTGATCCCGTCGTAGTCGTGGAGATCGTGTTGAGAGAACTGGTATGCCCAGACCGCCTCACCCGTCTCGGGCTTTCGCGCGAAGATGCTCGACGTCCACTTGTTGTCGCCCGGGCGCACCTCAGGATTCCAGGGACCGGGATTCGCCGTGCCGTAGAAGATGAGATCGAGATCTGGGTCGTAGGAGATCCAGCCCCACGTGGTGCCGCCGCCGATCTTCCACATGTCAGGCGGCCACGAGCTCACACCGAGATCCTTGCCCTGATCCTTCGCGTAAAAGGCCTTGAAGTTTGGTCCGATCAGGATGTCCCGGTCCGGACCAGTGTGGTAGGCCGTCCAGACCACGTTACCAGAATTCTCATCGAGCGCCTTGAGCCAGCCGCGCACGCCCATCTCGCCGCCCGAATCGCCGACGAGCACTTTCCCCTTGACCACGAGGGGCGCCATCGTGATCGTCTCGCCGATGTTGATGTCGCCGACCTTCGCGTTCCAGACCGGCTTTCCCGTTGCGGCGTCGAGCGCAATCGTGTGATCGTCGAGCGTGTTGAAGAAAAGCTTACCGGCGTCATAGACGAGACCGCGGTTGACGACGTCGCAGCAGGCGACGCCCTGTGACGCGAGCTCCGGCTTCGGATTGAACGACCATTTCGCCGGGAAGCCTGGTTTCGTGAGATCGAGCGCGTAGACGATGTTCGGGAATGGCGTAATGATGTACATCGTGCCACCGACGACGATCGGCGCCGACTCGTGTCCCCGCAGCGCGCCGGTCGAGAACGTGGCGATCGCGCGCAGGGTCTTGACGTTGGACGAGTTGATTTCCGTGAGTGCGCTGAACCGAGTCGACGCATAGTCCTTCGCCGGACGTATCCATTGACCGTCGTCGGCCGGTAAGTCGACTTCGCCGTTCGCCGGCGCGGTTCCGACCTGGACGTTCGTGCTGCCCAGGGAGCGCGAAGGCTCGGATCGGCACGCCGTGCCCGCGAGCGCGACGACGCACAACAAATACCGGATGCAGTCGCCTTCGATCTTTTGGTGTCGCACGTTGACGCCTCCCATCCGACCGTTGGCCCATTTTTGGACGAAAAAACGCGAACGCAGGATCCGTTCCGAATCGTGCCGTTCGATCGCCCAAGCGCGGGAGAGTGAAAATCCACACACGCGTGTTGAAAACAGGACGCAATCGGATCGGGCCTACGCTTTGCAAGGGTCGAAACGGTCTTTCCAATGACCCATCCGATCACGCGACGAGCATTCGTGCATCGCGCCGCTCTCACAGCGCTCGCGACTCCATTCGCGCGCTGGTCCGCGAGTGCGGGACTGCCGCCATCGCCGTTGCGAATCGGCATGCTGCCATCGTCGGGGACAGACGACGCGGCGGCGACACGTCAGCTTGGAGTTCAGCTCGGCGTCGACGAGGCGAAGCACGCGGCGGGATTGTTTGGCGGTTCGATCGAGCTGCTGCAAGTGACTCAGTCGTCACTAGGCGATCGACAACTATCAGCGGTGCTCGGGAGCGGCTCGATCGAGGACTGTTTGGCATCGGCCAGAGCAGCCGAGCGTGCGGAAATCGGGTTCATGAACCTGAGTTGTCCCAGCGACAGCCTTCGAGGCCGAGACTGCCAGGCGACAATGTTTCACGTCGCGCCCAGCGACGAGATGTATCGTGACGCCCTGGCCCAAGCGAACGCGCCGGCCGACGCGAAGGCGGCCGCATGGGATCCATCGCTGACGCGGTTTGGTGCCGACACGCTCAACGAACGATTTCGTTCGCGGTTCGGGCGCGCGATGACCGCCGACGCGTGGCTCGGCTGGGTCGCCATCAAGATCTTGTGGGAATCGTCGCTGCGCGCGCGGTCGACCGATTCGAGAATGCTCATGCAATACATGGTTCGCGACGGCACGCGATTCGACGGACACAAGGGGCGACCGCTCAGCTTCAGGGTGTGGGATCATCAGCTCCGACAGCCGCTCTATGTCGTGAGCAGCGGGACGGACGGTTCGACGCGAGTCATCGCCGAAATGCCTGCCACGGGATCGGACGAGGAATCGTCGCGCGAAGTACTCGATCGACTGGGCACGACGGCGGCTCGTTCCGCGTGCAGGATGTCACCGTGAGCGGCCGGCGGTGGCTCGTCGTCGTGCTATTGCCGTTGATACTGCCGCCGCGCACGCCGACCGCAATGACACAGCCGCCTGGTTTGCTCTTCGTCAGCAATGAGCTCTCGCACGACGTGAGCGTCGTCAACATCGCGACAAACACGGTGATCGCCACGATTCCGGTCGGCGGCCGTGCCCGCGGCATTCATTTGAGTCCGGACGGGAAACGGCTCTACGTCGCCGTGAGCGACGACAAGCCGCAGCTCGAGGGGAGCGCGGACGCCATCGTTGCCGTCGACGTTGCCAGCAAGAAAGTCATTGCGACATATCGGATCGGATCCGACCCGGAACAGTTCGCGATCACACCCGATGGAGTGCGCATCTACGCGTCGAACGAGGATGGCGGCACGGCGACGGTGATCGACCTGCAAAAGAGGAAGCAGATCGCGACGCTTGTCGTCGGCATCGAGCCAGAAGGCGTCGCGGTCAGTCCCGACGGGCGATGGGTCTACGTCACCAGCGAAACGAGCAACAGCGTCTCCATCATCGACGCACACGCCAACAAAGTGGTCGCGAACCTATTGGTCGATCTCCGACCACGCGCCGCCGCGTTCACTCCCGACGGATCGCGCGCGTTCGTGACCGCAGAGGTCGGCGGCACGGTCACGGTCATCGACACAAAGACACGAGATATCATCACGACGATCCCGATCGATCGCGGCGAAGGAAAACCGGTTGGCGTCGTCGTCGCGCCGGACGGAAAGCGCGTTTATGTCGCGAGCGGCCGGACGGGTACCCTCTCAGTGATCGACGCGAAGTCGTACAAGACGCTGGCGAGTGTGCCAGTCGGAAAACGGCCGTGGGGCGTGGCGATCACCGTCGACGGCCGCTACGTCTATACGGCAAACGGATTGTCGAACGATGTGTCGGTGATCGATACGTCGACCAACCGTGTTGTCGCGACGATCAAGGTCGGGGGCCGCCCGTGGGGCGTTGCCGTCTGGTAGAGCGAGGGTGGAGGGTGGCGTGCCGTTCAAAGAGTGGCGCGCAGCGCCACACACCGACCCTCCACCCTCCACCCTCAACCCTCCACCCTGGTTTTCCATTGTGCGTACGCCCGCGGCGAGATTTCCGACGGCTTGATCTCGCTTCGACCGCCCCAGAACACGTTCGTATAGAGAACTGGCATACCCACCGACGTGAGATGCGCATCGATCGCGGCTTTGTGTGCGAGAACCAGTTCCTTATCGGTGCCGTGCGCGACTGCCATGATGTTGACGTTCGCGAACTCGGGGCCGCCCTCGCGCCAATACGCATGCGTCAGAATGTGGTGGCGACCAACTTCTCTGCCTGCTTCGATCTCGCGGCCTTCCGGGACGCGCCAGTGAAAGAGCGCGTTGTAGCGGGTCACACGCGTCCCGCCGGCTGACGGCTTCACGTGCTCCAAGAACGTCGAGAATCGACCGATCACGCCGCGCTCGTTGAGCGAGCGCGCGACGCGAACGAATTCATCGCGAGACACGCCGGCTTCCGCGGCACGCGCGATCCATGGATCATCGACGATCTCGTCGACCGCGAATTCGCGCTTGAGCGACTCGAGCACGCGCCAATCGAGATCACTCAACTCGACGACGTTCGTATCGATGACGACGCCAAGCTCATCGCTTTTGCTGCCGGGCTCCATTCCCTTTCGTCGAACATGGCCGACACCCAGCGCGAACAGACGCTTCGCCGGCATGGCGCGATACGCCTCGGCGCCGATTCGACGCATGAGGAGCTCACAGTGATCGCCCATCGAGAACCCTTGCGGAACCTTGAGCGTCGTCCACAGCCGATATGCCGAGCCCGGCGTCTCCGCGTCGGTCGATCGAATGACGACGTGACCGGAGAACGGATCCTGCTTCGCCAAGAAATCGAAGGCCGCATCCAGTCTGTCGTTGGCGATTCTCCACGCGACCAGGGCGCCCGGAGCGAGATTGGTCGCCATCAGTGTTTGTCGAATGCGACGGATCGTGCCCGCAGCCAGCATTGCGCGGAGACGTTCGCGGACGGTGGCGACATCGAGCGACGCTTGCTTTGCGATTTCCGCGAATGGATCCGTGAGGAATCCGGCGATGCGATCTTCGGACACCGCGAGGATGCGCGCGTTGACGGGATCGGTGACTTCGACGGGGACGGTCGTATCCAGCATTGACACCGGCATTGACAGAAGGGAATGAGAGGCGACGTTCGAAGTCTAACAATTCGTGTGGTGTTGTGCTCGCTCGAACGCCGCAATGATTGACGCCGAGACATGATGACGAAAAAACCGATTGCGCGACCCCACCAAGTTCTTCGGACGTCCCGCGACGTCGCAGCTGAGCTTGCGATCGCGGCTGCGGCGCTCGGCTCGACGATGCTTCTGGCTCGCGCGTTAGGAGACGACGATCCGCCGTTGATCGATCGGCGGGTGCGACGTGTTGCTCGATCGCGTCCAGTCCGCTCGATGAAGAAACTCCTTTGGCCGCTCTTCCCGCTCGGATTGCCCGGCGGCTACATCGCCATCGCCTATGCGACGGCGTACGGACTCCACCGGCGCCGCCGGAGTGGTGGTCCGGCGATCGTGACATCGGCCTGGCTGGGGTGGTTGGTGCATCGTGCGGCGAAGCTCGTGTACACGCGCCGACGTCCACGTCGCCGAGGCGTGAAGCCTCGCAACGATAGCTATCCGAGCGGCCACACGACTGGTGCGACGGCTTTGGCGTTGACGACCGCATACGTACTTCGACGCCGGCGTCTCATTTCTCTGCCGGGCGCCGTCGCGATTGCGTCGATCGCACCGACGGTGATGGGCGCGTATCGCGTGATCGACGACGAGCACTGGGCGACCGACGTCGTCGGTGGGTGGTTGCTCGGCGCGGCGATCGCGCTGACGTGCAGCGCCGCGCTCGCCGATTCATCCGGCGGCGCGGCGCGACGCTTCAAGGCGTCGGAAGCGTCACGGACAGCAAGCCACCGCCGTGGCCGTTCGGCACGATCGACGTCCGCAACAGAAGTTGATCGAGGCGGTTTCCTGGGTGGCCGTGCTGATATTGTACGACCTTCCGCCCGCTGAACGTCCCGATCGCGGCGCCCAACGCGACGTCGCTCGCCCAGTGTTTGTTGTGATACATGCGCGAAAGTCCCACGGCGGTTGCGCCGGCGTACATGAGTGGGCCAACGACCCACGTGGAGTTGGGCCACCAGCGCGTCGATTCGTTCGTCACGGCGGCTGCGGCCGCGAAAGCTGTACTCGTGTGGCCAGACGGGAACGACGACCAGTCACCCGAGGAGAAACCTTTCCCGAGGTGAAAATCATCTGGGTCCTTTGCGTTGGTCATGAATGGCCGACTTCGTCCGACAACACCCTTCAGCATGTACGTCACACCTTGGGCAAAAAGCACGGCCTCGGTGCCATGCAGTCCTAGGTCAGCAACTCGATCGTAGCGGCCCAGTCTTCCCACGGCGTACAGCGTTCCTCCGATGACGTACGCTCCCGGGCTCGCGATGAGCTCGACGCCGGTCGAAGTGTTCTTCAGGAAGTGATTTGCCTGCGTGCTGGAGTCTTGCAGCTGCAACGCGGCACGTCGATCGAACGGCGCGGCAAGAAGCGTCGCTCCGGCGAAGAGACCGGCGAGAATGACATCCTTGTGCGTGAAAAACGGCGCCTGCTTTTGAGAGTGCGTCGTATCGCGAACCGAGTCCGTCGGTGTTTTCTGCGCGACGACGACCGCGGGCAGCATCGTTGTCACGACGAGACTGGCCGCTACAAATAGGCGCCCGGGGCGCCCGTATTTTCCTGATCGATTGTCATTTCGCATGGCAAGCTCCGCCGCAGCTGTCTACGCTTCTAAATGCAGGAATTGGGCGAGGGCAGCCACAGCGTGAACCGGGAACCCTCTCCAATGACGCTCTCGACGCTGATATCGCCACCCATCATCTGTGCCAGATTTCGGCTGATGGTGAGGCCGAGGCCCGTCCCGCCATGCGAGCGGGTGTAGCCGACGTCTACCTGCACGAACGGATGGAAGATTCTGTCCTGATCATCTTCGGCGATTCCAACTCCGGTATCCTGGACAGTGATACAAGTCCAGCTTGCCGTACCATTCGTCGTGGAGATCGGCGCGTGGTTCGCGGAACCGCAACGAATCGAGACGCTCCCGCCGGCGGGGGTAAACTTGACGGCATTGGAGAGGAGGTTCGTAATAATTTGCTGAACCCGTTGCGGATCGCCGAGATATTCGGCGCGTGGATCGCCGATTGCTTTCGCGACCAAGTCGATTCCCTTCGTCGACGCTTGCGGACGGATGAGGTTGAGGGCCGCGTCAGCCGCGTCTCCGGCGATGCCGAGCGTGGGCTCCACGCCCATCCGGCCTGATTCGATCTTGGCGAGATCCAGAATTTCGTTCACAAGCGACGTGAGATGCTCGCCGCTGGCGCGAATCCGGCTCAGTTGCTTCGCCTGCATCTCGGTGACCGGTCCAGCGATCCTCATCTCGAGCAGCTCGGCGTAACCCATCATCGCGTTGATCGGCGTGCGGATCTCGTGGCTCATCTTGGCGAGAAAATCCGATTTCGCGTTGCTGGCGGCTTCGGCCTCGAGGCGGAGCGAGAGCGACCGCCGATAGATCACGGCATTGTCGATCGCGACGGCTGTGCGTCGCGCGACTTCGCTCGCCAGCTCGAGATCCTCTTGACCGAACGTTCGTCCGGAGTCGGTCATGGTAAACGACATCGCTCCGAACGCGCGACCGCGCGCGACCAGCGGAACGCACATGAACGACGTTGGGCGGACTTCATCGAGGAGTCGCGCGGTCGCCTCATCTCGCGCCACACCGCGAATCGACGGGAGATCGAGCCGTTCAATGATGACCGGTTGCTGCGTTCGAACGACCGTCGGAACTTCTCCCGGCCCGTCGACGCGATACTCGTACTGTTTGACCAGCGCGCGAACGGCGCCTTGTTTCAGGGGGTCGTAATGAACGGTCTCGACGCGACGAATGATTCCTTCGTCGTCGGCGACGTGGATCGTGCAGTAGTCGGCGAGCCGCGGTACGCAACACCGTGCGAGGTCGGGAATCAGCGTGTCGTCGGAGAGCGAGCCGGCGAGAATTCGACTCGCCTCGGCGAGGAATTCCTCGGTCTTCATCGACTTCGTGAGGCGTTCGACGGCAAGTGCCGATTCGTCGGCGGCCTCTTGGACTTGTTCAGCCATCCGGTTGAACGCGCCTGCGAGTCGGTCGATCTCGCCGGTTCCGCCGGCGCTGACGCGCCGCGAATAGTGGCCGTGCGCCATCGCTTCGGCGGCGTCGGTCAATTCACCGAGGGGACGGACGAGTTGGCGACTGATGAGCAGCGCGATCATTGCGCCGATTACCGCGAGCAGGACGCCGGCAACTATGAGAACTCGAATCATCGCCGTCGGTCGAGCGAGGATCATGCGCATCGGTCGCTCGACGGTGATCATGAGTGGCGTCCCGCGAATTCTCGCCGTCGACGCGAGGAAGTCGCCCTTGTCGCCGTGCGTATAGAGATTCAGTGTGTCGAGAAACGGTCGCGATGCAGTCGGCGGCGCGACGCTTGCCCCGGTCAGTAGGACCCATGTGTTATCGTCGGCGTTGCGGAAGTAGAAATCGATGTCGGAACCGATCAGGTCGCGAAGTGGTTGCGCCGCGCGCGGATTGCTGGCGATCCGACGCTCCTGAGCGACGAAGCCTAGCAGTTGACCATCCCGCTCCCGCACGGGTACGGCCATCCAGAGCGAAGCGCGTCCACCCGCGGCGTGCAACCGGCCGACACGTCCCGAGTCTGCGCTTCCTTGCTGGCGCACCTCGTCGCGCAATTGTTGAACGTCAGCCGGTATCTCCAGCTTGAGATTTCCCACCGGCTGTCCGTCGGGTCGCCACAATTGCGGCGGAGTCGTGGAATCCGTCGGAGCGGTGATCAGCGCGGCGAGGGTCTTGGTCACCCCGGCTTCGGGCAGGCGATCTGGTGTGCGCAGGGCACGTTGGACGCCCGAATCGCGAGAGATGCGGCGCATCAACACGAGCCGCGCATTGGTCTGCTGCTCGACGAGCGAGCCGAGGACTTGTGAAAGTCCGGCGAGACGCTCCCCGGCCGACAGTTCGGCCGAGTGTCTTATCTCGTAGTAGGAAGTACTGAGCGACGCGGCGAGGACGAGTCCGAACAGCCCGAGGTTGAGCAGCGGCAGCTTCCGCTCGAGCGGAAGGGATCGCGGTCGCTGAACAGGCCGCGATGGCGAACGAGAGTTTGCCGACGGATTCAATGGCGCCACGACGATGTCTGATCCACTGCGTATGGGAAAAGACGAACCATCTTACGCTGCGTATCGGCAAATACCGCAGCGCCTGCCATTGCGCTAGCGGCCCCGGCTATTCGGCTCCGAGTTGTCCATCACCATTCTCCAACGATCGCCAGAGATACCACGCCGCGACGGAGCTGTGTGGACTCCATTTGGCGCCGACCCGCTTGACCTGCTTGGGTGTCGGACGCTTTCGCATGCGGTATGCCTTGCGGATGGCATTTTGGATCCCGAGATCGAGCTCGGGAAGCACGTCTGGCCTGCCGAGTCGGAAGATGAGGAACATCTGCGCGGTCCAACGGCCGATTCCTTTCACCTGAACCAGATGCGCGATGAGATCGTCGTCGGTCATGTGCTCGACGGCGTCGAGCGGAAGGTCGCCGCTCATCACCTTCGATGAGAGATCTCTCATGTAGCCGATCTTCTGCCGCGACAAACCGACCGCCCGGAGCTGTTCGTCGCTCGTCGCGGCGATCGCCTCGGGGTGCGGCAGATTGTCGGGGTACAACGCGTTGAAGCGCGACAAGATCGTGCCGGCGGCCTTTCCGGACAGCTGCTGATAGACGATCGAGCGGGTGAGCGCTTGAAAGTGCGTGCCTTCGGTCCGCAGCTGGATGCGGCAGGGACCGACCTGCTCGATCACTCGCGCGAGGACGGGGTCGACGCGCTTGAGATGGCGGACGGATGGGCGATGGTTGACCATCCGGAAAACTTACGCGCCCGCTGGGTCGTTCGCTCCGGCGCGGCCTTGGCCAGATAACGTCCCACCGCTCGCACGTCCGCCATGAACATCTTCTCAGCGCGAACACGCTCGTCGGGCGGCGCCCGCAGCACCGACGACGGATGCACGGTGGCGAAGACCGCCGGCGCGAGCTCGGACTCGATTGGCTTTCCGCGACTTTTCATGACGCTGAACGTACGGCCGAGCAAGGCCTTCGCCGCGGTCGCGCCGAGGCAGACGATCACCCGCGGTTGAATGAGCGCGATCTCCTGCTGCAGCCATGGGAAGCAGGCCCGAATCTCACCGGCGTTCGGCGTCTTGTGAATGCGCCGCTTCGTGCGTGCATCCTTGGCCCACTTGAAGTGCTTCACCGCATTCGTGACGTACACGTCGTCGCGGTCGATCCCGGCGCCGTCGAATGCCCGATCGAGCAGCTTTCCCGATGGACCGACGAATGGTTTGCCCGCGCGATCTTCCATGTCACCCGGCTGCTCGCCGACGACCATCACGTGCGCGGTGCTCGGGCCCTCGCCGAAGACCGTCTGTGTGCCGACCTTGAACAGGTCGCATCCCTGACAGCCTTTCGACGCAGCTCGGAGCCTGGCGATCGTCGGTCGTGGCGGGATGAAATCAGCGGCGGAGCCGGTTGGCTTCGCTGTTTTTCTCGGCTTCGTCATGTTGCTCGCGGTCCTCGTCGAGGCGATGATGTCCAGGCGTCGGTCGGCCGAATTCGTCGAAGTCGTTTTGTCCTTGCGGTGCTCCCTCCGATTCCTCGCTTCCCCCGTGCCGTCCATGAAGACCCTCGATGAATTCAGTGTGCGTCTTGTCGCCGTGCTGACCTTCCGCGTGCTTTTGCGCGCCCTGCTGCTCGCCTTTTTGGTTGTCCATTGCGACCTCGCGGTTTGAAATCGAACGGAACCGCCGACGGGCGGTCCGGATACGAATGCGGGCAAGGGCAAGGCCATTCCCTCCAGCAAGGTTCCCGGTGAGTCAATCGTCAAAAGCCGCGTTCGCTCTCAGCGTATGCGGAGTACTCTGCTCGTCCCCGTCGGCACTGCGGGCTCAGCATGACATGTCGCGTATGCCTGGAATGGAGATGTCGTCGGCGACGGCGCCGCTCGGCATTCCGTCTTCGCGCTACGGCTCAGCCACGTCGTGGCTCCCCGATTCATCGCCGATGCACGCGGCGCATCGGACGATCGGCGATTGGATGCTGATGCTTCACGGCAATGCCGTCGGCCAACTCGATCATCAGGGTACGCGCCGCGGCGATACCCAAGTCGGGCTCACCGATTGGGAGATGCTCATGGCCGCTCGAGGAGTAGGGGGCGGTCTGTTTCGCGTGAATCTGATGACGAGCCTGGAAGCGCTGGCGCTCGGCAAGCGAGGCTATCCTGAACTGCTGCAAACCGGGGGAACGTCTCGTGGCGCGCGGCTGGTCAATTACCAGCATCCACACGATCTCGTCATGGAGGCCGCTGTCGCCTATGACCATTCTCTAACAAGGGGATTCGCGTCGGGTATCTATGCGGCCGCCGTCGGCGAGCCGGCGCTTGGCCCAGTCGCATACATGCACCGGCCCTCGGCCGAGGCGGATCCGTTCGCGCCGCTTAGCCATCACTGGCAGGACGCGGCGCACGAAAGCTTTGGTGTGGTCACGGCATCGCTCTACACGCGCGCCGTCAAGCTCGAAGGGTCGGCGTTCAATGGACGCGAGCCGGACGACTATCGATTCAACTTCGACTATCAGGGCGCCAAGCTCGATTCGTATTCCGGGCGCCTGACGGTGCTCCCGTCCGGTCGCGTGAGCGTCGCCGCGTGGGGTGGATACCTGGCCGACCACGATCCGCTGGAGCCAGGCCTCGGTATGCAGCGCTACGGTGCCTCAGTGATCACGGCGAATCGCGGCGTTGCCGGCGGTGTGTGGTCGAGTGCCGCGGTCTGGGGACTGAACATCCATCATCATTCGGATCGCGAGCACACGCACGACACGACCGTATCGACGAAGCTGTACCACATGTCGTCGAGTGTTCTCTTGGAGAGCACCTTGGAGCTTGGGAAGCGCACCGCGGTCTCCGTGCGGGCGGAGCAAGTCCAGAAGAACGGCGACGATCTCGGTTTCATCGGCGGTGATCTGATTCAGCTTTTTACGGTGCGATCGCTCTCGGCCGGCGTCACCCGTGATGTTCGCTCGCTCGGCGACGCGGCCATTGGGCTCGGCGCTCGTACGTCGGTCGATTTGTTGCCGGTGACGTTGGTGCCGACGTATGGGACTCGGACGCCCGCGGGGTTCGCGGTGTTTGTCAGGCTTCGCGGAAAGGGGAAGGAACACCGGAATTAACAAGGACCGGAGCTAACAAACACCGCTCTTTGTTAGTCTCGCAGTTTGAGGTAGTATCCCCCAATGTCTCGCCTCTTCGCTTACTTCCTGCGCGGCCTCGTCGTCGTCGCCCC
This sequence comes from Gemmatimonadaceae bacterium, assembly GCA_036002925.1. Classification (GTDB taxonomy): domain Bacteria; phylum Gemmatimonadota; class Gemmatimonadetes; order Gemmatimonadales; family Gemmatimonadaceae; genus JAQBQB01. The sequence continues at coordinate 10,397 of DASYSU010000102.1, read as the reverse complement.
GTTGGCGCTCACGGTATACGTGTGCATCGTGATCTTTCGGACGATCGACAGCTGGCTGGGCCTCCCCATTCGTGGGGTGGGCTTCGCGCTGACGTTGGTGCTCATTACGCTCGTGGGATTCATGGCGTCGAGCCTGATCACGCGCAGCGTGATCGCCGCGCTCGATCGCGTGCTGGAGCGATTGCCGTTCGTTCGACTCTTGTACTCGTCGACCAAGGATATGCTGAACGCCTTCGTCGGCGAGAAGCGGCGGTTCGATAAGCCCGTGCTCGTGTCGTTGAGTGAAGATGGGATGGTCAAGGCGATCGCGTTTCTAACATCGGAGTCCCTGGCGTCGCTCGGCGTGACGGGTCACGTCACCGTCTACATACCGCAGTCGTACGGTCTCGCCGGCCACATGCTCGTCGTCCCAGTCGAGCGCGTCCGCCGCATCGACGCTGACGCCGCGGCGGTGATGGCGTACATCATCTCGGGTGGCGTGACACAGGTCGAATCGCGGAACACGCCGCGCTGACAGGGGCCGGCGTGCCCGACAACGATCCGCCGTTCGAGATCCGTCCGTCGCCGATGCAAGGACTCGGCGCGTTCGCGACGCGTCGCATCCCGGCTGGGACACGGTTGATCGAATACGCCGGCGAGCGTCTCACGCCGGCGGAGGCCGACGCGCGGTACCCGGACGGCGTCGACGAACGCCACCACACCTACCTGTTCGCGATCGACGACGATGTCGTGATCGACGCCGCCGTCGACGGCAACGACGCGCGCTTCATCAATCACTCGTGCGATCCGAACTGCGATGCGGTCGTGGAGGACGGACGCATCTGGATCGAGACCATCCGCGACATCGCGCCTGGCGAAGAGCTCGCGTACGACTATGCGTACGTGCTCGACGAGCGCCACACACCGGCGGCGAAGCGCCGCTATCCGTGCAACTGCGGCGCCTCGAACTGTCGCGGGACGATCCTGACGAAGAAGCGCTAGGCCATCAACTCCCGCGCGGCCACACGTTGTTCGTCCGGTCGATGTCGACCAGCCGATTGTCGGGATCGATCTGGATCTTCGTCACCTTCTTGCCCTTGAACTCGTAACGGCGAACGTAGGCCGTCGTGTTCGTGCTCCAGACTTCCGCCGGATAGTTGACGTCTTGCGTCGTCCCGTCGCCGAAGGTGAAGCGGGCGCGGATCGGCTGCACGCCGCGCGCGTGATTCACAAACAGCACGGCGACGGAATCGACGTCGCCGACCTGCTTCTGCGCCACGGTGTCGATCGCCAGATCGAAGTGCGGATTCTCGAGGAACCATTCACGGAAGAACCAGTCGAGGCGCTTGCCGCTCACGTCTTCCATCGTCTTGAAGAAATCGCTCGGGCTGGGATGTTTGAACGCCCAGCGCCGCGTGTACTCACGGAACGATTCGTCGAACGCTTGCGGCCCGAGAATCTCTTCCCGAAGCAGCGCCAACCCGACGGCGGTTTTCACATACGCATTCTCGCCGAGGAGGTTGGGATTGATGCGATCGGGCTGGACCTCGAGCGGCTCATCGGCGTTGTGCTGCATGAACTGCTCGACCTGCGAGCGGTCGGATCGCACGCGCGCCTCGTACGACCCTTTCTCCGGATAGCGTTTCGCCTCGGAGAAGTAATTGATGAAGGTGTTGAACCCTTCGTCCTGCCACATATGCATTCGCTCATTCGATCCGACGATCATCGGATACCACATGTGGCCGATCTCGTGCGTGATGACATTGTACAACGCGTACTTGTCGGGATTCTTGTCTTCCATCGCGAGCATCGGATACTCCATGCCGCTGATCGGTCCCTCGACGGCGCTGATCTGCGGATAGGGGTATTGGAACCAACGCTCCGAGTATTCCATGATCGACATGCGCGACATGTCGGCTGCGTCCTTCCACGTCTCGATCGCCGAGGGCCGATAGTAGCCGAACGCCATGTGCCCCTGCCAGCCCGATGCATCCCACAAGTATTCTGGCGACGCGGCCCACACGGCGTCGCGAACGTTGTGCGCCGTGAAGCGCCACGTCTGCATACCGGTCTTGCGAGGACGAGCGGCCCCGCTCTTCAGCTCCTCTTGCGTGACGATGTGCACTGGGGTCTCCGACTTCGCGGCCTGCGCAAGTCGGGAAATTTCCGCGGGCGTCAACACGTCCGCGGGATTCTGAAGAGATCCGGTCGCCGCCACGATGTAGCCTGCCGGAACGGTCACCGAGAGATTGATGTCACCGTACTCGAGATAGAACTCGCCTTGCCCGAGATACGGCTCCGTGTTCCAGCCGCGCAGGTCGTCGTAGACGCAGAGACGCGGGTACCACTGCGCCAGCTCGAACAACGAGCCGTCGCGCCCCATGCGATCAGCGCCGTGCTCGGGAATGTTGAAGTGCCAGGCGACGTCGAAACTCGTCGCCTGGCCGGGCGCGAGCGGCGCGGCGAGATCGACCTTCATCACCGTGCCTTCGACGCGCATTTTGAGCGCCGACTTTTTCCCGGCCGTTACCTGATTGAAGCGATCGATGACATCGCCGCCCTCGAAATTTCGCGCGCCAAAGCGTGACTCGGCCGGGAACACGAATGAGTTGAGCGAACCATTCTTGAATGCATTCTGCTCGACTTGGAACCACAGAAATCGCAGCGTGTCGGGCGAGTTGTTCGTGTAGCGAAGCGTCATCTCGCCCTGGAGCGATTTCGCTGCCGTATCGAGCGTGCCATGCAGATCGTAATCGACGCGCTGCTGCCAGTAGCGCGGGCCTGGCGTTCCTGACCCGCTGCGATAGACGTTTCCGGTCGGCAGGTTGAGCGGCGCGAAGAGCGATGTGTCGGGCGCGCCGGTCATATCGAATCGGTTTGTCGGGTCGTTCGCTTTCGGCGGCGCGACGGCTGATTGCGCGCAAAGCGGGGCAGCAAACGCCGCGAGGAGCGTCAGCGCGGCGAGGTATCGTGCGGTAGACATGGGACGTTCCGGCTATGAGAAAACAGCGGCCGCGACAGCAGTGCCAGCGACACTGAAATCAAGCGGTCTCAAACACGCGAGCAAGAAGAAAGCCCGCTAATGTTTTGTAAGCTCAACGCGAGGCGTAGACGCGCGTTTTCCCGTCGCGATCGAACGCGATCACCTTGTAGTGCTCGGCTGGTCCGCCTTCCATTCCCGGTGATCCGGTCGGCATTCCCGGTACGGCGAGACCGAGTGCGGGCGATTTCTCCGCCAAAAACTTCTTGAGGACATCGGCGGGCACGTGTCCCTCGATGACATAGCGCGCGACGACCGCGGTGTGGCAGGACTGGAGCGCCGATGGAACGTTCATCGTGCGCTTGACTTCATCCATGTTCTGAACGTCGCGCACCGACACGACGAAGCCATTGCCTGCGATGTGCTTCACCCACCGCGCGCAACACTCGCATCCCGGATCTTTGTACACCGTGACGACCGGCGACGGCGGCGCGGCGAACAGACGATGTCCGCCCACCATGGTGGCGGCGGCGCTGAGGACGGAAGTGCGAAGCCATTCGCGGCGGGAGGGCATCGGTGTGTCCGAGAAGGTTGAATCAAATATAACGATCGGGCGTTCAGCCTGGCGCGTGGACCTGCCGACCGGTTTGATTCCCGTCATATGGCCGCATCTTCTCCGACTGGACGCGATCGACTCACGCTGCATGTCCTGCAACTTGGCGCGATCGCCGTCGTCCTGGCGGCCTTGCCTTACAAGGCGTTCGATCTCGACCGGTATTTCGTCCCAAAGGAGCTCGTCCTCCTTCTGTGCGCGGCCATCACGGCATTCGTCTCCGCTCGCAACCGCACTCGCATCACCGTCACGGTCGTCGACGTCCTGTTGGCGGCGTTTCTCGTCTCGAGCGTCGTGTCGACGTTGTTCGCGATCAATCTCTGGGCTGCCGAGCGCGCGCTCGCCATCTCGCTCGCGGGCGCGGCGCTCTTTTGGGTCGCCTCTGCGCTGCGGCGCGCAGGACTGGTGCGTCCACTCCTCGTCGTTCTGGCCTTGAGCGTCGTCGTCGGCGCGGCGACGTCGCTCGCCCAGGCGTACGGTATCCAGAGCGACTACTTCAGCCTCAACCGCGCGCCTGGTGGGACGTTCGGCAATCGCAACTTCGTCGCCCACCTGGCGGCGATTGGGACGCCCGTCGTCATGCTTGTCGCCCTCACGGCACGTCCCGGGTTCGGCAGTCTGTTCGGCGGGATCTCGATGGCCATCGTTGCGGCCGCGCTGGTGCTGTCGCGCAGCCGCGCGGCGTGGCTGGCGGTGCTGGTCCTTGCCGTGCCCGTGGTGATCCTCGGCATGCGGACGTGGAGCCGATGGTGCGAGCCGCGTACGCTCCGCCGCGTCGTCGTCCTCGGTGTGTTCGCGGCGCTTGGCGTCGCCGGCGCGGTCCTTCTGCCGAATCGCCTCGAGTGGAAAAGCGAGTCACCCTACCTCGATTCGGCCGCGGGATTAGTGAATTATAAAGCAGGAAGTGGAAAGGGACGCGTCGTGCAGTACACGAATTCGCTCCACATGACCGAGGCGCATCCCGTGTTCGGCGTCGGACCGGGCAACTGGCCGGTCGTCTATCCCAAATACGCGTCGCGGGGCGACCCGTCGATGTCGCAGGAAGACGGGATCACGTCGAACCCGTGGCCGAGCAGCGACTGGATCGCGTTCCTCACGGAGCGCGGCGCGGTGGGGTTCGCGCTCCTCGTCATGGTGCTGGTCGGCTTGCTCTGGCGCACGTTCCGCGATCTGAGCGTGCGCACCGGTCGCGACGCCGAGCGTGTGCTGACGGCGATCGCGCTCGTCGGGACGTTTGTGGCCGTCGCCGTCGTCGGCGCGTTCGACGCTGTCCTGCTCATCGCCGTCCCGACATTCTTCTTCTGGACGCTCGCCGGTGCGTTGGCGCCGCCGGGCAATGGGGGGATCGAGGTCGAGCGTGGCCAACGTGTGGCGCCGATCCTCGTGCTTGTCCTCGGCATCGTCGCCGTCGGTCGCACGGCGTTGCAGCTCGCCGCGATCACCACATTCAGCACGACGCCGAAGATGAGCATTCTCGAACGAGCGTCCTTACTCGATCCGGGGAGTTACCGGATTCACACCCGGCTTGCGCAAGGCTATCGCGTACGAGGCGACTGCCCGCATCTCATCGCCCACGCGCGTGCCGCGCACCGGCTGTTCCCGAACGCCACCGAGCCGCGTCGAGAGCTCGCGGCCTGCGGGTCGCGATAGGACGTGGCCGAGCGTGTCGCCAACATCGGCCCGCGTGGAGCACGACGACGACGGCGCGAGGGAGTTCAGTGGCTCGCTGTTGCCGTCGTAGCGTATGGCGTCATGCTGGCCGTAGGAGCGCCGCGGACGTCGAGGTTGGTCTTGGTAATCCCGTTTGGGCTCTCGGCAGCGGGCTTTCTTCAAGCGCGGCAGAAAACCTGAGTGGTGCTCGGCGCGCTCGGGAAGCGCGAAGCTGAAATTGGCGAGACTGCGTTGAGTGAGGCGGAGCGGACAGTCGTCAGACAACAGGTTGTTCGCGTGATTGTGCAAGCGACGCTGATCGGTGTTGTCGCGACCGCAGTTGTTTGGGTTATTTAAGGCGAAGGCTAGTTCCGCTCGTTGTCATTCCCCTCCCGGCGGTCGCGGAGCTCCTCGCTGCGGCAACGGGGGCAAGCCGCCGGGCTTCCCACGCTCGGGCAATAGGTACTCGCCCGCCGGCGGCTCGTTGTAGCCGCGATGACAGGTTGCGCATGTGACCTTTGGCGTATCCTTCGGATACAGCTTGGGGAGCGTGACGAGATTGATGTCGTTCTGCATCTGCTGCATGAAGCGCGCGCGGCGTTTGTCGTTCGACGTGTCGCTCGCGAAGTTGCCCTGCGGTGCGAAGCGGTGGCAGTTCGTGCAGCTCCAGCCGAGTGCTTCACCGTAGTCCTTGTCCATCTTCCGCACCAGCTCCGCAGCCGTGATGCCTTTGAGGACCTGGACGTTTTCGAAGACCTGCTCCGCTGGCTGATTCTCACGACCAGCGATCTTCTGCATCACCTGCGAGACGTAATTCGTCCGCAGCTTCGCGAGACTGTCACGCGATGGCGGAACGCGCCGCACCGCAACGCCTGGCTGCGTCGCGGTGGCCGGTTGAGCCGACGATGCCGTGGCGGGGCCGGGCGCGGGCGTAGGCGTGGCTGGCCCGCGCGAACAGGACAGCGCGGCGAAGATGCCACTAACGACAAGAACGAATTCACGACGAACGGCCATCGATTGCCTCTGTGATTGGAAACTTGGATCGACTAGCGCCAGAATCTATTCTGCTACGGTTTCGTCGACCCTGACGTTGACGACCATTTCGCGATACGGCCCTTGGGGCCGGCCGCCCATCCGTTGTTGCGGGACGCGAACGCAACGCTGTTGTACGCGACGCTGTCGATCATGGACCAGCTTTCGCCGCCGTCGTTCGACGTCGCAGTACCGGCGAGGCCTACGGCGACCAGCGACCGGCCGTTGGTAGACGGAACGTAGGCGACGGCCGACATGTAGCCTTGCGGCAACGGGCCTCGCGACAGGCGCCACGTGCGACCACCATCGCTCGTCACGGCGACGTTGTCGAACGCCTGCTTCGGCTTGTCGTATTCACCTCCGACGGCGATGCCGTGCTGGGCGTCGACGAACGCGACCGAAAAAATTCCGGCCGCTGAGTTGCCGGCCTGAATCGGCGTATCGGCGACGCTCCAACTGCGACCGCGATCATTCGACCGAAACACGCGTGCTCGTGGCCCGCCACCGGTACCGATCCACACGTTCGAGGTGCCCTCTACCGTGAGACACGTGCCGCTCGCGGCAAACGCGGCTTCTCCCGGCAGCACCGCGGTCGAGCCAGTCGCGGCAACGCGCGCCCACGTTCGGCCGCCGTCGTCAGTGGCGAGAATGAACAACTCACCGCCGACCGGATCGCTGAGCGCGATCCCGTGATCCTTGTCCCAAAATGCGAGAGCATCGAGAAAGACGCCCTTTTGTGCGGTCTCGTATTGCTTGTTCCAATGCACGCCGTCGTCCGTATGGAAGATCTTCGCCTGCCCTTGCTCAGCCGGCCCGGCGCTGAGTGCCCACGCGACGGTTGCGCTCGACGCCGCGATCGCACGGAGGTCGAGCATCGAGCCGGTTGGTATCGTGTCGAGCGTCCAGCTTCGTCCGCCGTCGGTCGAATGGACGACGCGATTGCGCGTTCCGCTCGCCCACACGACCGTCGGACTCAACGCAACAAGCCCGCGGAACTCGGCGTCGGTCCCACTCTGTTGCGGAACCCACTGCGCGCGCCCCGCCGCGATAGGCAGGAACAGGAGCGCCGGAATACAAAGTCTCATTGTGATTTCCTCATGGTCCGTTCAGCCCCACCAGAACGCGGCGGCAATGACGCCATACAAACCGATCAACGCCACGCCCTCGAGCCAGATCGTCTCGCCATCGTTCACGATGATGGCCGACGTCAGCGTCGTCAGCAGCAGGGCGGCGATCAAGAGCGGCGGCATAGCCAGCGTCAAGACCGCGCCGCCGAGCGCTGACGAAATCAGCACCAGCACCGGCGCCACCACCAGCGCGATGAGCAACGAGCTGTTGAGAATGACGCTTATCGCGTAGTCCGGGCGATTCTTTGCTGCGAGTCGGATGCCTGCGACGTTCTCCACCGCATTGCCGGCGATGGCGACGATGACGATTCCGGCGAACGCCTGAGAGATGTGCAGCGTCTCGATCGCCGGCTCGAGCGCGGTAACGAACCACTCGGACACGAACGCCGCGCCGACCGAGGCGGCGGCGAGCACGGTAAGGGCCGCGGGCATCGACCAACGAGCGGACGACGTATCCTGCTGCTCGGCGTGTCGAACCGATCGCTCGGGGTCGGACGTGAGTGAAAAGGGCAGGCTCGCGAGGAAGACACCGAGCAAGAGCAACGAGCACGCGATGCTGAGCGAGTACTCGTGCGCCGCGGCCGGCGTATGCAGCTCGGCGGCGAGCGTGGGAATCGCCAGCGCGGCGACGGCGAGCATCATCAACGATGCGATCATCCGCGGAGCCTCGGCATCGAAATGCAGGCGGCCGTGCTTCAACCCGCCAACCAGAATCGCGATTCCGAGAACAAGCAACGAATTGGCGAGGATCGAGCCGATCAGCGCCGCTTGGACGACCTGTAACAGGCCCGCGCGGAGACTGAACGCACATACGAGCAGCTCGGGCAGATTGCCGAGCGCCGATTGTAGAAGGCCGGTTGCGCGCGGGCCGACGTGTGAGCCGACTTGCTCGGTGCCTTGCGAGACATTCATCGCCAGCAGCGACAGCGCCGCCGCGGTAACGGCGAACGTGAGCACCGCATTGGCGTGCGCGAAATGAAGCACCGCGGCGATGACGACCATGACCGCGGTGGCAGCGAAGCTGATAATGTCCGTTCGTTGAATCACGACAATGCCGGGTCGATGAGACGGGGCCGAATCTAATACCACAGGGGCCGCGGAGGGCGTGTGCGGTGAACCACAGAGGACACAGAGGTCGCAGAGAATACCACGGAAACGACGCGCACCCTCCGACTCCACGATTGGAAACTGGAAACCGCGCGGTATCATCTTGTTTTGTTGTTCTCAATTCTCGGTGTTCTTTGTGTTCTTTGTGTCCTCTGTGTCCTCTGTGTCCTCTGTGGTTATAACTTCCCGCTAGTCATTTCATCCAAACCCAAGTTCGATGCTCAACTGTTCGATGATACGCGCCGCGCGCGAACGGATCGCCGGCCGTGTGCACGTCACGCCGACTGTGTCATCTCGACGAATTGGCGATTCCGCGGGTGTCCGACTGTTTCTCAAGTGCGAGAACCTCCAAAAGACCGGATCGTTCAAGCCGCGCGGAGCACTCAACAAGCTGAGCCAACTCGATGACACCTCCCGTGCGCGCGGTGTCGTCACGGTGTCGGCGGGCAATCACGCGCAAGCGGTGGCGTGGGCCGCGCGGTCGGTCGGCATCAAGGCGACCGTGGTCATGCCGGCTGCGGCGTCGCCGGCCAAGGTTGCCGCGAGCCGTGAGTACGAAGCCGAAGTCGTACTCCACGGTGCGACGAGCATCGAGGCGTTTGGGCGCGCCCGCGAGCTCGAGCGCGATCGCGGCCTGACGTTCGTCCATCCATTCGACGACGAGTTGATTTGTGCCGGGGCGGGAACGACCGGTCTCGAGCTGATCGAGCAGGTCGACGATCTCGACGTCGTCGTGATCGGGATCGGCGGCGGCGGTTTGATCTCGGGAATGGTCGTCGCGATCAAGGAGATGAATCCGAAGATCCGTGTCTACGGGGTCGAGCCGACGGGCGCTTCCTCGATGCGCCAAAGTCTCGACGCCGGACACGCAGTTCATCTGCAATCCGTCAACACGATCGCCGACGGTCTCGCCGCGCCGATGGCTGGGGATCTCAACTACGAGGTTGTTCGCCGCTATGTCGACGACGTCGTGCTGATCGACGACGACGTGATCGCGAACGGGGTTCGCGAACTTTTGTTGAGCGCGAAGCTGCTTGCCGAGCCCGCGGGCGCGGCGGCGACGGCGGCGGTGATGACCCGCGCGATCCCGCTCCGAGACGGCGATCGTGTCGCGGCGGTGGTCAGCGGGGGTAACATCGACATTCCCAAGTTGACCAAGATCCTGGGGTGAGCCACGAGTGATCCCGGTCTAGCCGGTCGATCGCGAGGTTCACATTGAGTCCAGGGCCGTCAGGCGCGCGCCCTGCTTTCCGGCGCGCGAAACGCGTACGTCGTCATTGCGAGCCAAACGATACCGACGACGATCCCACCGATGACGTCCGTCGGCCAGTGCACGCCGAGGTAGACGCGCGAATACAAGCTCGCGAGCATAATCGGGATGAAGACGTAGTATGGCCACGTCCATCCCTTTTCACGATGCAGAATGATCGACAACGTGATGAGCACCGAGATACTCGCAATCGCATGGCCGCTCGGATACGAGCTCCAGCCAAACCAGCCGCGCCGCTCGAACAGATCCGGACGTGGACGATCGAACAGCGCCTTGAGCGACGGGTTGAGTAGATAGCTCCCGAGTTGAACCACGCCGAGCCGGACGGCGAGATGCGGACGGCCGCGTTTCGCCCACAGCCACCAGCAAATCAATCCGATTCCGGGAATGAGTGAGATGTTGGTCCCGAACCAGGGAAAGACCAGCATCAGCCGGTCGACCATCGGTGGCAGCGGCGTATGCATCCAGATGAGCAACTGCCGCTCCCACGGAAGTCCATGGGTCCAGCTCACGTCGCCCGCCGACCGCGTCGCGACGGCGGAGATTACCCCCACGCCGAACGCCAGCGCATAGCCGACGAGGACGGTTCCCCAGCGCTGGCGCCACCAGGGATGAGCCTCGGACGTCGAGAGCATCTCT
>DASYSU010000101.1:0-2190 GCA_036002925.1 Gemmatimonadaceae bacterium | reverse complement strand
TGGTTCGACCGAGCGAGGACTGCCTGTCGTTTCCCGGACTACACGCGAAGCTACGTCGGGTATCAGATCGGCGCGGTCAATCGCGACATCGACGCGAATGCACCCACGATCTTCGAGTTGTGCGGGTCGAGCCTCGGAGCGCTCAACGTCATCGGACGGGGTTTGCCGAAGCGCGATCGCATTGGGTCGCTAACCGCGCGTTCCGCCCTTCGCGCGGCCCGCACGCACTTCACAGGCAATGTCGACGGCTGGCTTCAGATCGATCGCGACGTGGCGAATCAAGTCGTCTATCGCGTGCGACGCGACGCGCCCGATTTTGTCTTCGCCGCGCTCACCGGCGTCGACAAAGTATCGCACGCGCGAGGTCACGATTCTCCGATGGTGATGGACGCGTTGCGCATCGTCGATGACGCGGCGGCGCGAATTCGCGGCGACGCCGAGGCCGACGGCCGGTGGAACGCGATGTCGCTGTGGGTCGTGAGCGATCACGGCCACTCGCGCGTGACCGCGCATGAGGACCTCGTCCGTCTCGTCGAAGCGACCGGATGGCGAACGGTGTCGCATCCTTGGGTCGTCACGCTCGCGCCCGAGGTCGCCGTGATGGTGAGCGGTAACGCGATGGCGCATCTCTATCTCGACGTGCGATCACGCGCGCCGTTCTCCGACCGAATCGATGAACGATGGTCGCCGCTCATCGCCTCGCTGCTCGGCAGACCGTCCATGGACCTCTTGCTCGTTCGCCGGAGCGACGGCGCGCTCGTCCGCTCGGCGTCGCGCGGTGACGCGATCGTTCGGGTCGATGAGAGCGGCTACCACTATTCTCGGCAATCCGGTGATCCCTTGGGCGTGGGTCGCGACCTCTGTCGAAGCTCGTCGCTCGCGGCGTACGACGCGACGATCGACACCGACTATCCCGATGGCATCGTGCAGATCGCGCATCTGGCGAGCGCGCCTCGTTCGGGCGAGATCATTCTGTCCGCGGCGCGCGATTGGGATTTCCGTGCGCGATACGAGCCTATTCCACATGTCAGCTCGCACGGCGCGCTGCATCGCGAACACATGATGGTCCCGCTGCTACTCAATCGGCCAATCGCGGGACGACCGCGACGAACGGTGGACGTGATGCCGAGCGCGTTGGTGGCATTGGGAAGAACCGTCCCGTCCGGACTCGACGGGACGTCGTTCCTGTGATAGAACAGCGGCCCGTGCCTCAAGAGACTTGGCCGCGACCGACCAAGTATCATGCATTGACTATGAATTCCTGGATCAGATTCGGTGCGGCTCTCGCGTGGCGAGGTGTAAAGAACCCGAAGACCGGTGCCGCGTTGCTGCGCACGGGATGGCGCTTCCGCTCGCGTGATTGGTACCGGCGGTTTCCATTCTTGCCACTGCCGGCGAGAGACTATCTCCGCTGGCGGATGTACACCGCATACGGCGACGAAGAGATCGTTCCACCGGTCGACGACGTCGTGCGTTACGCGCGTTGGGCGGTGCGGAAGCCGTGATCGACGCCCTGGTACTGCATGATCAGTCGTCGGATCAGAAGCTCGAGACGCTGATCAAAGCGCAAGCGTACGGGCTTGGTTTCGATCTCGTGGGAATCACGACACTCGGGCCTGCGGAGACCGCGGCGGCGTTCGACGAGTGGATTGCTCACGGCTATGCCGGCGAGATGTCGTACCTGCCGCGCAATGCCGAGAAGCGTCGTGATTCACGCTTGCCGTTCGACGGTGCGACCACAGCGATCGTCGTCGCGATGAACTACGGTGGCACCGAGCCGCCGGGGCCTGTCGCGCGCTACGCGCGCGGCGACGATTACCACGACGTGATGCTCGATCGCCTGATGCGGCTGCATCACTGGATCGATGAGCGTGTGGGCCGGCACGTGATCGGGAAATCGTACGTCGACACCGGGCCGGTGCTCGAGCGGGATCTCGCGCGTCGCGCTGGCCTCGGATGGTTCGGCAAGAACACGATGCTGATCAACCCGCGCGTGGGATCTTTCTTTTTTCTTGGCTCGTTGCTCGTGGATCTCGAGCTCGACGCCGATTTACCGTTCGCCACCGATCATTGCGGAACATGCACGCGATGTCTCGATGCGTGTCCGACCAGCGCGCTTCGCAAGGCCCATGTCCTCGACGCGACCCGCTGCATCGCGTACCTCACGATCGAGCTCAAGGGAGAGATTCC
>DASYSU010000100.1:0-5374 GCA_036002925.1 Gemmatimonadaceae bacterium | reverse complement strand
CCACACGAATACATTGATCGATCTCCTTCTCCCGACGACCTCCACCATTCGCGTCGACCTTCGCGCGGTGGAGTTGATCGAACCGAGGTCGTTCGTGAGTGTCGCCCGCGCTCTGAACCGATGGCGGGACACGTGTCGAGGCAGCGTGACGATCGAGTTTCCGGCGCGTTCGCGACCGCGGTCGAATCACCTTCACCTCATGCGTCCGCCAAACACCCTGAGATCGCCGTCAGGCACCGCGATGAGTTGCCGATGACCGCACTGACCGCGCAATCGCCGTCACCGTCTGATATATTCGACGAACACGTCGCTGGCACCGCGATGTATTGAGGCGATCGAGTTCACGTAGGAGGCACGACGATGTCCGCTGTCGTTCCACTCACACGCGAGAAGGGTCCCCGTCGGACGATCGCGGCCGGCAATCGGCGCGTCGCGGCGATCGACATTGGATCGAACTCGATTCGCCAGATCGTCGCCGACGTCTCCGCTGACGGCACGATCCAGGTCGTCGATGAGATGAAAGCGGCCCCGCGGCTCGCCGCCGGCCTCTCGACGAGCGGCGCGCTCTCGGACACATCGATCCATGCCGCGATCGAAGCCGTGGAGCGGATGGCCACGCTCGCTCGGCAACTGGGCGCCGAGCGGATCGATTCGGTCGCCACGAGCGCGGTTCGCGAGGCAAGCAACGCCAGCGCGTTTCTCGCCGAAATCCAACGTCACACCGGGCTGCGCGTCCGCGTGCTCGACGGCGACGAGGAAGCGCGACTCAGCTTTCGCAGCGCGGTCGCGCATTTCGACATGGGCGTCGGCCGGACGGTCGTTGTCGACATCGGCGGCGGGTCGCTCGAGCTCGCGCTCAGCGCCGAGGGAGTGATCGAGCGACTGAGCTCGTTCCCCTTCGGCGCGATTCGACTCACCGAGGATTATTTCCAAGCCGGCGTCACCGCGAAAAAGGTGCGCAAGCTTCGCCGCCTCGTCCGGAATGGTATCCGCGCCGAGCTCCCGCGGCGCGACTGGCGTGGAGCACAGATCATCGGCTCAGGAGGAACCTTCACCAACCTCGCGGGAATCCACCTGGCGCGACAAGGCATCATCACCGCGCAGTCGGTGCACGCCGCGCGCATCCCACGGGCCGATCTCGAACACATCCTCGATACACTCGTCGACATGACGCCCGACGAGCGTCGCGCGACGCCCGGTCTCAACCCGGAACGCGCCGACATCATCGTCGCCGGAATCGCGGTCGCCGGCGAGGTGCTGCGGCGCGTCGAGGCGCGCGAGCTCGTCGTGTCACGCTATGGTATTCGCGAGGGCCTTCTCCTCGAGGCGGCGCGCGTCGCGCCCACGATCGCCGACCCGGGCGACGCGCGCGCACGATCGATCAACGACTTTGCGGTTCGGTGTCACGTCGAACAACCGCACTCCTCGCACGTCAGGAAGTTGGCGCTGACGCTGTTCGACGCCCTCGGCGAGCGCCTCGACTGCACGGGCGAGGATCGCGACGTCTTGGCCGACGCTGCGCTGTTGCACGACTGCGGGTATCACATCAGCTACGAGCGCCACCACAAGCACTCGTACCATCTCATCCTCCACGCCGATCTGCTTGGCTTGCCGCCGTCGGACCAGGTCATCATCGCCAACGTGGCACGCTACCATCGCGGAACTCCGCCGAAACGCGCGCATCCGAATTTCGGGACGCTCGACAAATCGCTCAGGCGGCGGATCAAGCGGCTGTCAGCGTTGCTCCGGGTGGCCGACGGTTTCGATCGCGGTCACGTAAGCGCGGTGGCCGATCTCAAGATCCGCTGGATGCAACGAGCGATCAGGATCACGCCCGTTCCTGTCAATGCGAGAACTGGCATGCGGCTCGAAATGTGGGGCGCGAATCGAAAGTCGGAATTGCTCGCCAAGGTCGCCGGCGTTCCAATCGAGATCGTCGCGCCCGACGGACGCGCGCTATCGTCCGACGACGTGCAGGCGGGCGAGATCGAATAGTGGGCTCCGCAACAAGTCCACTGATGTACCGGGTTGCGGCCGCCGTGGTTCTCGCGAGCGTCACGAGCGAGTGCGCGTCGAACCAGCGCGTTGCAACGCGAGTCGAGTGTCCGCCGTTGCAAGTCCCGCCACAATTCGCGCGCTCCGGCCGCGTCGTCATGATCGGCGAGATTCACGGAACTGAACAGGCTCCGCGCTTCGTGGGCGATCTCGCATGCGCGCTCGCCGAACGCGGCCTCCCAGTCACGGTCGCGTTAGAGCTCCCGCTTGAGCTGTCGGATCGCTTGCAGCGGTTGGCCGACGCGCGAACCGGCACGACACCATCGGCCGACTGGCAAGCGGTATTTGGAAGCGCGTGGCAGGACGGGCGGCGAAGCACGGCCATCGCTGAACTCGTCGACCGGATTGCGGCTATGCGTCGTGCCGGTATGAACATCGAGTTGGCAAGCTACGCTCCCGACTCGGCGCCCGCCCAAGCGCGCGACGACGGAATGGCGCGCGCAATCGCGAGCTTGGCCGCGACGCGGCGATCGATCGTCGTGCTCAGCGGCAACCTGCACAATCGCCTGCGCGTCGGCACGGCGATCTCGCGGGATTATCGGCCGGCAGGCGTTACGCTCGCCAGCTTGATCGAACCGGAGCGCATCGTAAGCATCGATATGGGTTACGATGCAGGAACCGCCTGGATCTGTACCGGTCCGACACCTACCGACTGCGGTGTGCACGCGGTTCGCGCGCACAATCCCTTGGCCTGGGGCGACGTTCGCACGTTCGATTCGACCGACGCCAACGGATATCAGGGCAGGTTCGGCGTCGGCGCGGTGACAGCTGCGCGGCCGGCGGTCGCCGCCAAGTAGTACCGGTTCAAGAATACGCGCGCACGGCGAGCGCGCCGTTAATCTCCCGTCGCGCGACTCGCTTGATCCGCGTGTTCACCGACGCCAAGCCCGACGTCACGCGCACCACCCCAGGAATTACGCGGCAGGCGCTCGTGCGACGCGCGGACAATTCCTTCCGGCTCGCGCTGGACCCACGTACCATCGGCGCCAAGCTCCCACGCCTGGCGATTGTCCTCGAGGTACGTGTGCAACAGTGCGCGAAGTCGCTCATGCAGCGCGGGCTGCTCGACCGGCGCGACGGCTTCGACGCGACGGTCGAAATTACGCGGCATCCAGTCGGCCGAGCCAAGATAGAACTCTTCGGCGCCGCCGTTGGCGAAATACCAGAGACGCGAATGCTCGAGGAACCGGCCGATGATGCTGATGACGCGAATGTGGTCGCTCACGGCCGGCAGCTGCGGCCGTAAGCAGCAAATGCCGCGCACGATGAGGTCGATCTCGACACCCGCCTGCGACGCGCGGTAGAGTGAGTCGATGATCTCGGCATCGACGAGCGCGTTCATCTTGCCGACGATGCGGGCCGGTCGCCCCGCCTCGGCGTTCGCGGCCTCGCGGGCGATCAGCTCGATGAAGCGCGACCGCATGCTCACGGGCGCCACGAAGAGCTTGCGATAGAGCCGCTGTCGCGAATAGCCCGTCAGCGAGTTGAATAGGTCGCTGACGTCCGCACCAATCGACGGACTGCATGTCAACAGCCCGACGTCCGTATACAGCCGCGCCGTTCGAGAATTGTAATTGCCGCTTCCTAAATGGATGTAGCGGCGGATCCCATCGGCCTCGCGGCGGACGACAAGCGCGGTCTTGGCGTGTGTCTTGAGGTTCGCCGATCCGAATGCGACGTGCACACCAGCGTCCTCGAGCTGCCGCGCCCAGACGATATTGTTGGCTTCATCGAACCGGGCTTTGAGCTCGACGATGACGGCCACCTGCTTACCTCGTTGCGCCGCGTCCACGAGCGCGGCGACGAGCGCCGTATCGCCGGAGGTGCGATAGAGCGTGAGCTTGATCGCCAGCACCTGGTCGTCGTGCGCGGCTTCTTCGAGAAACCGCTCGACAGTGCCGCTGAACGAGTCGAACGGATGGTGAACCAGTACATCGCCTTCTCGGATGACGTCGAACATGCTGCGGCTCGTGTCGCGCAGCTCGGCCGGGATGATCGGCGTGAACGGAGGATCTTTGAGCGCGGGCAACTCCAGCGTCGAGAGTCCGGCCAAATCACTGAGGTCGAGCAGTCGGCCCGCGTCTTGAATGTCGCGCTCGGTGAGCCGGCTGCTCTCGGCGACGTCATCCTCGCGAAGCTCGTCGAGCAGCAGCGTACGAAGGTGCAGCGGCATGTCGTCCTGCACCTCGACGCGCACGACCTCGCCGAAGCGGCGATTGAAGACCTGCTCTTCGATCGTCGCCAGCAGATCCTCGGGCTCCTCGACCGGAATATCGAGATCGGAGTAGCGCGTGATGCGGAACACGTACCACGCGACGACCTCCATCCCCGGGAACAGCGCACCGAGATTTGCGCCGATCACCTGCTCCATCGGCACGAAATGGAACGGACGGTTGTTCACCGGAACCCAGCGCGGCAAACTCTTTGGCACCTTCACTCGCGCGAAGTGAATCGCCGCGCGCTCCGGGTCGCGAATTTCCACAGCCAGCGACAATGAGAGATTCGATATATATGGAAATGGATGCCCGGGATCGACCGCCAATGGCGTCAGGACGGGAAAGATCTGCGACTCGAAATACTCGTCGATTTCGCCCCACTCGGCCGCCGTGAGGTCCTTTACGCCGAGCAGCCGCACGGAATGCGTCGACATCTCGTCGAGCAGCGCTGTGAGACAATCGCGCTGCAACCGGCTCAGGCGCGAGACCTCGGCATCGATCGCGTCGAGTTGCTCCTGCGGCGTCAATCCGTCGGGTGGCCGCTGTACCACGCCCGCCGCCACCTGCCGGCGTAGGCCCGCGATGCGGACCATGTAAAACTCGTCGAGATTGGCGCTGAAGATCGATAGGAACTTGACGCGCTCGAGGAGAGGTACCCGCGAGTCGAGCGCTTCATGCAGCACACGGCTGTTAAACGCAAGCCAGCTCAGCTCCCGATTGAGATAGAGTGAGGAGCCGCTGTGTCCGTCAGGCATAGGTCGGGAAAAAAACCGAGGTCGAAAAGGCCGGGGCGTAGTAATTACAGCGACCCGGCTCGGTCAGCCAGGTGGTTTGTGATAATCAACGTCACAAACACGTCACGGCACAGTGGTCGGTGGCCTTGCGCTTTCCGGAACCCCGTTCTCGTGGGGTGCCGGCGGCTAAAGCCTCACGACAAGCGACAGGATGTAGTAGGAGATGGCGGCGAGGATCGCCGTCGCCGGAATCGTGAGGACCCACGCCCATACGATGCGTCCGGCGATTCCCCACCGCACGGCCGACACGCGCTGCGTCGCGCCGACACCGACGATCGCTCCCGTGATCGTGTGCGTCGTGCTCACCGG
>DASYSU010000099.1:0-2242 GCA_036002925.1 Gemmatimonadaceae bacterium | reverse complement strand
AAGGCGATCATGCAGCTCAGACGCGAGGCGGTCGATCTCGCGCTCGCCGGCGCGAGCAAAGTCATCGAGCAGAACCTCGAGTCCCAAAAGAACCGGCAGCTCGTCGAGAGCTATCTGGCGAGCATCGGAACGCTCAAAGTCTCGCAATCATGAGAGAGCCCACGATCGCTCGGAACTACGCCGAGACGTTGCTCGAGCTCGCGCAGCGGGCGGGAGATTTGCGCGGCTGGGGCGAGATGATCGAGAGCGTGGCCAACGCGATGGACACAGATCGTCGCCTCCGCATGTTTCTCGAGTCACCTCGCCTGAGCGCCGGCCAGAAGAACGACATTATCCAGAAGGCCTACGGCGCAACGCTGCCTCGCAATTTCGTCCGCTTCCTCCAGGCACTCGTCAGCCATCGGCGGCAGATGTTGATCCCGCTGATCGCGCACGAGTACAACGATCTCGTCGACCGGGTCGAGGGCCGAGTGCACGCGTCGGTCACCGTCGCGCGCGAGCCGGACGACAGCGATCGTAATGTCGTGACCACGCAGCTCAAGCGTGCGCTTGGGAAAGACATCGTCGCGCACTTTCACGTCAACCCGACGATCCTCGGCGGCGTCGTCGTGCGTGTCGGCGATACGGTGCTCGATGGATCGGTGCGGCGGAGGTTGGCGACGCTCAAGTCGAGGATGCTCGGGGCGCGCTGATCGGGCTGATCCGCCTAGTATGCATGGAACAAAAGAGAAGGATGAGACGGGATTGGACCGGATGAGACGGGGTGAGTTTCAAAGGTGCCTTTCCCTCGATCGTCGTTTTGATCCTGTCTCACCCTGATTCATCCCGTCTCATCCTGTTCCATATGTTATGGCCGATAAGGCGATGTTATGGCCGATGAGGCGCGGTAGCCGCGAACAGTTCCGCCAAGGCGAAGACAAGCGCCGTCTTCGCGCCCTGCGGTCGCCACGACATTCGATCGAGCACGATCTCAGGTCGGTCGTCATCGGGTCGCCAACGTTCGAGAAGTCGCGCCTCGAGGTCGACAATCCAGTATTCCGCCACGCGCGCTTTCTGGTAGTGTTGACGCTTCCAGCCCCGGTCGTTCCGGGCACTGCCCGGCGAGATTACTTCGACGGCCAGCAAAAGCTGGGTGATGTCGGACCATTCGTCGGCCGCTTCAGCCTCTGATCGCGGCGGAACGAACAGGTCGGGCTGAGAGACCGTCTCAGGTAGAAGCGCGAGGTCTGCCGGTGAAACCATCGCCTGTCCGACCGGCTCGCGATCGAGATACTGGCGCAGGCGGTCGAATAGCCACATCACCGCGCGATAGTGCGCGACGCCCGGCGCCGGCGTCACGAGCAGCTGGCCGCCGACGAGCTCATAGCGCGGCCAGCTCCACGACTCATGAAGCAGTCGTTCTCTGACCTCTTTCGCGGTCCAACGTCGATCCGTCCGTGCCCGCATCGTTCAAACTTGCTCGGCACGCTCGGCGCGCCGCAACTCGGCCGTTCCCGGCCCCTCAGCAAACTGGAATTGGCGCATCGCCGAGTCCGCGGCGGTCGAAGCTCGGTCGAAGGCGCGCGGCCAACGTCACCGAGATAAAGTAGAACGCCTCGCCGTCGCCCGAAGCTGTGGGCTCCGAGTTGCCCGCTCGATCGTTGGCGAGCGCGCGAATGTGGCGCACGTCGCTGATCATGAGCGAGTCCCACACGACGGTTCGCCCGCGCGAATCGCGCAGTTCGACCTCGCCGACGTGCTTGGCCGCCTCGAGCACTGCTCGGCCTTCCATCGTGTCGTCGAAATCCTCGCGCGCCAGACGCGCGGCGTCTGGCGACCTGTCGTTGACGTCGATTCCCTTTCGGCGGCACATGTCGCCAAACGCGAAGAGGGCCGGGAGCATGGCGGTGATGCCGGGCAGGACGGTGAGACCGTATTCGTTGGGGTGAAACGCGCCGGCCCGCCTCCGGCCGCCTGGGCTCAACTCGAGGTCGGTTTGGCCAATGAGTTTGCCGTCCTTCCACACCGTATAAGCCACTGGTCGTTTCTCCGCGCGAACGTGGAGGTTTGATGGTCGCGCCCGAGCATACGCTTGGGTCCCGAGCGCCGCGTCACCAAACCATTGCGGCCAACATCTTCGCGCTTCGGCTCGTATACCTTGGATAGAACAAAACCCACCAGCAGCCCTTCAGTGGAGTCAGAAATGATCCGCCTCTCACCGCTCCCACCTCGGCGCGCCGCCGCGCGTCTCCTGATCGGCTTG
>DASYSU010000098.1:0-11223 GCA_036002925.1 Gemmatimonadaceae bacterium | reverse complement strand
TTGTCGTCCATCATGTCCGTCAGCAAATCCTGATCGAGCGAACCCCAGTTCACCCCGATGCGGACGGGCTTCTCATTGTCGACCGCGATTTGCACGATGGTTCGAAAGTTCTCATCGCGCCGCTTGCTGCCAACGTTGCCGGGGTTGATCCTGTATTTCGCCAGCTGGCGCGCGCACTCGGGATACTTCGCGAGCAACAAATGACCGTTGTAGTGAAAGTCGCCGACAATCGGAACATCGACGCCACCGTCGCGCACGCGTTGGGCGATTTCAGGAACGGCCTGCGCGGCGTCTTCGTTGTTCACGGTCACACGCACCAACTGGGATCCGGCGCCGGCGAGGGCGACGACCTGGTCCGCGGTCGCGACGGCATCCGCGGTGTCCGTATTCGTCATCGACTGCACGACGATTGGAGCTGCGGAGCCCACCGCCACCGCTCCAACCCGTGTCGTCACGGTCCGTCGCCGATCATCGAATGGCACCAGCTGTCCTCGTTGGGGTTTCGCGAACGAAAGATAGCTCGCAGAGCCGACCTGCTTCGAGGGCGCTTGACCGAAATTCCAGCCATTGCTACTTTGGCGGCGCCTGGAACCTGAGAAACCGGGGGTACCGGACGAGGGGTTTCAGCGTTTTGATTCCGCCCAACATGGTGTTGTGACGGAGAGTTCTTTCAGGAGTGGGACATGCGCGCGACCGGAAAGGTGAAGTGGTTCAACGACGCCAAAGGTTTTGGATTCATCACCCCAGATGGCGGAGACAAGGACTGCTTCGTCCACTACAGCTCCATCCAAGGCAGTGGCTTCAAGACACTCGCCGAGGGCGACCCCGTCGAGTTCGACCTGGTCCAAGGTCAGAAGGGACCTGCCGCGGAGAACGTGAGCAAGGTGGCCGCGGGCTGACCCGCGCACCACTCTTGATGACAGCAACGGGGCGCCTTTATCGGGCGCCCCGTTGTATTTCATGGCTACTCGGGTCGCCGTTTCGGCGGACGCCCGCGCCTTGGCGGTGTACTTGACTCGACTGCCTCGTGGACTCGGCGATCAATTTCGCTCTGTAGGGCGCTCCGGTCGAGGTGCAGTTCGAGGCCGCAGCCGACAGTGGCGAGCGCGGATTCGCTGGCCAGGAGCCTCTTCGCCAGTGAGACGGCCGACCCCACTGACACGCCCATTTCTCGGTTCAACCGAGAGATCAGTGCGACATGGTAGACTCCGTCGAGCGTGATTCGCCGAGCCACTCCCTGCTTCTTGTTGTGGACGCCGGGAACGGTGTAGTGCGATAACAAGTTGTCGACCCACTTGTGATCGACGCCTGACGCATGTCTAGCTATTTCAACATGATATAATCTGGACATAATTATCCTATAAAAGCAGGAATGCAACCAATCCCGAGACGGACGATCAATTATCCTTGAATCGAAGGATAATTTATCACACCACAAGCTCCGTCGACAACCTCAAGTATCCCTTTATGTCCCGGCGCGCAAACCGATCATCCCTTGGCACAGATCTGGATGCGCCGTCAGCAACCTTCGACCGGGAGAACTTTGTGTCTGGACCTTTGCGCATTGGCGCGTTCGCAGTCATCCTGGCCGTGAGCGCGCTGTCGGCCAACGCACAGTCGAACGCCACTCACTTCAACCTGGCCGCGGGCCTCACGCTGCCGACCGGCACGTTCAGCGATCGTAACGACGCGGGTTACAACATCATTGTCGGTCTAGGCGTCAAACAGCGCGGATCTGCTCTTGGCTTTCGCGCCGAGGGGATCTACAACGAGTTCAATGAGCACGGAACCAACGACAAGTCCCACGCTGGTGGCGTGACAGCCAATGCGATTTACGATCTCGCAACAAACAGCCGCAATAAGACGAGCAGCCTGTTCATCATCGGCGGCGTTGGGTACTACAGTACGCGCGAGCCGTTCTTCTCATCCGAAAGCCAAACGAATATTGGCTGGAACGTCGGTGGCGGATTCGAGTTTCCTCTCAGCGGATTCTCGGCGTATATCGAAGCGCGCTACCACACGGTGTCGAACACAGACGTGCGCTTCGTTCCCATCAGTTTTGGCCTGGTCTTCTAGACGGCAGCCGATCGGTCGCTCACACCACGGCGTTCTGCGCGGCCTCGAGCTGCGCTCTGACGGCACTCGGTCCCGTTCCACCCTCGACTTCACGCTGCTCCACCGAGCGCAGCGCGGAGAGCGCGTCGAAGACATCCTGCTCGAATAGCGGATGCGCGCCGGTGAAGGCGGCCAGTGGCAACGTGTGTAAATCCAACCGACCGTCCTCGCACTGACGGATCAAGCGCCCCACGGCCCCATGGGCCTCGCGGAACGTCGCGCCCTTGCGAACGAGGTAATCCGCAAGGTCTGTCGCCATCATCGTGCTCGAGAGGGCGGATCGCATACGCGCTGTGTCGAATTCGCACTCGGCGAGCGCGCCCGCGACGGCCGGCAATACGAGCAGGAGCGTGTCGACGGCATCGAACAACACGCGCTTGTCGTCTTGCAGATCCTTGTTGTAGCTGCTTGGCAATCCTTTGAGCGTCGCGAGAAGCGACGTCAGATTCCCCAACATGCGCGCCGCCGAGCCGCGCGCCAACTCGAGCGCGTCCGGGTTTCGCTTCTGGGGCATCATGCTCGAGCCCGACGAGAACGCGTCGCCGAACTTGACGAACCCAAACTCGGTCGACCCGTAAATGACCAAATCTTCGGCCAGACGGGAAAGATGCGTCGCGATCATCGTGCTTGTGAACAGCAGCTCGGCAACAAAATCGCGATCGCTCACCGCGTCGATGGAGTTCTGCGTCAGCGCGCCGAACCCAAGGCTCCCTTGCAGTAGCACTCTTGAAATAGGATACGCGCATCCTGCCGCGGCGCCCGATCCGAGCGGGAGCACGCCGGCGGCCCGTTGCGCCGCGCGCAACCGCGTTCGATCGCGTTCGAGCGGCCAGAAATGCGACAACAGCCAGTGCGCCGCCGAGACGGGAATGGCACGTTGCAAATGGGTGTACGACGGCATCAACGCCGTTTCGAGGCCGTGCGCTTGATCGATCATCACGCGCTCGAGGCCGCGCACGGCGACGTCCAAGCGATTGGCCGCCTCCATCGCCCAGAGCCGCGTCGCCGTCGCGACTTGGTCGTTTCGACTGCGGCCGGTGTGGAGCTTCGAGGCCGCGTCACCGATCTCGTCGTGCAACAGACGGTCGATGAGCGTGTGTACATCCTCGTCACCCGCGACGGGCTGCTCCCCCAGATCGAGCCGCCTCGCGACAGCATCCAAGCCCGACTCGATCTCGTTACATTCGTCGAGCGTCAGCACGTTCGCGTTGTACAGCGCCATCGCCCACGCCTTCGACAGCTGAACGTCGAATGGCCACAACCGAAAATCGACACTGATGGAGCTGTTGAGCGCATCGAACGCAGGCGCGGGGCCGTCGGCAAAACGACCACCCCACAGCTTGTGCGATGTGGCCGGTGTCGCGCCGACCGCCACTGTCGTCATGCGATCTGCAGCGCCGGTTCGACGGGCGCCTCCTCGACGACCGACGGAGCTTGTGTGAGAGCGAGCTCCTGATCCTTGAGCGCTCGGACCCGAGCAGGCAACGCGAACAGACGGATGAAGCCCGCGGCGTCACTCTGCTCATAGACGTCGTCTTCGCCGAACGTAACGAAGCGTTCGTCGTACAACGCGTGCTCGCTTTCGCGGCCGATGACCGCAGTCGAGCCTTTGTAGAGCCGCAGCGAAACAGTTCCACTCACGCGCTCTTGCGTCACGTTGACGAACGCGTCGTACGCTTCTCTCTCCGTGGTCCACCAGCGACCCTCGTACACGAGATCGGCATATCGGGGAGCGATGAGATCTTTGGCGGCGAGCGTGCGGCGATCGAGCACGAGTTGCTCGAGCTCCGAATGAGCGGCGTACAACAGCGACCCGCCAGGGGTCTCATAAACGCCGCGCGACTTCATCCCAACGAGTCGATCCTCGACGAGATCGACGACGCCGACGCCGTGTTTACCACCAATAGCGTTAAGAGTGGCAATGAGATCGACCGGCGCGAGCTCGGTCCCGTTTACCGACACCGGCGTCCCACGCTCGAAGCCGATCACCACTGTTTCGGGGGCATCAGGCGCCTTTGTCACCGGGCGCGTGAGCATCAGCAGGTCATCGGGAGGAGCGGCGTTCGGGTCCTCGAGCACACCGCCCTCGTGGGAGAGGTGCCACAGATTCGCGTCACGCGAATAGATCTTTTGGCGTGTCGCCGCGATCGGAATGCCCCGTGCCTCCGCGTATGCGATCGCGTCCTCTCGGCTGCGAATGTCCCATTCGCGCCAGGGGGCAATGACCGGTAGATCGGGTGCGAATGCGGCGAAGGTCAGCTCGAAACGAACCTGGTCGTTTCCTTTTCCGGTGCAGCCATGCGCGAGCGCGTCGGCTCCGACTTGCCGCGCGATCTCGACCTGTCGGCGCGCGATAAGAGGTCGCGCCATCGACGTGCCGAGCAAGTATTTGCGGTTATAGATCGCGCCTGCGCGGAGCGTCGGGTAAATGAACGACTCCACGAACTCTTCGCGTAGATCTTCCACGTAGCACTCGTCGGCGCCTGACGCGATCGCCTTGGCCCGAACGCCCGACAACTCCTCGCTGCCCTGGCCAATGTCGGCCGCGACGCAGATGATGCGTGCGCCGCCGTAATTCTCCTTGAGCCACGGGACGATGATGGACGTATCGAGTCCGCCTGAATAGGCCAGGACAATGGTGCGGGGCATGAGCGCTCCTCGGTTCGCAAGTTTATGCATTCAGAGCGCATATTTAATCAGGTTTGGGCCCCCAGTCAATAGACGACGCCCGGTCCCAGCCCCGGCAGTGGCTACGGTGTCGCGTTGGCGAGCTCGAGGAGGCGTTGAGTGAGCACACGGCGGGCCTCGGCTGAGCGACACACGATCAGGATGGTATTCTCGCCACCGAGCGTTCCGATGATCTCCGGCCACCCTTGAGAATCGACAGCCTCGGCGATCGGCTGCGCCCCGCCAGGCAATGTGTGCAGAACGATGAGCTCTCCGACTCCGTCAACGCGCGAGAACAACTGTGGTAACAAGCTGTCGAGAGATGGTTTAGCATCGTCGACGACCATTTCCGGGAGCAAATATCGAACACCCGCTCCGGACGGCGCGCGGACGACCCCCAAGTCTCGCAAATCACGCGACAGGGTCGCCTGATTCACGCTCCACCCCTGGGCGGCCAGCAGTTGTTTGAGCTCCTCCTGGCTCGAGATCTGTCGGCCGCCGATCAGCTGTAGCACGGCGTTTTGTCGGTCGCGCTTTTTTGTCATTCAGGCCTTAAGAGAGGATGGCCCAAACCGCGACGCCGAAGCGACGTGTCGCAACCTGGGATTGACTTCACTAAGATGCATTATTATGCATTCCTTGTGAATAAGATTCCAGTAGGAGTGCTCGGGGCCAGCGGTTATGCCGGCCGCGAGCTCTGTGCACTCATCCTCCGCCATCCGGAGCTGTCGCTCGCCTTCGCAACGGCGAACGAGCAGCGCGGTACGACCGTCCGCATCGCTGGACGGGACATCAGCTTCCTCGGAACCGACGATGCGCGGCTCGGCGACGTTGAACTAGTCTTCAGCGCGCTGCCGCATGGGGCCTCAAAAGAGTGGATCGCGCGCGCCCAGCAGGCAGGTGCGCGCGCTGTTGATCTATCGGCTGATTTGCGACCGGGCAACGGGTGTGAAGGGATAGCCTATGGTCTCACCGAGCTCAATCGTCAAGTCGTCCGCGACGCAAACGTCGTCGCCAACCCCGGATGCTATCCGACTTCGATCTTGCTCGCGCTCGCACCGCTCATCCGGTCCGGGCTGATTCCCGAGGATGGAACGATCGTCGCCAACTCAGCGAGTGGTGTGACGGGCGCCGGAAATTCGCCAAAGCGCGAGCTTCTTTTTGCTGAAGTTGCGGACGACTTCCGTGCCTACGGCGTCGGCAACCGTCACCGACATCTCAAGGAAATGCGTGCGACGCTCGACCTGTGGGGAACGGGTGCGGACCTAGTCTTCACGCCGCATCTGCTGCCTGTTGCGCGCGGCATTCTATCGACCATTACCGTGCCGATCGCCCGCCCGCTCGACGACGTGCTCGGAGTCTGGCGAGACGCGTACGGCGCGGAGCCGTTCATCGAGGTGTCGAGTGCGCCGGTCGCATTGCGCGACGTTCTCCATCGCAACGTCATGAGAATCTCGGCGACATCACTCGAGGGAACGAGGTCGCCGATGCTGCTGATCACGTCGGCGATCGACAACTTGGTCAAGGGCGCGGCCGGCCAGGCCCTTCAAAACGCCAACCTGATGTTGGGCCTCGTGGAAACGGCGGGGCTGCCGGCGTGACGCGCGTCATCAAGATCGGTGGACGGCCACAAAACGATCCGCGACTCGCTGACGCCATCTCATCGGGATGGAACGGCGGCGACGGCGGGCTCGTGCTCGTTCACGGAGGCGGCGACGAGGTCAGCACACTACAAACTGCCTTCGGCGAGACGAGTACATTCGTCGACGGTCGGCGCGTGACGAGCGCGCGCGACATCGACCTCGTGCGAATGGCGCTGTCAGGAAGCGCGAACAAGCGGCTGGTCTCGCTCTTGGTGGGCAATGGCATCGACGCCGTCGGCCTCTCGGGCGAGGACGCGTCGCTCATCGGCGCATTGCCGATCGACGTCGAGAAGCTCGGACACGTAGGCATTCCGAAAACCGTGAACGTCGCGTTCCTGCGACATCTGCTATCAGGCGGATATTTGCCGGTCATCTCGCCGGTCAGTCGCGACGGTGGCGGACGATCGGGTGGCGCGCTCAACGTCAACGGCGACGATGCCGCCGCGGCCATCGCGGTCGCCTTGGGCGCCGCGGAGCTGTTACTCGTCGCGGACGTCGCCGGCGTGTTGTGTGATGGAAAGGTGATTCCCGAGCTCCGTGTCGACGAGGCGCATCAGCTCCTTGTCGACGGGACAGCAGCCGGAGGGATGCGCGCGAAACTGCAAGCCGGATTGCGCGCGATCGAAGGCGGCGTTGCATGCGTTCGAATTTCCGATCTGACCGCGATCAGCGACCGCGGGCGCGGAACGACTCTACGACGAATTGGAGAACTGGCATGACGATTTCAATCGCGCCGACCACTGACGCGCTGCTCGGCAACTACAAGCGCACACCCGTCGAGTTCGTCGATGGCGACGGAGTGTACCTCATCGATGCCGAGGGCAAGCGTTACTTGGATTTCGTGAGCGGAATCGCGGTCAACGCGCTGGGGTATGGCGATCCCGGACTTCGCGCAGCACTGCATGCTGCCGCCGATGGACTGGTTCACGTATCCAACTTGTACGCCACGCCGGCGGGTGCGCAGCTCGCGGCGACGTTGGTCGAGTCGTCGTTCGCGTCCAAGGTATTCTTCTGCAACTCGGGTGCTGAAGCCAACGAGGGCGCGTTCAAGTTCGCGCGTCGATGGGCGCGTGCACAGGGAGAGACGAAGCACGAAATCTTCGCGCTGCGTGGAGCATTTCACGGGCGTCTGTTCGGCACGCTCGCCGCCACAGATCGCCCGTCGTACCGCCTGCCGTTTCGTCCGCTCGCCCCCGGCATCTCGATCGTCGAACGCGACATCGAGGATCTTGCCGTGGCATTGAGCCCTGAGACGGCGGCGGCAGTGATTCTCGAGCCCGTGCAAGGAGAAGGCGGCGTGCGAGTGCTCGACGCCGGTTTTGTTCGCGAAGTAAGGGCGCTCACCAAGGAGCGCGACGTCGCGCTCATCTTCGACGAGATTCAGTGTGGCCTAGGACGCACGGGGACGCTGTTCGCCTACGAGCATTTCGGCATGGAGCCGGACATGCTCACACTCGCGAAGCCAATCGCCGGCGGTCTTCCGATGGGTGCGGTGCTCGTCAATGAGGCGATCGCGTCGACGATCAAGCCGGGCGATCACGGCACAACGTTCGGTGGCGGACCGTTCATCGCATCGATCGCGAATTATGTGGTCGGTCGCTTGTCCGATCCGACGCTGCTTCAAACGGTGTCGCGCAACGGCGAATGGCTCGGCAGGCAGTTGAACGATATCGCACATCGGACCGGTCGTATCCGCGCGGTGCGCGGGCTAGGCTATATCTGGGGCATCGACGTGATGGGAACGGCGGCGCACGTCGTCGCCGAGGCGTTTTCGGCCGGACTGCTGACCTGCTCGGCTGGCGATTACACGGTGCGTTTGCTGCCGCCGCTCGTCGCCACACGGGAGGAGCTGGCGCTCGGCCTCCAGATCCTGGAAGAGATTCTGTAGATGACTGCCGATGTCGTCATCCGGCGTGCGCGCGCGGAAGACGCGGAGGCGATCTCTCGGCTCATTGCCGGTTTCGCCGACGAAGCGTTGATGCTTCGACGCACACCGGAGATGGTGGAGCTCGCGATCGACGACTACGTGGTCGGCGTGACGCGGCGCGGCGACATTGTCGCGTGCGGCGCACTCAAGGAATATTCGCCGTCGGTGGCCGAGGTTGCGGCGATTGCCGTATCGCGCGAGGTACATGGCTGCGGGGTCGGACGGGCGATTGTCGCCGCCGTCGAGACGCTGGCCTTGAAGCGTGGAGTTTTCGACGTGTTTGCGCTCACTCTGCAGCCCGCATTTTTCTCGGCGATCGGATACCAGCGCGTCGATCGGGCGCGCTATCCGGAAAAGATTCGGCGAGACTGCTTAGGCTGCATACGGCGCTTTGCGTGCAATGAGATCTGCTTCGCGAAGAACCTGCATCTCGAGGCAATGGCGGCCGCCTAGCGGATGACAGCTCGCCGCGCCGCCGCGTACGCGCGCGGTAGATTTCGCTCATGAACCATCCAAGTCGCCGCGTAGGGCTCAAAGGCCTTCGCCAGGCCTTCGATGAAGCGCGCTTTGGTGCGCAGCGCACACTCAATCTGCGCGAGGCGCTTCCGACGCCCGAGGACGCCGTCGCTCGCACCGAGGCGTGGCTACGCCAACAGCAAGTCGATCGTGCCGACGAGGTATTGATCATCACCGGCCGAGGAAATCAAAGCGAAGGCGGCGTGTCAATCGTCCGCGACGCAGTGCTTCGACTTCTGCTAGTACTTAGACGTCGCGGCGTAGTCAGCGGCCACACGGAGCACACACCGGGCTCATTCGTCGTCATCCCGGCACCGGTGTCCGCCCTGTGGGAGTCACCCCGACGAAAACGTGGCCGCGGAATCGCGCCTCCACCGGCGACGCCGCCATCGCTCGAAAATCTCGACGAGGAGACCCGCGTGATGCTTCGAAACCTGGCGGAGCGCGCGTTGGAAGGACTCGGGCTGAAAGACACGGCGGCATTTCTTCAGGGAGAAATGCTTCGTCAATTCGGGGCGATCGCGGCCACGATCGGCGATGCGCCCGGCCGCGAGGAGCGATTACGAACGGCAATTCGCGCCGCGCTCGATCAGCACGAATGAGCGACGCGGTCGATCCCTGGATAAGTTGATTCACCTATCTCACACGGACTGTCACGTGCGAATTCGCATCGTCCTCACGCTTCTTTGCGGCGTGAGCATATCCGCGGGCGCCCAGCAATCGATGGTTGGCTACACCGCCTCGGACGCCGCGCGTGAACGCGACCTCGAGGCGAGCGCCATCAAGCGTCCTTCGCCCACGAGTGCATCGGCACACTCGAAAGAACTGTCGCGCGAAACGCACGTCGCCGGAACACCGGCTCAAGCTAGAACGCGCGACTATGTGATCGACCAGATGAAACGATGGGGCCTCGAAACCGAGGTGCGTGCGTACGACATCTGGATGCCGCAACCAACGTCAGTCAAGGTTGCTCGCGTCTCGCCACAACCAAAGGAGTTTTCGCTCGCCGAACCACCGGTTGCCGATGATCCGACGTCGAAGCTGGCACAGTATCCGACAGTCAATGGGTACAGCGGCCAAGGAGACGTGACGGGCGACGTGGTTTACGTCAATTACGGATTGATCGAGGACTACGCGCAACTCGACTCGATGGGTGTGTCCGTGAAGGGTCGAATCGCCATTGCGCGCTACGGGCGTTCGTTCCGCGGCATCAAGGCGAGAGAAGCCGAAAAGCATGGCGCGATCGCGCTCCTGATTTACAGCGACCCGCAAGACGACGGTTACGTGGCCGGCGATGTGTACCCGGACGGCCCAATGCGCAACAGCGCCGGCGTGCAACGCGGAAGCATTCTCAACCCCGATGGCGATCCCTCCACGCCGGGGTATGGAAGCAAGCCTGGCGTTGCACGTCTGACTGCCGAGCGAATGGAGATCTCGCACATTCCCGTCGTGCCGATTAGTTACGGCAACGCCGGCGAGTTGTTGAAGTTCCTGCGTGGCGTGAGCGTGCCGCGAGGATGGCAGGGCGGCCTGCCGTTTCATTATCACGTTGGCCCTGGAGCGGTTCGCGCCCGCGTTTCCGTGAAGGACGATCGATCGACGAAATCGATGAAACCGATTTACGACACCTTCGGCATCGTTCGCGGCAGTGAGTTCCCCGACGAGTTGGTCATCGTCGGCGGACACCGGGATGCTTGGGGACCGGGAACCGCCGACAACGTGAGCGGAACGGTGAGCGTGCTCGAGTCGGCGCGTGCCGTCGCCGAGGAATTGAAGGCGGGCGTGCGGCCAAAGCGGACAATCATTTTCGCGACGTGGGACGCCGAGGAGTGGGGACTAATCGGCTCAACGGAATTCGTCGAGGACGATTCGCTGCGACTCGCGCACAACGCCGTCGCCTATTTCAATCAAGACGTCGCGGCGCAGGGATCGCGATTCAACGGCGGAGGATCGCCGTCGCTTCGATCCACGCTGCGCGACATCGCTCGCTTGGTTCCAGATCCGAACGGCAAAGGAAGTGTCTACAGCGAATGGCGTCGCGCCAACGCCGTCGCGGACACGGCGGAGCCGACGATGGGCGATCCAGGGGGCGGCTCGGACTTCGCAGGTTTCTACAATCACCTCGGTATTCCGATAGCCGAGTGGGGATTCGGTGGGGCGGGCGGCGTCTACCATTCGCAATATGACAGCTACGCGTGGATGACGAAGTTCGGTGACCAAGGTTTTCATTATCACGCCGCTGCCGCGCGCGTCGGCGCGGCACTGGTTCTCCGCATCGCGAACGCCGACGTCCTTCCGTACGACTACGTCGAGTATGCGCGCACGATGCGTCGGTATGTCGATTCGATCGATCGA
>DASYSU010000097.1:0-9673 GCA_036002925.1 Gemmatimonadaceae bacterium | reverse complement strand
CTCCCATGGAAGATCTTCGCTACCCGGTGGGCCGATTCCAACGACCGACGACCCTCTCCGAGACCGAGCGTCGCACCGCCATCGATTCGATCGCCGCGACGCCGGCGAAATTGCGCGCCGCCGTTCGCGGTCTCGACGATGTGCAGCTCGACACGCCGTATCGTCCCGACGGCTGGACCGTTCGGCAAGTCGTGCACCATGTCCCCGACAGTCACGCGAACGCGTACATCCGATTCAAGTGGGCGTTGACCGAAGACACGCCGACGATCAAAGCGTATGACGAAGCGGCTTGGGCGAAGCTCGACGATAGTCGGACCACGCCGATCGAGACGTCGCTCACCATGCTCGAGATGCTGCATGATCGTTGGGTGCGACTGCTCGAATCGATTCCGGCGAAGGACTATTCGAGAAAACTCATTCATCCCGAAAACGGACCGATGACACTCGACGATGTGTTGGCGACGTATCATTGGCACGGGCGGCACCACGTGGCGCATATCGTGAATCTGCGGAAGCGGAACGGGTGGGGATGATGAGTGCTCAGTTTTCAGTTCTGAGTGGTGAGCTTTCCAGCCCAGTTGTGAGTTAGAGTTGTCAGTGATTCAGTTGGAGTTGTCAGCCAACTGAAGACTGCAACTGAACACTGAATACTGAATACTCTAGCTGAAAACTGGGATTGAAGGCTCAGGACTGAGAACTGAGAACTGAAAACGCGGTCACGGCGTCCTCCGTGCCCGCCCGGTCATTTTTTCCGCCTTAACAGCCCTTGTTCCGGCGCGTCAGCCAATGTGAAATGGGCGCAGCAGCTCACGCTGTATCACACTGGAACCAACCGCTGGAGGCGTATATGACATCCATGAAGACATTCGCCATGGCAGCCGCGATGGCAGTTGCGGCCGCGGGAGTATCGGCCGCGCAGAGTACGACCCCGACTACGAAACGCGAAGTGCGCGATCTGCGACGCGATCACCGCGATGTGGTGCGCGACACGCACGAAGCCAGGACCGACGTTCGCGATCTACGCGCCGACAAACGTGATCTCCGCCAGGACATCAAAGCCGGCGACAAGCGCGAGGCAAAGCAGGACCTCCGCGAGGTGAAGGGCGATCGCAAAGACCTTCGCAAGGACAAGCGCGACATCGTCGCTGACAAACGCGACATTCGCCAGGATCGCCGTCAAATCAACCGAAGCCTCACGCCGTAACGTCGGGCGCCGTTTTCGCCCAGCAGCGTAGTACCTCCGCCACGCTCCAGGCCTGCGCGATGCAGCCCCGGGGCGTGTACGGAGGTTCGGCGTCGAAGATCTCGCCGATGGTGCCGAGACCAAATCCGCCGAGCGCGGCGATTGAGCCGTCGAGGAAACGGCGGGCGCCGGCGCGATCGTCAGGATGCACCTTGAGCCACGCGTCGATCCATGGGCCGATGAGCCACGCCCACACCGTCCCCTGGTGATACGCCGCGTCTCGCGACCGCAGATCGCCGAAGTAGCGGTTCTTGTAATCGGGCTCGCCGGGTGCGAGTGAGCGAAGCCCGACCGGCGTGAGCAGCCGCTGTTCCACGACATCGAGCACTGATTTCCAGCGCGACGGATCGAGCACGGCGTGATCGAGCGAGACACTGAGCACCTGATTCGGCCGACATTCGGCGCTGTCGCCGTGCTCACCGTCGACGACGTCGTACAGATAACCCTTGTCGTCGATCCAGAAACGCTTATTGAATGACTCGTACACGCAGTCGGCGCGTTGGCGAACGGACTTCGCAGCGTCCGTGCCCCGAATCTCGGCGAGCCAACCCTGCAGCAAGCGGAGGGCGTTGTACCACAGCGCGTTGATCTCGACCGCCTTGCCGCGCCGCGGCGTGACGACCCAGCCGTCGACTTTCGCGTCCATCCAGGTGAGTTGATATCCCTCGGCACCCTGACGCAGCAGTCCATCAGACGGATCAATGCCAATGCCGAACTTCGTTCCCTGCACGTGGTGTTCGACGATGTCGACCATCGTCGGAAGCAAATGCATCAGCGTGGTTTGGTCGCCAGTCCGGCGCACATATCGCTCGACGGCGTGAAAGAACCAGAGTGTGGCGTCGGCGGTATGGTACAAGCCTTCGTTGCTGCCGTCGGGAAACATGTTCGGGATCAGGCCATCGCGAACGTAGTGCGCGAACGTCCGCAGGATGAACGCCGACTCGCGCTGGCGACCAGTCATCAGCGTGAGCCCCTCGAGGCTGATCATCGTGTCGCGGCCCCAATCGGTGAACCAGTGGTAGCCGGCGATCACCGTGCGGACTTCGTTGCCCATGGCAGCTGCTCGAGTGGCATCGACGATGCGACCCGCCGGCGTGATGATGAACTGATCCGCCGCCAGCACGAGCTCGGCGCCAGTCTCGTCCTGCGCTTGCGGTAACGCCGAGAGAATCAAGCGACGACGGCGCTCCTGCTCGCACTGCACGACTTCGTCGGGCGACAGCGCGACCATGACCTCCTCCGGCTCGGCCGACGCCATCAACGTCACGCAGTCGCCCAATGGCAGGTCGACCTCGAAATGGCCGGGCGTCCAGAGCGCGCCGCGGAATTCATAGCCGCGGCTTTCTTCGACCGGATACACGAACTCACTCGTCACGCGCTCGTCGGCGATGAAGCGATTGGCCTCCGTCCCATGGATCTTGAGCCGCAGCGGCGGAAGCTTCCCGTTTTCGACCGATAGGAGGTGCATGCCGCCCGACGTGGCCATGGTGTAGCGCGTCGCCGTCGGTGATTTGACTTCGCTGCCTACAGGATCCTCATAACCTCGAAAGTGAACGGCCGGATGGAGCTCGAGGCGCGCCGTCGTGGGTCCGTCGAGCAAACGATACGTGACGTGCACCGTATTCTGACGGTGCGGCATGAAGATTCGCTTCTCGAGATGAATCCCCTCCCACCGATACTCCCACACGGGGAGGCCCGCTTCGAGACGCGCATCCTCGATCAGTGCGGCGGCATCGGCATCGAGTCGACCACCCGCGCGCTCTTCGCTGTTGAGGAAAGTCGCGCGGCCGTCCAGCACGAGCCGCTCGCCGAGGTGATTGAGCATCACGATGCGGCCCAGCGGATTCGGCAGCGCCGCGACGAGAATTCCGTGATAGCGACGCGTGATGACCCCCGCCATCGTTGAGGACGCGTATCCACCCAATCCGTTCGTGACGATCCACTCGGTGTCGATCAGCACGCCTGCGCGCGCGTCGCGCTCGGCAGGCAGCTCGAGACGACGAACGATTCTATCGACCAGTCGTCTCGGCATGCGTCGGAGCGAGGAGAACGGCACACTCAGCGGGGATCCACCAACCATCGTCGACCGTCTCGAGTGGCGGAGTCCCCCAGCCGCCGTATTTCGGCGCGTCCGTCGAGAAGATCGTTTGCCATGCTCGTCCGGTTGGTGGCGCGACCAGCGGCTCAGGCAACGGATCGGCGTGGAATCGGCGGCCGAGATTCACCACAAGCAGTCGGTCGTCGCCATTGTCTCCAAAGAAACGAAGCACGAAGGCCGATTCGGTAATGACGGCCCCGTCGAGCGAGCGAGGCGCGCGCGATCGAATCACCGGATCGTCGCGACGAATGCGAAGAAGATCGCGATGGAGATCCAATGCGTCGCGGTGCGTCGCGCGCTCGGACCAATCGAGCTTGCATCGGGCGAACGTTTGGTTGTCGGACGGATCGTCGACGGGATCCGACCCATTCGACGGACCGAAACTCGGGAACTGCGCCATAAAATCGCGACGTCCGGCGCGAACGATCTTGGCGAGATCCGCATTGTGATCGGCGAAGTACAAGAACGGGCTCGACGCGGCAAACTCCTGGCCCTGAAAGAGCATCGGTGTTTGCGGCAGCAACAGCAGCAGCGCGGTGAGTGCTCGATACCGGCCCGGACTCGTCTCCTGTTGGAGCCGGCGGCCGTCGCGGCTGTTTGCTATCTGATCATGATTCTGCGTGAACAACACGAACTTCGACGGCGGTAGGTCGAGTGCCGCTTCGCCGCGGCGGTGGTGTTGCCATGCGTACCATTCGCCTTGGTAGAGAAAGCCGTACTTGGCCAGCGAGATCAGCTCCTGAGCCGTGCCTCGGTAGCCGCTGTAGTATGCCTCGCTGCGACCGGTCGCGGCGACGCGAGCGCTGTGATGGAAGTCGTCGTTCCAGAGCGCGTCCAGCCCACAACCATGGTCGCGCAGTGGCCGTACGAGTGACGCGTGCTGTGGCTCGTTCTCGGCAACGACGATCGTATCGCGCCCGCGCGCCGCACTTCGAACCGCTTCGCTGACCTCGGCCAAGATGTGCGGCGTCGACGAATCGAAGATCTGCTGCGTTGCGTCGAGCCGGAGCCCGTCGAAATGAAATTCGTCGATCCAGTAGCGAGCGTTGGTCAAAATGAACTCGCGCACGGGCGCGGAATGCTCGCCGTCGAAATTGAGCGCTCGCCCCCACTCGGTCTCGTTGTCCGTGACGTAGTGCGGCGAGAACTGACCGAGATAGTTGCCGTCGGGCCCGAAATGGTTGTACACGACGTCGAGGATCAGGCCCAGGCCGAGTCGATGGGCCGCGTCCACTAATGCCCGCAGATCGTCGGGCGTCCCGTAGAGCCGCGTCGGTGCGAACAGGTTGACGCCGTCGTAGCCCCACCCGAATCGCCCGACAAAGTCGGCGATGGGCATGATCTCGAGCACCGTGATGCCGGTATCGACCAGATCGGGTAAACGTTCAATGGCGCCGCGATAGGTTCCCGCCCGCGTGAACGTGCCAACGTGAAGCTCGTAGAGCACCTGGCCTTCGATTGACAGACCGGGCCAGTCGCGGTCGGTCCAGTCATAAGCCGTCGGATCGACGACCATGGACGGTCCATGCGGACCATCGGGCTGGAAGCGGGAAGCTGGGTCCGGATAGGCGTCGCCGCCGTCCAGTCGAAACCGGTATCGCGTTCCCACTGTGGCGTTTGTGGTGTACCCTGAGAAGTAGCCGTTTCCCTCGGCCATCAGAGGCGAATCGGAACCATGGGTCGGGTCGTCTTCATTGACGAGCTCGACGGACTTCCGGCCAGGGGCCCAGACTCGGGCGTGCACTGTCGCGGATCCGTCGGCTTCGTGTACGATCTCGGCGCCAATCGGGTAACGGCGCTGCGTGGACGACTCGATCGATTGTGGTTCTGTGGTCATGGCGGACTGGATCCGGGGCAGGATCGGGACCACGGGCACGCTCCATCCGGTAGCAAAGCGCGCGCTCACCGCGTACTCTTGGCGAATGATCTTTGACCGACATGTCCAGCGACCACGATCGCGATTCTGAGATGCAGTCGTCGACCGGCGCAGCCCCATCGGCCGAGCCGATTGCAAGCTCGGGCGCGCCCGGCGCCGCCGGTGTGACGGATCCGCATCTCACCGAGAGCGCGCTGGGCTCGGGCTTGCTCGCGCAACAGCCGACGCCAAGCGCCGACGAAGCGGTCGCCGTCATCAAAGTCTGTCCGCAATGCGGCACCGAATACGAGACGGGTGATCGCTTCTGTCCAAAGGATGGGACCTCGCTTCGTCCCAAGGCGGCGGGCGATCCACTCATCGGACGGGTGATCGCCGACCGCTACCTCGTGCTGGCGCGAATCGGCGAAGGCGGAATGGGCCGTGTCTATCTCGCCGAGCACGTGAAGATGACGCGGCAGTGCGCGATCAAGGTGATGAATCCGTCGCTCGTCAACGATCCCGATTCATTGCACCGATTCGCGCGCGAGGCATCGAACGCGGCACGCATCCTTCACTCCAACGTCGCCGCCGTGTTCGACTACGGCGAAGCCGACAAGATCGTGTACCTCGTGATGGAGTACGTCGACGGCGAGTCGCTGTCGACGATCATCGCGCGCGACGGGCCGCTCGATCCGCGGCGTGCGATCGACATCGCGCGTCAGGTCGCCGATGGATTGTCGGCCGCGCACGAGCTGGGGATCGTGCATCGCGATCTCAAGCCCGACAATGTCATTCTCACGCACACGCGCGGCGGCAAGGAGATCGCCAAGGTCGTCGACTTCGGTATCGCGAAAGCAATCGCCGAGTCGCCGCAGGACGCGCTCACGCGGAGCGGTCTGGTCATCGGCACGCCGGAGTACATGAGCCCGGAGCAGCTACTCGGCGATCCAGTCGACGAGCGCGCCGACATTTACAGTCTTGGCTGCATTCTGTACCAGATGCTCACCGGGGCGCAGGCCTTCAGCGCCGACACGCGCGAGCAGATGATTCGGCGGCGATTGCACGAGACGCCGCCGCACGTGCGCGATTTCGATCCCGCGCTGCCGCGCCGATTGGACACGTTGATCGTACACATGCTGGCGCGCTCGCCGACCGATCGTCTCGCGAGCGCCGCGCAGGCGCGCGATCAGCTCGATCCGGCCCTCGCACTCGGAGGTTGGGATCCGTCGTCGCTCACGGCGCCGCGACGTATTTCGCCGCCGCCACCGCGACTGTCGCCGTTGCCGCGTTCGAGCGATCCCTCGTTGCAGCCGACGATGCCGATGGCGCAACAGAAGATGAGCGTGAAGCGGATCGGGCTCGCGACGCTGATCGGGTCGGCCCTGTTAGCGAGTGGTTTGGTTTTCTGGTCGCAATTACAGGAGGCGCCGCCGACACCGGCGCCGGTTGCGCATCACGACAGTGTCGTCGCGCAGCAACCCGCGGCGGCTCCAGTGGAATCGGCAACGACGCCGCCGCCAAAAACCGTGACGCCCGCTGGCACACCGGCGCGCATCGCCCCGCTTCGTCCCGACACGAGCGTGGTGCATCAGATCAAAGTGCCCGTCGTCCCCTCAGATACAGCGGTGTTGTATCAGACGTTCGAGCCGCTGGCCAACGCAATCAGCACGGAGGAGATCAACGCCGTGCAGCTCAGGTTTCCGAATATTCCCGACGCGGAGCGCGCCTGGTTCACTGGATTGTTTGGCCGCGCCGCCAACGTTCGAGTGAAGAACCGAACGTACGAGGCGCTGAGCATCCATGGCGACAGCGCGGACGTCGTCGTCACGTTGCACATCAGCTATCGCAACAAGAACGCGGCAGATCCCACGACGCTACAGCGGAAGTACCGGGCGCAGTTGGTCCGCGCCGACGGCGGCTGGAAGATCACGGCGCTCCTGCCCGAGACGCGTTGACGACGCGCGATACGATCGCCGAAACTCAGGGACGTTTGCCGATCCGCGCCATCAGGTCATTCGAGACATCGTCCAACACCTGCGTATCGTAGCCGATGTCCCATTCATCGTTGGCGCCTGGGCGCTGCCAGTTGGCCGTCGCTCGCACCGACACCTGCTTCCATTCGTCGCCGAGAAACCGAATCATCACGCGCGTGCGGTAACGAAGGTCGGGCGCGCCGTCGCGCATGAAGCTCGCTTGCCACGGCGTCATCAGGAAACCCGCATGCTCGTCGCTGACGTCGACGGAGTAGCGCTTGGAGAGGACTTCGGTCGCGGCGCGGAATGCGGCGGCCTTGGTCGTCCCGTCGCGTATGTCGATGAGACGCGTTCCGCGCACGTCGGACGTCGAGACGATGAACGTCGGGGGCGGACCAACGACCGGCGCGATGGGGCTTCGAAGTCGGGTGCAGGCGCCGAGCGAGGCCAACGCCACGAGCGCGACAGTACCGCGGAGGCACGACCGGCTCCAGTTTTCCGACCTGCTGGGCGTCGTCATCATACGGGGAATGTCGCGCAGTCGCCCGAAGATGTCGACCGCCATCGACGGCGGCTGTCGAGCATCCCCAGAAAGTCAGGGAATCTCGGGCGCAATTGCGGGAGAACCGCCGGATTTGCCAAGGAGCTTCAAATGGATATAATCAAGCCGTCTCAGCACTTACCAAGTGGCGCGCGTTAGACTCTGGTAGCACGCCGCGCCACCCGACCGCTCCTCAATGAAAATCAGCGTACCAACGGAAACCGCTCCGCGCGAGCAGCGCGTCGCGCTTGCGCCAGATAGTGTCTCACGGTTGATCAAACAATTGAAGGTCGAGGTCGCGGTTCAGCGAGGGGCGGGGCTTCGCGCGGGATTCCGCGACGAAGCATACCAAGCCTCGGGCGCGACCCTCGTCGATGGCGCCGCCGCGTTCAGCGGCGCCGACGTCGTCGCGAAGGTCCAGCCGCCGAGCACTGCGGAGATCGCGCGGATCGACAGTGGCGCAACGCTCATCTCGCTGCTCCGGCCCGGCCACAGCGCCGACACGAGTGCGGCGCTCGCGCAGCGACAGGTCACCGCCCTTGCCCTCGAGCTGGTGCCGCGAATTACGCGCGCCCAGTCGATGGACGTGTTGTCGTCGCAGAGTACGGTCGCGGGCTACAAAGCCGTCCTCGTCGGCGCGTCGACGTCGGGCAAGTTCCTGCCGATGCTGACCACGGCGGCCGGGAATATCTCGCCCGCCAAAGTGTTCGTGATCGGCGCCGGTGTGGCGGGACTCCAGGCGATCGCCACCGCGCGCCGGCTCGGTGGTGTCGTCTCGGCGTTCGACGTGCGACCCGCGGCGCGCGAACAAGTGCAAAGCCTCGGCGCGACGTTCGTCGCCAACGAGCTGGTGAGCGAATCGGCTGAGGCGGCAGGCGGGTACGCGCGTGCGCAGACGTCCGACGAGCAAGCGCGAACGCTCGCCGCCATCGCCAATCATATCAAGGACCAGGATCTCGTCGTCACAACGGCGCAGATCCCAGGCAAGACTGCGCCGATCCTGATCACCGAAGAGATGGTGCTCTCGATGCGTGCCGGTTCGGTCATCGTCGATCTCGCCGCGGAAACCGGCGGCAATTGCGCCTTGTCGAAGCCGGGCGAGGTCGTCGAGGTGCACGACGTAACGATCATCGCCCCGCTCAATGTCGCAAGCACCGTCGCGTTTCACGCCAGCCAGATGTTCGGCCGTAACATCTTCGAGTTGCTCAAACATCTCGTGAAGGACGGCGCACTCGTGCTCGATCCGAACGACGAAATCACCGGCGCCATGATGATGACTCACCAGGGGAAGGTGCTGCGCTAATGGAACTCCTCGAGCTCTACG
The DNA here is from genome assembly GCA_036002925.1 of Gemmatimonadaceae bacterium. Taxonomy (GTDB): domain Bacteria; phylum Gemmatimonadota; class Gemmatimonadetes; order Gemmatimonadales; family Gemmatimonadaceae; genus JAQBQB01. Next base: position 639 of record DASYSU010000097.1, on the reverse strand, counting down.
TGTTCGTGTTGGCGGCATTCGTCGGGTACATGGTGATCTCCCGCGTGCCACCTCTGCTCCATACACCGTTGATGGCCGCGACGAACGCCATCTCCGGCATTTCGCTGGTCGGCTCGCTGATCGCCGCCGGATCGGCGCGCAACGGCGTCGCAACGATCCTTGGCTTCGTCGCTGTCGTCTGCGCGACGAGCAACATCGTCGGCGGATTTCTGATCACCGATCGAATGCTGCGAATGTTCAAGTCGGGTAGCCCCAAGGCTGTCGAGAAGGCTGGAACGCACTGATGCGCGACACGCTCATTTCAGCCAGCTACCTCATCGCGTCGGTCCTGTTCATTCTCGGCTTGCGTAGCTTGACCCGGCCCGACAAAGCACGACACGGCATGCAGCAGGCCGCGGTCGGCATGCTGTTCGCCATCGCCGGCACGCTGCTCAACCATACGATCGTCGATTACCGCTGGATCGCCGCCGGGCTCGTACTCGGAGTGATCATCGGATATCCGATGGGCATGTGGGTGCCAATGACCGCGATGCCGCAACGAATCGCGCTGTCACTCACGTTCAGCGCGCTCGCGGCGGCCCTCGTGGGCGTCGCCGAGTTCTACACGGAGATCACGTCCGGCGGAGTGCCGACGCACTT
>DASYSU010000096.1:0-2819 GCA_036002925.1 Gemmatimonadaceae bacterium | reverse complement strand
TGGCTTCAACACCGCGATCTGGGTCTGTCCGTCGACCATCGCTTGGAACGCGATTGTCTGGCCATCCGGAGAAAGGCGCGGACCGGCTGCGGTCTGAGGTCCCCCCAACAGGTCGCCACTCCATTCGACTGGCGGCGCGACTCCCCGAAGTTTTGCGACGACTGCATACGCGACGACTCCGGCGATCGCGCCGCCGGCGATCGCGGCCCACAATACCGGTGCGGTCCTTCTCGCTCCGACGGGGATTGCTGCTTGCACGGGCGCTGCCACTGCGGCCTTTCCACTCAATGCATCGGCGAACTCGCGTGCGGTTCCGTGACGATCGGCGGGAAGTTTCTCGAGCGCCTTCATGACCGCCGCTTCAACATGTGCCGGCACCGACTTCCGCTGAATCGCAATCGGACGCGGCGCGTCGGTCACCACGCGTGCGACGATCGCCTGTGCCGTGGGACCCGTGAACGGCGGCTCGCCGATGAGCATTTCATAAAGCACGCAGCCGAGCGCGTACACGTCGGAGCGTGGGCTCAGCTCGCGCTCGCCCATCGCTTGCTCCGGACTCATATAGTGCGGCGTCCCGAGGGACATCCCGGTTTCGGTCATCCTCGTGCCGGCCGTGCTCACCGCCAGCGCGATACCGAAATCGGCGACGAGAGCGCTTCCGTCGTGCAGCAAGATGTTCTCAGGCTTGATGTCGCGATGGATGATTCCGTGCCGATGCGCATAGTCCAACGCGCTCGCCACTTCCGTCGCGAGCCGCGCCGCCTCGTCGACCGGCAGCTGTTTCTCGCGTGAAAGGCGGTCGCGGAGACTTTCGCCCTCGACGAACGGCATCACGTAATACGCGGTGCCGTGCACCTCACCCGAGTCGATCAAGCCGAGGATGTGCGGATGCTGCAGCGTCGCGATCGTCCGGATCTCGCGCACGAAGCGCTCGGCGCCGATGACGGCCGCCAGCTCGGGACGCAGCAACTTGATGGCGACGTTGCGCTGGTGCCGAATGTCCATCGCGAGATAGACCGTGGCCATGCCGCCCTGGCCGAGCTCGCGCTCGATGCGATACCGTTCGGCTAGCTCTGTGTTCAGGGCGTCAACGATGGCGCGCACGTAGCCTCACGGTGTATCGCTGGAACGCCGCTTGAGCACGCGGACGCGTGCGCAGCTCCGGGCCGAGCTCCGCGCACATGTCGCCGAGATAGATCAACTCGTAGAGCGGACCGTCCACGGCGTGCTCGAAACTCGTGATCGCTCCCTCGTCATCTCCCATGGCCCGATACGCGGCGATGCGAACGTTGGGGAACGACGCGGTCTCGGCGAGCTCGCGGAGCGTCGCGGAGCGCGTCGATGGAGTCCGAATACCGTTCGCGATCCGACGACCTGTCGCGCTGTCGGCTCCATAGTCGACGACCACCTTTCCCACGAGATCAGCAGCGCGAGCGAAATCGCGGTCGATGAGAAAGTGAACTCCCGCGTACAGATGTGTGAGGTAGGTATCGGGATACTTCTCCAGCACGCGCTCATATTGGGCGGTCGCGTCGGCGCGGCGGCCCGACGCGTCATAGTGCGAGGCTACCTCCACACCGATGACCAACGACAGCGGATCGAGCCGCTGAGCGATGAGCATCTGGTCCAATCCCTCGGCAAGCTGTCCCGCGTTCGTGAGGTAATCGGCGTACCATTGCCGAGCAGTCGGATAGAGTGAATCCACTTCGAGCGCGCGACGGTATTCGCGGCCGGCCTCGTCGAGTTGCCCACTTTCCTCCAGCGCTTTGGCGAGTGAAGCGTGCGCCTCGGCGCTTCGTTCGTTCAACACGAGTGCGGTACGCGCCGCTCGCTGCGATCGGTCGAGTGCTTCGACCGCAGACATACCCTTGACGTCATATTCCGACGGGATGAAGAGCGTATACGTGGCGGCCAATCCTGCCCACGCTTTGGCGTATCCGGAGTCGGCAGCGATGGCCTTCTGGAAGAAGGTCGCCGCGCGCTGGAGATCGGCCGCGGTGCGCTTGTTCCAGAAGAAGAGCCCCTGGAGGTACGCGTTATATGCGTCGACGTTCGCCGTCCCCTCGTCGACGACGCGTTTCGCGGCTTCACCGCCAAGCCTGAGCTGCAACGCCGACACGACAGCGCGGGCGACCTCGTCCTGCACGGCGAAGACGTCAACCGCCTTTCGATCGAAATTCTGCGACCACAGGTGGAATCCATCCTTCGCGTTGATGAGCTGCGCGGTGACGCGCAACTGATCGCCCGAGCGCTGGATACTCCCCTCGAGCACCGCACTCACGCCCAACGCCTGTCCGATCGTGCGCACGTCTTCGTTCTTGCCCTTGAACGAAAACGCCGATGTGCGCGCCGCAACACTGAGCCCCGGCACCGACGAAAGCGCATTGATGAGCGTCTCGGCCATGCCATCCGCCAGGTACTCGGCCGCGCCGCCGGAGAGATCCACGAATGGCAACACGGCCACGGAGTGCGCCGCGACACTCGCGGACCCTGCAGGCTGGCGCCTGGCGAATATCACCGCGGCCACAGTCACTGCTACGATGGCCAGTGTCACGCCCACGACCGTCGATCGCCGAAGAATGCGAAATCCGGTCGTCGCTGGCTGCACTGTTGTCGGAGCAACCGTGGCGTGTCCGGTGCGAAGCGCATCGGCGAACTGTGCGACAGGACTGAAACGGTCAGCGGGATTTTTCGCCAGCGCGCGCTGCAGCACCCCCGCAATCGCCGCCGGCACAGCGGGCCTCAGCTGCGTGATCGGCCGGGCCTCGGCGATCATATGCTGGTGCACGACGCTTTCCACCGTCGGTCCGGTAAACGGA
>DASYSU010000095.1:0-3047 GCA_036002925.1 Gemmatimonadaceae bacterium | reverse complement strand
TCACCGACATGCGCGTCCACGGCGGGAGTCCCTTGGGTGTGACGTTCTTCCACGTTTTGCCGCCGTCGCGCGTGAGGTGAATGAGCCCATCGTCGGAGCCGGCCCAAATGAGGCCGGCGACGATGGGCGACTCTTGGAGCGCAAACACGGTCGCGTAATACTCGATCGATGTCTGATCCTTCGTGATCGGCCCGCCCGATGGACCGAGCGTCGACGGATCGTGCTTCGTGAGGTCGGGCGAGATGATTTGCCAACTCTTTCCCTTGTCCGTCGACTTGAACACGACGTTCGATCCCGCGTACAGGACGTTCGGATCGTGCGGCGAGTTCATGATCGGGAACGTCCATTGAAATCGATACTTCGAGTCGCGCGCGTCGTGGCCCATCGGATTGAGCGGCCACGGATCGAGCCGAGCACGCAGACCAGTCGCGCGGTCTTGCATGTCGATCACGCCGCTGTAGTTGCCGCCGAACGTCACGTTCGGATTCGTCGGGTCGGATGCCATGTAGCCCGACTCGCCACCGGCCGCACCGTAGAACTCCGAATAGGGAGAGGCCGGCGTCACCGGACCGCCTCGACCACCACCGCCCCCACCGCCGCGTCCCCCGAAGCCGGCCGCTTGACGCACAGGTCCGCACACCGAGCCCGCATCCTGCTTCGCGCCGCAGACGTCGTACGGCACTTTGTTCGTGAGATGTACGTGATAGAATTGGCCGGTTGGAATGGCGAGACGAGTCGACGTCGTTCCGCCGTCGGTCGTGAGAATCGCGCCGTTGTCGTGGCCGACGACGATCCGCTTCGAGTCGTTCGGCGCGATCCACATCACGTGGTTGTCGCCGCCACCGAACGCGCGAGTGAAGGTCTTGCCGCCGTCTTGCGACCAGAGTGGGGTCACGTTCGGCGCGTAGACGATGTTCGTGTCCTTCGGATCAGCGAACAGGCGCGAGAAGTACCATGCGCGCTGGCGCAGGTCTCGATCTTGATTGACCAACGTCCACGTTTGACCCGCATCGTCCGAGCGATACACGCCGCCATTCGGCTCATTCTCGATGAGCGCCCAGACACGATTCGGCTTCGCCGGCGAGACGGCCATCCCGACGTTACCGATGATTCCCGCCGGCAAGCCGGTGTTGTGCGTGATCTCCGTCCAATGCGCACCTGCGTCGGTCGACTTGAAGATTCCGCCGCCCGTGCCGCCGCTGATGAGCAGCCATGGATTGCGTCCGGCTTGCCAGAGTGCGGCGTACAAGACGTCGGGATTGCTCGGATCCATGACCAGCTCGATTGCTCCCGTCGAATCGTTGCGAAAGAGAATCTTGTTCCAGGTCTTTCCGCCGTCCGTCGTCTTGAAGACACCGCGCTCGGGGTTCGTGCCCCACACATGACCGAGTGCCGCGACGTACGCGACGTCCGAGTTGCGAGGATCGATGACGATGCGCGCGATCTGCTGCGTCTCTTTGAGGCCGACGGACGTCCACGTTTTCCCAGCGTCGGTCGTCTTCCACATCCCGTCGCCATATGACACGTTGCCGCGAATCGCGTACTCTCCGCCGCCGACCCAGACGACGTCTGGATTCTTCTCGTCGACGGCGATCGCGCCGATCGTTCCGCCGAAATACTTGTCGCTGACCGGAACCGCGGTCTTCCCACCGTCGGTCGATTTCCACACACCGCCGCCCGTCGTGCCGAAGTAGTACTCGTTCGGGCGCGCCACCGAACCCGCCACGGCGACCATGCGGCCGGCCGTCTCCGGGCCGATGTTCCGCCACGAGACATCACCACTGGTGGTTGAATCGGCGGCGCCGCCGTCGCGACCGCGGCCGCGCTGCGAGTGAACCACAGAGGGGATCAAGAGCGCGACGGTGAGTCCGCGCGTTAGGAGCGATCGAGAAAACACGAACACGCCTCCGGTCGAAATACAGGGAATAGCGCCACGCGCCTGGTCAGCGGCGCTGCCATTCGTACGCTAGGGGGCGGGGCGGCGTTGAACAACCGCGGAGCGCCAGAGGATGACGGGAGCATGACGCTCTCGTGGCACTTTGCGACTGCCTTGGACCACAGAGGACACAGAGGTCACAGAGCAACCCACACCCTGAACAGCCATGAATGTGAATGACGTCAGCGGGCAAGTAGTCGATGCGGCGATGAAAGTCCATTCGACGCTTGGACCCGGATTGCTGGAGCGGCCCTATCAGCTCTGCACGGCACACGAACTCCGCAAACGTGGCTTACGAGCGCGATGCCATGTCGCGCTCCCGATCATCTATGATGATCTGCACATCGAAGTTGGGTATCGTGTCGACCTACTCGTGGAGGAGGCCGTGATCGTCGAGCTCAAATCAGTGGCCAAACTTCTGCCAATACACGAAGCGCAGCTGTTGTCATACCTCAAGCTGAGCGGCTGTCGCGTCGGCCTGTTGATCAATTTCCACGTGCCCCGGCTCAGGGACGGAATCAAGCGCATGGTGAACGGGTAGCGTCCCGTAATTATTACAGAACGATTTCGACGCCGTTGCTGTTCGCCTTTCTCTGTGTTCTCTGTGTCCTCTGTGGTGAGACTCTGGCTACTCCCTTTTCCGTACCAACGTGAGGATCGTGTACACTGCCACCGGTTCGTTATGTTGGTTGTTGACCTCGACGTCCCACGCCACCACGCCCTGTGGTACCTGGCCGTCGCGCTTTTCCTTCGCCGTTTTTTGCTTGACCGTCAGCGTCGCTTGTATCGTATCGCCCGGATAGACCGGCTTCACGAATCGCAGCGTGTCGAGGCCATAGTTGGCCAGCACCGGACCCGGCGCGGCATCGACGAATAGGCCGGCGGCCGCCGAGAGCACGAAATAGCCGTGCGCGACACGCTTCTCGAAGATCGAATCGCGCGCGGCAATGTCGTCCATGTGCGCGTAGAAGAAGTCGCCACTCACACCCGCGAAGTTGACGATATCGGCCTCCGTCACTGTGCGCCGAGCCGTCACGAGTGCGTCACCGACCTCGAGCTCCTCGAAATACTTTCGGAACGGATGCACGCGATCGAACGTCCGCTCGGCGCC
>DASYSU010000094.1:0-9965 GCA_036002925.1 Gemmatimonadaceae bacterium | reverse complement strand
GGCGTTCGACGGACTCACCGTTCGCATCGACTGACATGACGCTTCGGATCGATTACACGAATATGATGGGCGACGTCATCGACGGCGGCATCGCCGCGGGCGATTGGGCGTCGGCACCCGACGCGTTTCGACGCGCCCATACTGGCTTCAATCGTCATCGCGACGCCGGCGACCTCGGTTTCCTGGCGCTGCCGACAGACGAGGCATTGCACCGCCAGTCGACTGATTTTGCCGCGACCGCGCGGGGGAAATTCGACGACGTCGTGGTGCTTGGCATCGGCGGTTCGGCGCTCGGGCCGATTGCGCTGCGGACGGCGCTGCTCAAACCGGCTTGGAACACGCTGAGCGCTTCCGAACGCGGTGGACAGCCCCGACTTCACGTCCTCGACAACGTCGACCCGCACACCATATCGGCGTTGCTCGGCCGGTTGTCACTCGACCGCGCCCTGTTTGTCGTAACGTCCAAGTCGGGCGGGACGGCCGAAACGATGGCGCAGTATCTGATCGTCCGCGAGCGGCTGATAGAGGCGAAGGTGGACGCGAGAGCGAACGTCGTCTTCGTTACCGACCCGAAAAAGGGCGCGCTTCGCGAGATCGCGAACGAGGAGCGAATAGCCGCGTTGGACATCCCTCCGGCCGTCGGCGGGAGATATAGCGTGCTGACGCCGGTCGGGATTCTGCCAGCCGCGCTCGTCGGGATCGATACTGGTCAACTCTTGGCCGGCGCCGGCGAAATCGCCGAGCGATGTCGGACGGCTGGAGACAATCTCACGCAGAATTCAGCTGGCGTCTTCGCGACACTCCAGCATCTGGCGGATACGAAGCTCGGACGTCACATCCACGTCCTCATGCCGTACTCCGACCCGCTGCGGGATGTCGCCGATTGGTTCGTTCAGCTCTGGGCCGAGAGCCTGGGAAAGCACCGCACGCCGGGCGATCGCGGTGCCGGCCCGACGCCGCTGGGCGCCCTCGGAGCGACCGACCAACACAGCAAGGTGCAGCTCTTCATGGAGGGGTCGCCCGACAAGACGGTCACCTTCATCGCCGTCGGCGACGGCGGGGCCGATCTGACGATTCCCAAGCTACATTCCAATGTGAAGGAGCTGGGGTATCTGGGCGGTCATCAGCTTGGGGAACTGCTCTCGATCGAGCAGCGAGCGACCGCGGGAGCCTTGGCACGCCGCGGCCGTCCCAACATGACGATCCACGTCGATCGGGTCGACGCGTGGCACTTGGGCGCGTTATTCATGCTGCTGGAGATCGCGACGATTTACGCGGGAGAGCTGTACGGAGTGAATCCGCTGGACCAGCCGGGCGTCGAGTTGGGCAAGCAGTTCACCTACGCCATGCTGGGCCGTCCGGACGCAGAGCAAGCCCGTCAGGAATGGAACCTGCTTCCCAAGCCTGATGCGCGATATAGCGTATAGACGTGATCGTCGGTTTTCGTCCGTTCCATTCGAGACACCAGCCGATCCTTCGCTTCACTCGAGATGACACATCTTTCGAAGACAGACCAACACGCTAAATGAATAGCCTCGACTCATTGAATACCCTGTTCGGAAACGACGTCACCGTCCGTGACGGCCGGCTGACTGTCGCGCGCGCGTCGGCGCTCGCGTCGCCCGCGATGGACCGATTGGTCAGCGCAGCCGTCTTTGGCGATGGGGATGAAAAGGAGCACGCCCGCTGGATGATCTGGGAGCTTGGTCAGGCCGTCGGCGTACGGGCGTCGTCGATTCAAGATCTCTACATGGCGCGGGGTCGCGGGGAGACGCACGGCTTCACCGTTCCGGCGATCAACGTCCGTGGCATGTCGTACGACACGGCGCGGTCCATCTTCCGCACCGCCATCAAGCTGAACGCCGGCGCGTTCCTTCTCGAGATCGCGCGGTCGGAGATCGCCTACACCGACCAGCGTCCGAGCGAGTACGTGGCGGTCATGCTCGCAGCGGCACTGCGCGAAGGTTTCCGTGGACCGGTGTTCATTCAGGGCGACCACTTTCAAGTCAACGCCAAGAAGTTCGCCGTCGACCGGACCGCCGAGGTCGACGCGGTGAAGTCGCTGGCGCGCGAGGCGATCGCTTCCGGGTTCTTCAACATCGACGTCGACACATCGACGCTGGTCGACATCTCGAAGTCCACGCTCGACGAGCAGCAGCGTCTCAATTACGAAGTCGGCACCGAGATCATCAGCGCCATCCGCGATCTCGAGCCCGACGGCGTCACGATCTCGGTCGGTGGCGAGATCGGTGAAGTCGGAACGCAAAACAGCACGGTGGAGGAGCTGCGCGCCTACATGGACGGTCTCACACGAACGCTACCGGCGGGTGTGGTGGGATTGTCGAAGATAAGTGTGCAGTCGGGGACGTCGCATGGCGGCGTGGTGCTCGCCGACGGCTCGATCGCCGACGTCAAGCTCGATCTCGACACGCTCGAGCGTCTGTCGAAGGTCGCGCGCGAGGAATACGGCTTGGCCGGCGCGGTGCAGCACGGGGCGTCGACGCTGCCCGATTCGGCGTTCCACAATTTCCCCAAGCGGGAGACGGCGGAAATCCATCTCGCGACGAACTTCCAGAACATGTTGTTCGATCACATGCCCGCCGAGTTGCGGGCGACGATCTACGATTGGCTCACGACCAACGCGAAGGACGAGCGGAAGCCGACCGACTCCGACGAGCAGTTCTATTACAAAACTCGAAAAAAGGCGCTCGGGCCGTTCAAGCGGCAGCTCTGGGAACTTCCCGCCGAGGCGAAAGCGACGCTGGCGCGCGCGTACGACGAGAAATTCGCATTTCTGTTCAACCAACTCGCCATTGTCGACACCGCGGACATCGTGGCAAAGTTCGTATCACCGCCGGTGATTCATCGGCTCGACCCGAGTGAGGCCGTCGCCGTCGCCGCGGCGCCCGACGACGCCGATCTCAGCGACTAGACGCGGAGAATCATGGCATCCGACGTCGCATCAGGTGCGAGAGTGACCGCGGAGCTGCCGTCAGTCGACGCGCTGTGGCTCGACACGCTGCAGCGCATCTGCACTCGCGCCGCTCACGAGCTCAAGGGCGCGTTGAACGGGGTGTCGGTGAACCTCGAGGTGGTGCGTTCGCGTAGCGAGCGGTCGACCTCACCGGCGTCGTCGGTCGCCAAGTTCGCGTCGTCGGCGACGGACCAACTTGGAATGGTCATCGCGATGGCGGACGCGTTGCTCTCGCTGGCACGTCCGGCCCGGGAACCGGTCGACATCGGAGCGATCCTCCGGCGGCTCGAGGCCTTGCTCGCGTCGGCGGCGAGAGCCGACGGGCACAGATTCGAGCTCCGTGGTTCGATCGACGAGATCGGCGTCACGTCGGCGATCGGCAACGCAGCGCGCATGGTCTTGGGGTCGAGCCTCCTCGCGGCACTCGACGCCTCATCGGACGTCGAGTGCGATGTCCGCTCCGGTGCCCCGGCGGTCGTTCGCATCGAATGTTGTGACGGGACGGCGCCCACGCTCGACGCCGACGTCATCGCCGTCGCGGCGGAGCAGGGCATCGCGCTCCGCGCGGAGTCATCGGTGATCTCAATCAGTTTCCCACGCTAGGCGACAGGTCCAAGAAACCGTATGAAGCACGCTAATGCGAAGATTCTCATTGCCGACGACGAAACGGCCATCACGACCGGCCTCAGCGCCATCCTGACCGACGAAGGCTATGCTGTCGACGTCGTCGGTGATGGCCAGAAGGCGCTCGAGCGTCTCTCCGAGGACGGGTACGGCGTTGCGCTCGCCGATCTCAAGATGCCCAAGCTCGATGGACTCAGCCTGCTTCGCGAGCTACAGCAGCGGCAGATTCCCACCGAATGCATCATCATCACGGGTCAGGCGACGGTCGACTCTGCCGTGCAGGCGATGCAGCAGGGAGCGTACGACTACATCGAGAAACCGCTCAACGCCGACAAGCTCAATCGACTCAAGGCGCTGATTCCGAAAGCGCTCGAAAAGTTCAACGTTCAGCAGAAGAACCGCGAGCTCACGTCGCGGCTCGAGGGACTCACGCACTACGGCGAGCTCACCGGACAGTCCGAGTCCATGCGCGGCGTGTATCAGATCATCGACGCTGTCGCCCCGTCGAATGCGAGTGTGCTGATCCTCGGCGAATCGGGCACCGGAAAAGAGTTGGTCGCGCGTGCGCTCCATTCCAAGAGTGACCGCGCCAAAGGGCCATTCTTCGCGCTCAACTGCGCGGCGCTGCCGAAGGAGATTCTCGAGAACGAGCTGTTCGGCCACGAGAAGGGCGCGTTCACGGGGTCGGTGAACGAAAAGCCCGGTGCGTTCGAGATGGCGAGCGGCGGAACGATCTTTCTCGACGAAATCGCCGAAATGTCGCCCGACATTCAGGTCAAGCTGTTACGCGCGCTCGAGACGCGGCAAGTTCGCCGTCTCGGCGGGCGCAAGGAGATCTCGGTCGACATTCGCATCGTCGCCGCGACGAACAAGGAGTTGCAGCAGGCGATCGCCGACAATGAGCTGCGCGAGGATCTCTACTACCGGCTCGCGGTCGTCGAAATCAGTCTGCCGCCGCTGCGCGAGCGGATGGACGACATTCAGCTGTTGGCGAACGAATTCCTTGCGCGCTACGCGAGCCAAAACGGCAAGCAGCTCACCGACTTCGAGCCGACCGCATGGGATTGGATCCTCTCCTACCAGTGGCCGGGAAACGTTCGCGAGTTGAAGAACGCCGTGGAGCGCGCGGTGATCATGTCGCGCGGACCGAAAATCACGCTCGTCGACATCATGCCACGTCATCTTCGCGGTGCGAGCGCGGTGGCGACGTCGGTGACGATTCCCGTCGGCGCGACGGTCTCCGATGCGCGACGGCAGCTCGTGCTCCGAACGTTCGCATCGACCGGCGGTGACCTCGAGCGCACGGCCAAGGTGCTTGGTGTGAGCGTTGAGGACGTCCGTCGTGACGTGCTCACGTTCCTGAACTCGGAGGTCAGGGTCGACAGCCCCGTCGATGTTGGTGGGAACGGCAAACACCCGACGACGGCCGAACAGCCGGCGCCGCCCGCGCGAACGCCGGGCGTCGCGAAGAAGCCTGGGAAGAAGCGCTAACGCCACGAGGAATCGCGCATGTCTCGATATGAATATGACGACGACGAACCATACGTCGTGATCGAAAGGCAATCGGCCGGAGCCGCGCCGTTCCTCATGGGACTGGCCCTCGGCGCCGCCGCCGCGTTGTTGCTCGCGCCGCGCTCCGGCGCGGCAACGCGTCGCGACATCAAGCGCCGTGCGTTGCGCGTGCGGCGCGCCGCCAAGAACGTCGCGACCGACGTGACCGACACGGTCGTCGACACATTTCAAGACGCCAGGCGACGCGTCGAAGAACAAATCGATACCGCGCGCCACGCGGTCGAGCTGAAGCGGCAGCAGGTGCACCGCGCCATGGAGGCCGGCCGGCTCGCGGCGCACGAAGCACGAGAGGAGCTCGAGCAACGCATCGCCGAAACGAAAGCGGCGTACAACGCGGGCGCGGCGGTTGCGCGCAACGGGAGAACGACGACCGCCGTGGATGAGGGCGGAGTCGACGAGGGCTGAAGCGAGCACTCCTTCGCCCTCGATCGCTCGACATGGCCAAGCGCCCGATCGTCGTCAGGCTTGGTTGGACCCTGCGCGACTACGCCAAACGTGTCTGGGACAATAGCGGCGAAGACAATGTTCTCTTTTTGGCCGGCGGGATCGCATTCAACATCCTCCTCGCCGCGCTGCCTTTCATCCTGCTGCTCGCGACGGGTCTGACGTACCTGCTCCCGATCGTCTATAAGGGCACGATCAGCTCGACCGACCAAATCGGCTTTTTCCTCGACCGACTCCTGCCCGCGCACGCCGAGGTCGATTCGCCGTACCACAAGATGATCAACGACCTGCTGCGCACGCGCGGCTCGATCACGCTGTACAGCGCGATCGGCTTTATTTGGTTCTCGACGCGACTTTTCGGATCACTGCGGACGGTGCTGGCGAGCGTGTTCGACATTGAGAGCGAGCGTGGGATCATCGCCGGCAAGATCTTCGACGTCAAAATCACCGTCCTCTCGACGCTGCTGTTCGCCGCCTTCGTCATGGTGACGTCCTACGTCGCCCTCGCGTCGAGCGCGCTCGTGTCGTTCAATCTCGGCACCGACGTCATTAGCAATCTGCAATACTGGATCGGCCGCACGCTCGGCTTCGTGTTCATCGTACTGATGTTCTTCGCCTTGTACAAATACCTACCAATCCGGCGTGTGCCGGCCAAGACCGCGTGGGTTGCCGCGGCGTTCACGAGCTTGTGCTTCGAGGGTGCGCGGACCGCGTTCGCGTACTACACGAAGACGTTCAATCCGGCGTCGATGTACACTGGAACGCTGACCGCGATCGTCGTCGTCGTGGTGTGGTGCTATTACGCAGCGCTGATCTTCATCCTCGGCGGCGAGGTCGGACAAGTCTTCCAGTTGCGGCAGGTCAGGCGATTGCAACGCGAGGTGCTGACTGACTGAAGTCCTCAGTCGTGAGTTCTCAGTCGTGAGTTCGGTTCTTCAGTCGTCAGTCGCGAGTTCTCAGTCGTGAGTCGTCAGGCAAAGCCGCAACCAGGCTGAGGCGTAACTCACGACTCAAACTGAGGACTGTCAACTGAAAACCGAAGCCAAAACTGACGACTCACAACTCACGACTCAAAACTGACAGCCGCGTTCGGCTGTCTGGCCCATTCGTTGCCCTTGAGTCTGTATCCACTCGGGGAGAGCTCATGCGTTCACGCACACTACTGCTCGCGACCGCCGGCCTGGCGTTGATTGGCGCGTGCAGTCGAACGGAAAACGGCGACGTCGTCGTCAAACGGCCCAGCGACGTATCGGTACAAACGACCCAGGATACGTTGCACCTGCCGACAGTTACGACCAAGACTGATACCGTGAACACGCCCGTCGTCGGCACCAAGCCGGAGACGCTGGTGGTCAACAAGCCGGTCGTCGGCACGAAGAAGACCACGGTCAAGGTTCCGGTGGTGAAGAAACCGTAGCTCAAGACCGTGATGGCGCCGGGAATATGGCAGTCGCCATATTCCCGCGATGCCAATCGATTTACGCAGCGACACAGTCACCAAGCCCACGCCGGCGATGCGCGCCGCGATGGCGGCTGCGGAGGTCGGTGACGACGAACGGGATGGCGATCCGACAACGCGGCGACTCGAGGAACGGGTCGCCGCGCTGCTTGGGAAAGAGGACGCGCTCTTTTTCCCCAGCGGCGTCATGGCGAACCAAGCCGCGATCTGGATTCACTCTCCGCGCGGCACCGAGGTCCTGCTAGACGTCGACGCGCACATCGTGCATAGCGAGATCGCGGCGACCGCCGTCATGAGCGGGGCGCAGGTGCTGACGGTCGTCCCGAGCGGCATGGTCATGAGTGCCGACGATCTGCGCCGCGCGTTTCGTCCGCGCTCACGATACTATCCAGCGCCGAGCCTCGTCTGCGTCGAGAACACACACAATGGGGCCGGTGGAAAGGTCACCCACATCGCCGAGCTCCGGGCGATTCGTGCCGCCGCCGCGGAGCAGGGACTGCCGGTGCACATGGACGGCGCCCGGCTCTGGAACGCGAGCATCGCCACCGGACTGCCCCTCTCCGAGATCGCCGATGAAGCCGACACCGTGATGGTCGCGTTCTCGAAAGGACTCGGCGCTCCGGTTGGTGCGGCGCTCGCTGGGTCGCGAAAGGCGATGGAGGTCGCGTGGACCGCGCGCAAATTGTTCGGCGGCGCCATGCGCCAATCGGGCATCATTGCCGCCGGTGCCTTGTTCGGCGTCGACCACCACATCGAGCGCCTCGTCGAGGACCATGACAATGCGCGCGCGCTCGCGCGCGCGATCGACGGCGCCGGCGGCGCGACCGTTGTTCCTCCCGATACGAATATTGTGATGATAGACTTGGCATCGGGTCAGTCGCCGAATGCGATCGCTTCGGCCGCGCGCGAGGAGGGCGTGCTCGTCTCGGAGTGGTCACCGACGCGACTGCGGCTCGTGACGCATCTCGATGTCAGCGCCGCCGATTGCGCACGTGCAGGAGATGTGTTGCGAACGATCCTTACCTCCCCTTGTCCAACACCATGGTTACGCTGACACGCAAAGATTTCGAGGATGCCCGCGCGCGAATTTCCCAGCACATCAAGCGGACACCACTGCTCACCTCTCGCCAGCTCAGTGAGCTCACCGGCTACGACATCCGCCTCAAAGCCGAGATGTTCCAGCGCGTCGGATCGTACAAGATTCGCGGTCCGCTGAACAAATTCGCGCAAATGCCGGAGGAGCAGAAACGACGAGGGGTCGTCTGCTCGTCGGCGGGGAATCACGCGCAGGGTGTCGCGCTCGCGGCCAAGATTCACGGCATCCGCGCTGTTGTGTGCATGGCGGAGAACGCCACCCCCGCAAAAATCGCCGCCACGAAAGGCTACGGCGCCGAAGTGGTGCTTCACGGGATGATCTGGGATGAGGCCAATGAGAAAGCGAAGGAGCTCGTGCGCGACGAAGGGCTCACCTACGTCCATCCGTTCGACGACGAACAACTGATCGCGGGGCAGGGAACCCTCGGTCTCGAGATCGTGCAGGATTGGCCCGAAGTCGAGGCGGTCGTCGTGCCGATCGGCGGCGGCGGCTTGATCTCCGGCGTGTCGATGGCGGTGAAGAGTCACAACCCGAAGATACGCGTCATCGGTGTCGAGTCATCCGACGGCCCGGCGATGAAGATGAGTGTCGAGGCGGGCAAGCTCGAGACGATCGACTGCCGGACGATCATCGATGGTCTACGCGTGCGCCGTGTCGGAGAGATCAACCTCTCGGTCGTGCAGCGCTTTGTCGACGAGATCGTGGCGCTACCGGATCGCGACATCTTCGATGCCGTGATCTGGGTGATGGAGCGCTGCAAGCTGGTCGCCGAGGGCGCCGCCGCGGCTCCCGTCGCGGCGCTGTTGCACGGATTGATCAAACTGCCCGTCGGCTCGCGCGTCGCGGTCGTGCTTTCGGGCGGAAACCTCAATCTCGATCAGCTACGCGGGCTGAAGTGGAACTAGCCGTAGTTCAACTAGCAACCAGCACCAGCAACCAGCACCAGCAACCAGCACCAGCAACCAGCACTAGTCACTCGTCGTCGTCGAGCGTCGCCGAGAGACGCTTCGGCGCCTTCAGCCGATAGCCATCTCGTAACAACTCGGCGATTTCGCTCCACGGCGGATTGCGATCGAGCCATGCGCCGATCCAACCGCTCGGCCCGACGTACGGTGGCGAGAAATACCGATCAGGTTTGGCGCGAATGACCATGTCCTGCGACACGTGCTTGGCGCAGATCCAGACGGCTTCGCGTCCGGCGCCATGATGCGTGTTGGCGCTCGCGTGCATCGCGAACAACTTGTTCTTCACGCGAAACGTCGGCTCGCCCCACGCCTCGGCCTCGTGCGCCTCGGGCAGCGCGAGACAGATCTCGCGCAGGCGGTCGACCGGATCGCGCGTGCGCTTCGTTGTTTTTTTCTTCGCCGTCTTGGTCGTTTTCCGCGCTGCCATGGGTCTGAAGTTAGCGCGCGATCCATCCGGTTCACATCGATCGGCTTCGCTCGCTTGAATCGCTTCCTTCCTCGCTTAGATTACTTGGTGCCCCAGGTCCCGGAGGGCGTCAGCCTTCCAACTCCGTCAGGACCCCGAAGGTAGCAGCGGTACGAGGTGTCTGATGTCGCTTCGTCAGACCTGGGGTATAACGCGGGAGACGTAGCTCGAGAGAGCGCGTCCTCGCGTTTTTGCTATCCGGCCTCGCCCTTCGCAGGTCACCGTCTGGACCGTAGATTCCGTTTCTCCCACGTCCTTGCCTCGATGCCCCTCGCACTCGCCCGAAAGTACCGTCCCAAAACCTTCGCCGACGTCGCCGTGCAGTCGCACGTGTCGACGACGTTGAAGGGCGCGATCGCGCGCGG
>DASYSU010000093.1:0-12641 GCA_036002925.1 Gemmatimonadaceae bacterium | reverse complement strand
CACACGAATCTTCGACGCGCGCACCGGACGAATGCGAACCCGGTTGAGCGCCCAGGTCGTCGGACGCTCGGGCGCACGTGCAAGCGCCTCGGCGTCGAGCCAGCGCGCGCCGTCCCAATATTGCACGTTGTACGCGCGTGGCGCCTTCACGCCGCGGTCGTCGCCCCACAGGTAGAGATCCACCGTCGCGACGAGTCGCTCCGTACCGAAATCGACCTGCAGCCAGTCGCGCGGGTTGAGCGAGCCGACCGCCGTCCACCGATTGCGCGAGTAGCGCGTGAACGCTACCTGCCCGTCGGCGGCTTCCTGAGCGAGATCCGCCGACCCCGTGACTGACGCCGAGATGCTTGGGAAACCGCGGCTGGTCGCGTTGTATGCGAGATCGGGCGACGCCGGAGTCGTTTCGTTTTCCGGCGGCACTTGCCGACACCATGCTTCGATCTCGGTGAGTCCAACATACGCACCCGCGTTGTGCGCGAACGTGAGACGAATTCGCGACGCGCGCAACGGTGTCGCGAATCGCGCGTGATTCGCTCGATGTCCCTCGGGCGTTGACGGCTCTCGCGTCGCCGCGCCCGCCGGGATCCAACGCCCTTTGCTCCACGTCTCGATCGCATACGAGGCGGGTGCGCGGACATTGCTTGCGGCGCCGTCGTCCAAGAAGTACAGCGTTAGCTCGTCGATCACTCGCGGCGCGCCGAAATCCAACACCAATCGCGCGCGCGGCTCGGTGGAGCCGGAATCCGTCCAACGATTCGGCGGCGCGTTGGTGTAGCGATAGTTGCCGTCGATGAGAGCGAATGGCGGCGACGACGGCGCGCTGTACGACGCCTCGACCCACGGATAGGCCCCGCGTCCGTTGTTCACCGCAACGTTCACCAACGCGGGACTCTCGGCGCGAATCCGCGGTGGCGCGATCAAGACCTTGAGCCGGCGGAGTCCCGGTGCGTTCGCGATAAGACGTCCATCGACGATCAGCGTCAATCCCCGTCCGCGGCGATACCGCGTGCCGTCGCGATCCCACAGCACGCTCACTCGATGCCCGTGATACGAGACGTCGTCGAGCGCGAACCAGGGCCATTCGTCGGGAGCCAGCGGGCTGACCTCGAGCGTGTCGTCGGCGCGTGGACGCAGGCCCACCAGACCTGTGATCACGAGGTCCACATAGCCCGAGTGGAAATAGTGCTCGCTGTGCTCGAACGTATTGAACCCATCCCACGATCCATTGTCGGGATTCGCTCCCTCGGCGACGAACGGCCGCCCATCGAGACGTTGCGTTCGCGTATACACGCGCAACAGATCGAACCAGTCCCGCTTCGTGACGAACGACTGACGATAATCCTCCAGCAGGTTCGCCATCGCGGCGAGCGTTTGCGTCGTGGCGTAGGGCCACGAGTTGCCGCTCCACCAGCAACACCGTGGCGACACATAGAAGAGCGGATCGTTGCGTTCCGTGGTCGTCGGACCGTACGGCGAGTAGAAGCGCGTGCTGTCCATGATCCAACGCCATGCACTCGAGTACGCGGAATCAGGCAACTCGAACTGCCAAGGCACGTAGCCGATGAGCTCTCGCCCATGCGTGTCTCTGGCATGCGGGCCGGTCTGGTACGTCAGTGTCTTTGCGTGAATGCCGTTCTTCTCATCGTGCGCGAACTGGTGAAAGAAGAACTCGCGCTGCGGATCCCAGAGCTCCTGCTGCACGCGACGTTTGAGCGCTGCCGCACGAGCCCCGAAGTCCCGAGCCGCCGACGAATTGCCAAGCAACGCTGACGCACGCGAGATCGCCATCGCGTCGGCGTACATGTAGCTGTTGAGTGTCGGACGGTAGCCGTCGGCGCCGGTGTCGATGTCGTCCGTCTGACGGCTGTTGATGTTGCGCTCCATGCCGTCGTGCAGGCCGTCCCAATGAAAGAGGCCGTGCGCGGCGTCGTAGTGCTCGGCGACCCAGCCGGCGTACTGCCGTTTCATGTACGGCAGCATCTCTCGAATGAAGCGGCGGTCGCCGGTCACCTGATACGTGGCCCACATTGACTCGCCGTACCAGTTGCTGTAGCTCCGCGGCTGCGCGCCGGGGGTCTCGAACCAGTAGCGCGCGAAATCGCGGACGATGCGCGGGTCGTCGAGCCAGCGCAGTTCGTGAAACTGATGGCCGAGGGGACAGCTGATCGCGCCGTACGCGCCGGACCAGAACGGTCGGTCGATGAATTCAGTAAACGTGTACCCCGTGCGCGGGTCGCCGTAGGTCAGGTGCTTGGTCGTGAGCTCCCAGCGGTAGTAGTACGTGGCGTCGATGGCTGTATCGGGCGACTCGAAGAACGGAATGCGCTTGGCGAACCAGTCGTAGTCACGGTTGTCGAGCCACTCGTAGCGCGCGAGCGCACTGCGTTTGTCGAGCACTTGGGCGCTGGTCGGCTTGCCGAGCAACAGGAGAAGGGCGAGGCTTGAGCACACTCTAAACAAGGCGGACCTCGCTTATCCGCCGAACGACATCGTCCGCGTCGTGTAGCCATCCGCGTTCGCGCCCGTCGTCAGAAACGTCACGTCGACGTCGCGCCAGGCCGTTCCTGGTTCGCGGACGCGAAAGCGGTAGGTGCGGCCGGCAATCCCCTCGAGCGCGACAACATAGCGGCCACCGGACAACCGCTCGCTCAGCACGCGCGGCGCCTCCGATCGATGACCGATCTGGGCCGGCATCACGGGCGGCGCGATGCTCCAGCCGCCTGAGTACGGGACTTCGAGTACGAGATGATCACGCAACACACCCCGCACAGTTGCGTGGACGTCGCCCGCCGTGTGCTCGGTGCGCAGCGCAGTGGTGGCGCCGAGCGGCAAGGCGGGGGAGAACACGACGTCGAGTGTCGAGGCTCCAGCCGTCATCGCGTGCCGCGTTACGTCGGCGGTGATACGTCCAGTGGAACGCCGAATCGCGAAATCGAGTCGGTCGCGCCCGACCGGTACGTTCTCGACCCGCACCGAGTCCCAGTCCGGCGGCAGGTGCGGCGCGATCGCAATGCGGTGCGCCGGCGCGTCGACGTCGATGCCGAGCAAGCCGCGGATGAGCGGCGTAAGCACCATCGAGGTCGCGAAGAACTGCTGCGGTACGGCGGTATCGAGCGGTTTGTACAATCGACCGGAGATGACCTCCGGGTTGCGGCCGCGCGATGCATCGAACCCTGTACGCGCGATGGCATCGAGCGCGAGCTTGCCAGCGAGCGGGTTGTGATACCGATACTGTGCGAGCGACACCCACCCGGTGACGAACGGCCACACCGCGCCGTTGTTGTAATGGAGTGGATCGAACAGCTTGCTCGTCGCGGCGAGCGGGCGCGCACCCCAGTCGGTCATGATTTCACTGGACGCGAGTCGCGCCGCCATTCGCGCGCCGTGATCTTGATCGAACACGTCGAACGCCATCGCCGTGGCCGGCCACGCGGTGAGGTTCTCGTTCACGCTGCCATCCTCCAACAGCGCGAACGCGTATTGTCCGAACGCCGGCATCCACAGGCGCGATTCCATCGTGTGCAGCGCGGTCGTTCGCATCGCGCGCGAGCTGTCGGCCGAGGCGTGCTCTCCCATCGCATCGGCCATGCGTGCAAATCGCTCGAGCGCGGACACCCACACGCCGCTCAAGTAGACGTCGGAGAGAATGCCGATCTGGAGATCCCCGACCTCCAGCGCGCCCGCGCCGGCCTTGGGGTTCTCCATGAGGCCGTCGCCGTTCGTGTCCGTGCCGCGCGACCAGGCCATCGCCCGCTTGATGTTCGGCCAGAGTTCGCGCACGAGTGCAGTGTCAGCAGTCTGACGCCAATACTCACCGAAGGCGAGCACCCAGAATGGCGACGTGTCGCCATGATAGAAGGCATACGGATACTTGCCGAACCAGTCGATCCATCCGGCGCCTTGCGAGATCTCGTGAGTGATCTTGCCGTCGGCGCGCTGGTACTTGGCGAAAAAGCGGAACACGCCGTCGCGCGCGAGATCACCCTGTCCGTCGCCGACCATCGCGAACGAGTTGATCGCCGCGTCGCCGCCGAAGAACCATCCGAATCCTGGGCGATCGCTGGCCGGTCCCGAGAGTCCGTAGCCGGCAACGAGACCACAGCCGAGATCAGGATTGCAGACGAACGATTCGTCGAGGTTGACCTTGGCGTACTCCACGGCGCGGTCGAGCATCGGGTCCGGCGAATGAAGCACGAGGCGCGTATTGCGCAGCGAGTCCTCGTGGGCGACGCGTCGCCTCCACTCACGCTCGGCGGCGCCTGGCCGGACGAGTGCTTTATAGAGTACTAATGCCGAGTCGCGTGTCATCGCGCCGCCGGCGAGGACGATGGGGATGAAGGTGACGTGCTCGTCGATGCCACGGCCCGGCGGCTCGCCGAGTCGCGGTGCCGCGTACTGTTGGCCGGCGCCGCCGACGCTGAGCACGAACTGAGGCGGCGCGGCCCCGAGCATATGCGCCACCACGTCCGACGCCTGGCTGATCGCCGGTGAGCCGAAGTAGGCGTTGATGCGACGGCTGCCTTCGGACATCAGGAACGCGCGCGCGGCGTCGTTCCAGACCAGGTATTGTCCGCCGAGTCCCGCGGGCCATGCGAGATGCACATCGGCCGTGAATCGCGCCAGGATCTCGAGTGGCCGAATGGCGTCGACTTCGAGGAGCATAACGACGGCGGGCAGGTCGAGCGGGACGAAGACGTGTTGCTTGACCGTGAACTGCTCGTACGTGTACTCGATCGTGACGCCTTCGGGCCGTTCGACGACGTTTTGCGCTATCGTATGTCCTGGAATCGGCTCCGTGTACTTCGGGATGCGGAACGACAGCTCCAGGTCATGCAGCCATTTGACGGGCCAGCTCCACAGCTCGAATCGTCCATCTTCGGTTCCCATCGCGATTGCTCGTCGGCCGACGGCGGAGACGAAGGCTCCGGCACGCGCATCGCCGCGCAGGGCGAGCGGCGACACACCCAAGTCGAACGCCGGGATGGTGCCCGGCGTCGCGGTTGAAGCTTGCTGGGCGCGCGTTGATAGGAGCGGCAGTGCGAGCGCCAGACCCGCGAGCCGGCGAAGAAACAATCAACGTCCTTGTAGAAGTAACGGGCGCCGCACGGGTGATCGACGCATCGAGGCAACTCTATGGTCGGCTCGTTGGGACGCAAGCCCTCTGAATGTCATTTGCCGTCGTAGCGCGCGGCGGTAGATCGTCGTTCGCCGGCCGAGCGGCGACTCCTGAAAATGAAAACGAACGCCAGTCCCACCGCACCAGCGGCCACCGTCATCCACGCATCCGACCACGCGCTGTTCGAGAGAAGCCACACAGTGAGACCAATCGCCCCGATGGCCGCGAATTGGCCGAACGGAGCGACAAACGCCGCCGGCTCCGCGTTCGGCTGACGTCGTAAACGAAGAAGCGCGGCGCACGTCGCGGCGTACGTCACCAGCCGAATCACCACGCTGATCGTGGCCAACGCGACGAACGATCCGGAAAGCATTAGAGCGAACATCACGATGGACGACACGAGGATTGCCACATACGGCGTTCGGAACCGTGGATGCACGGCTCCGATGAAACGCGGAAGGTGGCCGTCGCCAGACATCGCGTAGAGCAAACGTGGAGAAACGAGCGCAATGGCGTTGAGCGTTCCTCCGATCGAAACGAGCGCGCCCAGCGACACGAATGCCGTCGCCTTTGCGCCGAGAAACTGCGCGCTGGCGTCGGCGATCGGGCGCTCCGAGGTCGCAAGCGTCGACAGCGTTCCGATCGCGACAAACTGGACGAGCATGTAGACGATCACGACGATGCCGATGCCCAGCAGCAGCGCGAACGGAATCTGCTTGGCCGGTTCGACGATTTCCCCTGACGGGATGACAGCCATCTCGAACCCGCTGAATGCGAAGACGAGGAGCAGAACGGCCTGCGAGAATTGCCCGTACGATGGAACAAACGCGGTCGAGTAGTTGGCACGCGACACGAAGAACATGCCCGCGACAATGAAAAACAGGAGCGCCGACAGCTTCCCGACGGTGAAGGCATTGGTGACGATCGCCGACGGCCGCACGCCGATCAGGTTGAGCACTGTGAATGCGCCGACGATGGCCGCCATGACGAACGCGCGGACCACGCCAGTGCCTGCTCCGCCCCAGAAGATGGTGAGGTAGCCAACAAAGAGGTTCGCGAGCGAGCCGAAGGCTGTCACGCGCGCGAGCCACAGCAGCCACCCGACTTCGAATCCTGCCAGCCCGCCGAACGCCTCGCGCGCGTAGACATACGGCCCGCCGGTGGCACTAAAACGACTGCCCACTTCCGCGAAGCAGATCGCGATGAGCGCGACGAGGACGGCGCACACGAGATACGCGACGAGGCTGTATGTCCCCGCCAAGGCGAACGCTTTGCTCGGAAGGCCGAAGATGCCTGCGCCAATGACGCAGTTGAGGACGAGCGCAACGAGGTCCCATCGGTAGATGCGCCGAACAAGGCCCGCATCCGCCGAGTCCTGCGCGCTGCGCGCTGAATAGTTCGTGTCGGTCCGGCGCTCGCTGATCCTCACGCGACGAACGTACGACGTTTAGCCACCGTCGCTACCCCGCGTCGCCTCCCGAGGAGGCCATGACCAAGGCCACCACCAACGCCAGTGCACCAGGATCAATAAGAATTCTCCGCATTGCGTGTCGGGATGGGCTCGTGGGGAGTAGAGCGGAGCATCACACGCAGTAGAACTCCGTACATGATGAGACAGCTCACTGCGCCCACGACGTTCACCCCAAGCACAGCGAATCCTGCACGCCGATTTGCCGAGAGCACTGGGGTGAACGCACAGCAGACAAGCGCAAAGGCGATGACGATCCCACTCGTGACGAGTGCGATCCAGAAGGCGCGACGCAGCGCGTTGTCGTGGTCCAGCTCCCACGTCAGCGTTGCGTAATGGACGAGGCCCTCTGTGCTCGTCTCACTGCTGCCGCCGGGTTGGAGCAGCTCGCCGTAACGCCGCGCGATCTCGTGGAAGCTGCGACGAGCCAAGAGGTGGCGGAGATAGAGCGGACTGACCGCCCCGTGCGGTACATCCGTCAACTGAGTCGCCGCGCGTTCGATGCTTCGGGTGCTTTCTTGCAGCGCAAAAAGGACGATGGCGCCCAACAGGCCCATGGCGCCGGCAAGCGTCTGTGCGACCGTGCTGAGGGAGTAGAACAGCGCAGACTCCAAGTTCGGATTCAAGAGCGACGCGTCTCCATGTTGAGTGGAACCGAGGATTCAGGTGTGGCCGGTGCCGACGGCCGGGCGTTAATCGCGTGCCAACACGCGAGTATGATGCGCATCGACGACTGGCGAAAGGGCACGCCGGCAATACGAGGTGGGACGCCTCGCTTCGATCGGCTTTCATCCGGCGACCCGCTGCGACTATGATATGCTAAGGAGGTCGCGACACAGCACGGATACGACGTGAGGCTACCATGGCGGACGACGAACTCGAACGATTCGAAGCCGTGATGGGCGCTCTCTCCAAGAGTCTTTCTGGCGACGAGGATCAAGGACTCACCGGAGCACGGTGCCCGAAATGCGACGGGTCCAGCTTCGTCCGGGTGTCGGAGTTGTACGACGACGCCACGCGGCGGCTCGGTGAGCAACCCGATGCCGAGGATGTCGTGCGCGAAGGCGGCAGGACTGATCGGCAAATCGTCGCGCGGCTCGCTCCTCCGCAGCGACGATCGGCGCTGCGCACCGTGATCGCGGTCGCGGTGCCGCTATCGGTCGCCGCGTTCTATGTGTATCGACGATTCGAGGGCACGATCGGCCAAGCAGCCATCGTGGCCACGCTCATCGTGACTCTGATCGTTTTCTTGACGACGGTTCGGCGACTCAGCGATGACTATTACGCTCGCCGCGATGAGTGGCGCAGACTATTCATGTGCCGCCGCTGTGGTCAGCTCGTGAGGTCCTGAGCAGCGAGACCTGATTGCTATTGCCGGTCTCTGTGCTTTCTCCCCCACACAAAACCAAGCGCGACGAGACCGGTGCCGACCAACCACACGCTCGCGGGTTCCGGCACCGTTGACGCGGGCGACGAGTGGTCGATCGGGATTGGAATTGGAATCGGGATGATTCCTTTTCCACAGTTGACCGAATCCCGTTTCATTAGTGTGTCGGCCATCAGGGTTGGCGCAACAGCGCCCGCCGCGATGTAAACCGTATCGGTGCGAAGGACAACGACCGTGTCGACGAGACGAAGGACAATGGTGTCAACCGGAGTGCGATGCTGCTTTCTGACAGGAATGCGCTGCTGCGAAGTCACCTGCGCTCCGACCCGAGTCGCGAGCGCGAGCGCCATGATCATGACGAGTCTCATCTAGCCTTCTCACGCGCTGCGGCCGCGACGCGAGCGCCATTGAGGGGAAAGAACCCGGGGTGGACAACTTCCCGAGTGGCACGGCTCCGTCGTCTGTTTATGGCAAAAAATGAGCAATGCCGAGTACGCTTTCGTGCGGGGATTCCCGGACTCCTTGGGCCGCCATTCGAGGGGTAGACGCGACATCGGCGCAACTAATCGCGTCATTCTCACGTTACCCTCGCAATCGAACTCTCGCTGGCCCGCATCTACCTGTGGCGCGCAGCCGACAACTCACCTTGTGTGTGCAACACTGTGGCACCCACGCGTCGACCGTTCGGGGTGACATCGAACGCCTATGAGTCTTCGTCTTCGGCCGGTCACAGAAGCAGATCTTCCGATCCTGTTCGAGCACCAGCGCGATCCGGAGGCCGCCCTCATGGCCGCGTTTTCGCCGCGCGACGCCGATGCATTCCTCGCGCATTGGCGGCGTATCATCGCCGATCCGTCCAAGCTCGCGCTGGCCATCACCGATGAAAAATCGGTGCTCGGGTACGTCGCGAGTTTCGACGGCGACGACGCGCGGCTACTCGGCTATTGGATCGGGCGAGAATACTGGGGTCGAGGAATCGGTCGCTCGGCTGTTGCGCTTTTTCTCGAAACCGAGATGACCCGACCGCTCTACGCACACGTGGTCCGAACGAACGTCGCGTCGGTGCGAATTCTCGAACGTTGTGAGTTCAAGATCGTCGGGTCGACCCTTGCCGCGGCACCGACCGGCGGAGACGAGATCGAGGAGCTTGTCTTCCGGCTCGACTAGGTCTCTTCGACGCGAGACATCAGCTCGAGTCCTTCGTCGTCGGATCGCGTCACCTTCTTTCGCTTGAAGAGAAATTCCGGCGCGAGCGCGACGCCGAGCAACGTGACGGGAATGATCTGCTGGGTCTGGATAAGGAACGCGACCGCGATCGCCTGGTCCTTGTCCATTCCGAAGCCGGCAGCGGTGACGGCGTACATCGCCTGAAAGACGCCGACGTTTCCAGGCGTCGCACGCACAGCAAATCCGAGGTTGACGGCGAGAATGGCGGCCACGGTGCCGACGAGCGGCAGATTGAAATGCGCAGCCCGAGCGGTCAGGCTGTACGTCCAGAGTTGGAGCGCCCAGATGCCGACCGAGAGCACGATGGCAGTGGCGAAGCGAGGGCCGGTCGAAATTCCGCCGATCGTGTGGAGGAAGTGCTTCATGTACTGGGCGAACCGAGACCGCCAGCCCATCGTTTTCGGCGCGGCAAGCTCGGCGCGCTCGGGCCGCCGAACGAGGTAGACGAGAAGAATGGCCACGCCGGCGAGCGCGACCCATGCGATTGGTCGAAAGCGCGTGAGTGCAGCCGGCAACTCGAGGAACGAGACGGACAGCGCGAGCAGAATGATGTAGCCGATCAGCTCGAACATTCGCTCCAACGCGAGCGTCGCCAAAATTTTCGCGCTCTTCACATGCGCCGCCCGGGCCACGAAGACCACACGCGCCGCCTCGCCGCCGTTCGCGACGAGAATGTTGTTGAGCCCAGCGCCGGCGAACGTCGCCTTGATGGCCATCCACAGCGACGTCGCTCCGACGGGCCGCAAGAAGATCCACCATCGCACCGCCTTGAGCGCGAGCGAGAGCAGATTCACCACCGCCGCGATGAGGAGGATCGTGCGGTTCGCCTCGGTGATGCTCTGCCACGTGGTGTGCCAGTTGACCTTTCGCGCAAAGAGCACCAAGGCCACGATGATGACGAGGCTCAGCGCGAGGCGCACGATGCGGGAGACGGCTTTCTTCATGCGGCGTCGAGAAGGTCGAAGCGGTAGCCGCTCGCGAGCAAGCGGTCGACGATGAGAGGCACCGCATGCGCGGTTTGCATTCGGTCGCCCGACGGATCGTAGCCGTCGCCGTCGTGAAGCAACAGTATCGATCCGGGCCGCGCGCCATCAATGGTGCGTTGCGCGATCGATTCGACCCCCGGACAATCCGAATCCCAAACGCCGAGCGACCAGCCCACCGTGCGCTGCCCGAGTGATCGCGCGATCGCCGTCACCCATGGACTGCGAAAACCGTGCGGCGCGCGAAACAGCGACGGCCTCACCCGGCCGGCGCGCTCGATCGCTTCGGTGCCGAGCTCGAGATCGCGTCGAACGTAATCCGGCGACTTGAAGTGGAGCTTGCGATGGTAGTAGCCGTGGTTGCCGATGGAGTGTCCTTCATCGGCCACGCGTTTGACGAGCGCCGGCCACCGCTCAGCGTGCCGTCCAAGAATGAAGAACGTTGCCTTCACGCCGCGCACCGCGAGCGCGTCGAGCACGACGGGAGTCGCGTCGGGATTGGGGCCGTCGTCGAACGTCAGCGCCACGGCGCGATCGCGCGTGGCCAGGCGACTGATCGTGCGTCCGAAGATGGGGCTGTTTCGATAGAAGGCACCGTGCGCGGCGCCGCCGAGAAGCACGGCGCCGACACCTAGCCCCAGCATCATACTTCGGCGGCGACGTTACCGAGAACGGATTGATACACGTCCAGCACGCGAGACGTGACACTCGCCCACGAGTATTCCAGTGAGTTCTGGCGACCGGTGGTGCCGAGCTGAATGGCCAATCCCTCGTCGTCGAGGACGCGGACGAGAGCGTCGGCGAGAGCATCGCGATCACCGCAAGGAACCATGAGGGCCTCGCGTTCGTTCACGACGACATCACGGAAGCCAAGAATGTCCGAGCACACGACTGGCGTCTCGCACGCCATCGATTCGAGCAACGTGATCCCGAATGACGCCTTGGTCGTTGGGCAAGCGTACACCGAGCTGTGCGCGTAATAGCTGGGCCGTCCTTCGAGGACGGCCCCGACGAACACGATGTCCTTGTCGCCGTTCGCCTGCTTGTAGTAGTGCTCGCGGAGCGGACCGTCACCCACAACGACGAGGCGAGCCTGCCGTCCGCGGTTGCCTTTGGCTTTCACGCGCCGGAACGAATCGATCAGCGTGGTCAACCCATTGCGCGGATCGAAACGGCCCAAGAAAAGAATGGTCGGAACGTCGCGGCTCATGCCCGGCGGTGGCGCAACGCTCGGGTGGAATACGTCGGTGTCGATACCGTTCGGAATGATCTGCCAATCCGCCTCGAAATAGCGATTGAGCGCGACGGTCGTGCTGTTCGACACCGCGATTGCGGCACTCAACATGTCGAGTCGCTTCTGGAAGAAGCGTCGACCGACGGCGTAACCGAACGAGCGATCGAAATACGTGTGGAAGGTGCCGACGACGGGGCAATCCGCTTCCTCGATCGCCAGGACGGGAAGTATGGGCGTGAGCGGCGAGTGACAGTGCACGATGTCGTACTTGCCCTGGCGAAGCACGCGGCGCAGGTCACGCCGCAGATGCCAGCCCAGCGTGATGCGAGCCTGGGATCCGTTGGCGTAGATCGGCTGGCTCCGACCAAGTCGAATGACGTGCGGCTGTTCCTCGGCGCCGGGAATGTGCGACGTGATGACATCGACGTGATGCCCACGCCGGCGCGCCTCACGGGCGAAGAAATGGACGTGCTCGCAAACGCCGCCGAGGTGCGGATAGTAGTACTCCGTCACCAACGCAATACGCAGCGACCGCGCGTCGTGGGTGAGCTCGAGCGGCGGTAACTGCGGAAGGGCGGGGTGTCTACGACGCGAGCGCTTGAGGAGAGGACTGGGCGGATTCAAGAGCGGCATGAGCGGCGGCTAGGCGGGCGATTGGGACTCGGTATGGTGAGCAGGAGACGTAGTCGAGGCCGATCGTGTGGCAGAACTTCACCGAGCGCGGTTCGCCGCCATGTTCCCCGCAGATTCCCACCTTTAACTCAGGGCGGACGCTCCGACCGGCAGATACGGCAAATCCAATCAGCTTGCCAACTCCATTCCGATCAAGCACCTGGAACGGATCGTCGGGAAGTATACCACGATCTACGTAATTGGGTAGGAACCGGCCGGCGTCATCTCGACTCAGACCGAAGGTCGTCTGGGTTAAATCATTGGTGCCAAAGGAAAAGAACTCTGCCTTCGTCGCGATCTCATCGGCAGTCAGGGCAGCGCGCGGAAGCTCGATCATGGTCCCAATGAGATAATCAACGTCCTCTCCCATGCCGCCGAGCACCTGTTCGGCGACCCGCTCGAGGATTGCACGCTGGTCCTCGAACTCAGGCAGCGCGGCAACCAGCGGAATCATTATCTCAGGACGGACGTCGATCCCTCTTCGTTTCGCTTTTACGGCAGCTTCGAAGATCGCGCGACCCTGCATCTCGGTGATCTCCGGGTAGGTAATACCC
>DASYSU010000092.1:0-2423 GCA_036002925.1 Gemmatimonadaceae bacterium | reverse complement strand
GCACCGGCTCGATCATCGGCGCCGGCGCCGTGTGTCGCGAAGGCATGTTGATTCCGCCCAACTCGCTCGTGCTCGGCGTGCCCGGCCGCATCACGCGATCGACGACGCCCGAGGATCGCGAGCGGATCCAGAAAACGGTCGAGTCGTACCTCGAGCTGCAGGAGCGTCATCGCCGCGGAGAAGTCCAGCCGGTCGCACGGCCATGATCTCCGAGCCGCGCGACTGATGGTATCGGATATGCACGAGTTTCTAGGCAAATCGATGACGGCATTGTCACCACGCCATCATCGTTCGGCAACGACGCGCCGCAGCGTCCGCTCCACACGGCGCATCGCCGAAAAAATGTCTAAGTCGTTCGTTGTGCGAGGCTTTCCTATGTTGTCACCCTCTCTCGAGCAGAACTCCCCGGTCGCGCCCGGCCGCTTTTGGATACAGACGGGCCCGTTTTCAACGCAAGCGGATACACGCTTTCAGCTTCGTGATCTAATTTTCGTAAGTCGGCATTCCGCCAGTGGTTATCTTACTACTGGCGTGGAAACACGATCGTCGGTAGCATTCGCGCCCACGAATCCTGTTCGGACCACCGCGCCGCGCGCGAGCCGACAGGTCGCGAGGTACGGCTCGCTGTTTGTATCCCGCCCGTCGTAGACCCGTTACAACCGATTCACCGCACCACGCTCAAGGAGTCCCGTCGCCATGCCTCTTCCCGTCAACCCGCCCGCGGGTCCCGTTTCGCTCTCCGCCAACGCGCGCACCGTGCTCGAAAAGCGCTACCTGGTGAAGAATGAAAAAGGGAAACCCGTGGAACAGCCCGAGGATCTCTTCTGGCGCGTGGCGACCGTCGTCGCCGAGGCGGACCGGAAGTACGGCGCGAGCGAGGAGGCGGTGCGTCAGACGGCCGAAGATTTCTACGCGCTCATGACGCAGCGCCGCTTCGAGCCCAACTCGCCCACGCTCATGAACGCCGGCCGTCCGCTCGGCCAGCTCTCGGCGTGCTTCGTCCTTCCGGTCGAAGACGCGCTCGCCAATGGAAAGAACGGCATCTACGACACGTTGAGCGCCATGGCGCTCATTCATCAGAGTGGTGGTGGCACTGGCTTCTCGTTCTCGCGCCTGCGCGCGAAGGGATCGATGGTTCGCTCGACCACCGGGGTCGCCAGCGGGCCGGTCTCTTTCATGAAGCTCTATGATGCCTCGACGGACGCGGTGAAGCAGGGAGGCACGCGGCGCGGCGCGAACATGGGCATCCTCCGGGTCGATCACCCGGATATCATGGATTTCATCACCTGCAAGGAAGACCTCACGCAGGTGACGAACTTCAATATCAGCGTCGCCGTGACGCGGAAGTTCATGGAAGCGGTCAAGGCCGGGACCGAGTACGACTTGATCGATCCATCCAACGGCAAAGTGACGGGCACGCTCGACGCCCGCGCGGTGTGGGACAAGATGATCCTGGGCGCTTGGCGCACGGGCGAGCCCGGCGTCTTCTTCGTCGACGAAGCCAATCGCTACAATCCCGTCCCGCACTTGGGCCGCTACGAGGCCACGAACCCGTGCGGCGAGCAGCCGCTTCTCCCGTATGACGTCTGTAATTTGGGTTCCATCAACGTCGGCCACTATGTGCGCGACGGCAAGATGGATTGGAATGCGTTCAAGGTCGACATCCGCCTGAGCACGCACTTCCTCGACAACATCATCGACGTCAACCGGTATCCGCTCAAGGAGATCGACGCGCTCTCCAAGCGCATCCGCCGCATCGGCCTGGGCGTCATGGGTTTCGCCGACGCACTCGTGCGGCTCGGCATCGCGTACGACTCGCCCGAAGGCGTGGCGTTCGGCCGCAAGATCATGGAGTTCGTCGACGTCGAGAGCAAGCGCGAGTCGAGCGGCCTCGCCGCCGAGCGTGGCCCGTTCCCCGAGTGGGCGAAGAGCATTTGGGGACCGGACGACACCTGCGCGCGCGACGAGGATGGCAAGCGCGTGCGTCCCATGCAGCTCCTCCGGAACTGCAACGTCACCACGGTGGCGCCGACGGGCACGATCAGCATCATCGCCGGCTGCAGCTCGGGCCTCGAGCCGCTGTTCGCCGTGGCGTTCATGCGCAATCAAGCGGGCGTGATGATGCCCGACGTGAACGAGGACTTCGTCGCGATTGCCAAGCGAGAAGGTTGGTACAGCGATGAGCTGATGGAGCGCATCGCGAAGACGGGCACGGTGAATCACGCCGAGGTGCCGGAGAAGTGGCAGCGCGTGTTCGTCACGGCGAACGCGATCGCGCCCCAGTGGCACATCAAGATGCAGGCGGCCTTCCAAGAGCACTGCGACTCGGCGATTTCAAAGACTACTAATTTCGCGTACACGGCGACGATCGACGACGTGCGCGAGATCTACGAGATGGCGTACGACGCGCACTGCAAGGGCGT
>DASYSU010000091.1:0-37110 GCA_036002925.1 Gemmatimonadaceae bacterium | reverse complement strand
GAGGTAGTGCAGAACGAACCACGTGTGACTCGAGCGTTCACCGATACGGCAGTAGGCGACGACGTCGTCGGCCGACTTGAGTCCCGCCTCACCTTCGTAGATCGCTCGCAGCTCGGTGGCTGGTTTGAAGGTGCCGTCGGGATTGGCGGCGCGTGCCCACGGAACGTTCTTCGCGCCGGGAATGTGTCCGCCGCGCAGCACGCCCTCCTGCGGATACTCCGCCATGTGCGTCTTCTTGCCGCTGAACTCATCGGGCGAGCGGACGTCGATCAGCGGACGCTTGGCCGTGGCGTGCGCGAGGACTTCGTCCTTGAACGCGCGAATTCGCGAATCATCCCGGTCGTGCGCCACGAAGCTACTTGGCGGAAACCGTCGGACGTCGGGCGTGAACGGCCGACCCTCCTGCTCCCACTTGGTCCGGCCGCCGTCGAGAATGCGAAGCTTGTCATCAGGGAAGTCGAACAGCCGGAACACCCAGAAAGCGTACGTCGCCCACCAGTTGTTCTTGTCGCCGTAGAGCACGACGGTTGACGACTCATCGATGCCAAGGCGGCGAAGCAATGCTTGAAACCTGTCTCGACTGATGTAGTCGCGGACCACATCGTCGTTCAGGTCGGCGTGCCAGTCGACCTTCTGCGCATTGGGAATGTGACCGATGTCGTAGAGCAGCACATCCTCATCGCTTTCTAGAACTCGAACGTTCGGATCGTCGAGATGCGCGGCGAGCCACGCCGTGGAGACGAGGGCGTCGGGGCGCGCATATCCCTTGGGCGCGATCGACTCGTCGTTCGGTGCGACGCTATCGGTTGATACGGCTGATGCGGTCATGGTCGGTCCTCAATGGGTGATCGAGCTTTCGATCGGCGCACGCAAAACAAAAAAGGCCGCTCGAGTGAGCGGCCGTCGTGGGAATCGGTGTGTGCGAGAGAAATATTCTACGCGCTACATCGCCCCGGCCGCTCATGCGTCACGCAACACGCGCACGCGCAAAGACCCATACACGCACACGAACACGACACGACGGCCGACGCCGCGAGGCGTTTCGAACCAGCGAGACCGGAGTTGTCGTGTGTGATCGGCATATGAGATCGTGAGAGACCAGTGATTGAAAAGAAAAGGGGGATGCAAGCCCGAAGTCAAGAGCGAAGCGATTCAGCCCACGCCGGAGCATTTTCAGCCCCCGCGCGCCTTCCAATCGGCAAGCGCTTTGGCTTCCGTCTCCGGGGCGATCGTGAAACGAGGCTTCGCCCGCCGGGCCTCGGGCACGGTCGGCCACCACGCCAGTGTGTCACGCAGCGTCGTCGCCAGAGGGCGAAACCCGAGCCCAGCCCCAACGGCGCGCGCGTTGTTGACCGACATCATTCCGTAGTCGTTGCCCTTGAGCATGGCCCACGGAATAGCTTCGTCGATCTTGTGCTCGCTGAGGAAGTCATAATCATCGACATAGACGTAGCTCACCTTGGCATCGAGCGCGGCACGCGCCGCCTCGTAAAACGCCGACGCCGTCAGCGGTGATCGCGGCCCCGCCACGTTGTAAATCCCCGATCCCCGTTCCTCGAGCAGATGAATCATGAACTCGGCGAGGTCACGCACGTCGATGAACTGAACCGGATCATCGCGATGCCCAGGGGCGAGAACCTCTCCGCCGCGAGCGAGGCGCACCGGCCAGTATGGAAACCGATCGCTCGTGTCACCTGGGCCGACGATGTACGTCGGCCGCACGATGATCGCGCGCTTCCCGAATACGCCGAGCGTTTGACGTTCGCACTTCGCTTTCGCGACGCCGAAGGTCGCGGATCCATCTTTCGGATCGTCGGCGTCGTAGCGCACCGGCGCCGATTCGTCGAGGCCGCGCTGCAGATACGGGTAGTACACTCCGGTCGACGAGGTAAACAAGTACGCGCCGACCGAATCTTTCAGCAGCTCAGTCGACATGCCGACCCAATCAGGATTCGTCGCGGAGTCATCCACGACGGCGTCCCAACGTTTGCCTTTCAGAGAATCGAGTTGGCCGTTTCGGTCGCCGGTCAGGCGCGCGACGTTCTCGGGCAGATCCGCGTCGTGACGGCCGCGGGTGAAGATCGTGACGCGATGTCCACGCGCGACAGCGTGTCGCACCAAATGTGGACCGATGAAGCCTGTGCCCCCGAGCACAAGAATCTCGAGTGCCGCCGAGCGGGACGGCACAATCAATGACGCGGCGCGGGCGAGTGTCGGCGACAAGCCGGCAAGCAGAGCGGTGCGAGATGTGGCTTCGAGGAATTCGCGTCGAGTGGTCATGGCAAGAAAGGATTTGCAGTCATTGATCTCAATCTGCGTCGACGCACCAGCTCCGCCATATCATGTGACACCTACTTACGGATTCCTTTCACTGCCAGTCTGAGTTTGTCTCTGTGTCCTCTGTGTCCTCTGTGGTTTATCCTTTGCGTCCTCAGTGGTTCAGCGGCCAATGTCCTCGTCCCACAGCTCCGGCCTCTCCGCGGTGAATGCGCGCATCATCGCCACGCATTCGGCGTCGTCTCGAACCTCGACCACGACGCCTCGCGACCGCACATAGTCCTCGGGCCCGCGAAACGTCGTGTTCTCCCCGATGATGACGTGCGGAATGCGGTAGAGGAGAATCGCGCCGCTGCACATGTCGCACGGAGACAACGTGGAGTACAACGTGGCGCGCCGATAATCGGCGGCGACGAGCCGACCGGCCCGCTCGAGACAATCCATCTCGGCGTGGAGAATCGCACTACCGTTCTGCACGCGACGATTGTGTCCCCGGCCAACGATCCGTCCGTCGAGAACGAGCACGGATCCGATCGGGATGCCTCCTTCGGCTAAACCCTGTCGAGCTTCGGCGATCGCCGCGGCGAGAAATGCGTCCGTCATTCGTCGGATGATGAACGCGCAGGGCCGCGGAGTCTAGGTTGCATCGCTTGACACGCTTCTCCGCGCCGCGTAATTGAGTAGGCTCGACCCACCCTCATCCTCCGCCGAGGAATGCCCGTGACGGAATTCTCACGACGCGATTTTCTGTTTCGCGCCGGACAAGTCGGATGCGCGCTGTCGATCGCGCGTCCTGGCCTCAGTCATTTTCTGCGTGGCGCGCCGGCTACCGCCACGAACGAGCCGTTCGTCGATATGCTGCGACCGACCATCGCACAACAGTCCACCAGCCTTTACTCCGGCTTACATTGGCGAATGCTCGGACCGTTCCGCGGAGGTCGCGTCGATGCGGTGTCGGGCGTGCCGGGACGACCGAACGAATTCTACTTCGGCGCCGTCAACGGCGGCGTGTGGAAGTCGATCGATGCCGGACGCGTATGGACGCCGGTGTTCGACTCACAGCCGGTTGCTTCCATCGGTGCGATTGCGGTCGCGCCATCGGCGCCCGACGTCGTCTACGTCGGCAGCGGCGAGTGCACGCTGCGCGACTCGATGGGCTACGGCAACGGGATGTACAAATCGACGGACGCCGGCAAGACGTGGACGCACATTGGCCTGCCCGATTCGCAGCACATTGGTAAAATCGCCGTCGATCCGAAGAACGCCGACGTCCTTTTCGTCGCGGTCATTGGACACTTGTACGCGCCGAGCGCGGAGCGTGGGGTGTTCCGCTCGAAGGACGGCGGCAAGAGCTGGCAGAAAGTTCTATATAAGGATGAGAATGTCGGCGCCGTCGAGGTCGTGATCGATCCGACCAATTCCAGCGTTGTCTATGCAGGTCTCTGGAATACAAGGCGGCCGCCGTGGTATACCTACGCGCCGTCCAATGGACCTGGCGGCGGGATCTTCAAGTCCACCGATGGCGGGACGACGTGGAAGCAACTCACGGCCGGACTGCCAAACGCGACCATCGGAAAGACGGGCATCGCTGTCGCGCCGAGTAATCCGCGTCGGGTGTACGCGGTCGTGGATTGTTTGGTACCAGATCCGTCCGCACCGCCACCACCTGCCGGTGGTGGTGGACGCGGGGGCGCTCAAGGTCCGCCAGGGCAGGGCGGCTTCTTCCGCTCCGACGATGCCGGAGCGACCTGGACCAAGACGTCTGCCGATCAAGCGTTGTGGGGACGCGGTTGGTACTTCGAGCACGTCGTCGTGGATCCCAAGGATGCGAACCGCGTGTACGTGGCAAACGTCGCCGTGTCGCGCTCGAACGATGGCGGCGCGACGTGGGTCGCGCTCCGCGGCTCGCCGGGTGGCGACGACTACCATCAACCGTGGATCTCGCCCGACGATCCGAACACGATGATCGTTGCCAGCGACCAGGGCGCCATCATCACGCGCAACGCGCGCACCGATGATCCCAAGCAAGTCACGTGGAGCTCGTGGCTCAATCAGCCCACTGCGCAGATCTATCATGTGTCTGTGGACTATCGGTCGCCGTATTGGGTGACCGGCGCACAGCAGGACTCGGGCGCGGTCGCGGTGCGCACGCGCGGCAAGTTCGCCGAGATCTCGATGCGCGACTGGGAGCCGATCGGCGCCGGCGGCGAGAGCGGGTACACCGCGGGCGACCCGTTACATCCGGGAATCATCTTCGGCGGCACCGGGCAGCGCTTCGATCTCGAGGCGAACAAGCCGATGCCGGGAACCACGGCGCCGGTCACTCAAGGCGATGACCGCGCCGATTGGACGCAACCGCTCGTGTTCTCGAGGGCCGATCCACGCTCGTTATACTATTCTAGCCAGTATTTGTATAAGAGCGTGGATGGCGCGCGGACGTGGACCAAGATTTCGGCCGATCTCACGCGCCCGGATCCCGGCGTTCCGTCGACACTCGACGCGGCGTCGGCGGCTGACACCGATCGCAATGCGAAGCGCGGTGTGATCTACACGATCTCGCCGTCGCCGCTGCTCGTGCCGATGGTATGGGTCGGCACCGACGACGGGTTGATCCACGTCACCACGAACGATGGGAAGACTTGGCAAAACGTGACGCCTTCCGCGATTACACCGTGGAGTCGCGTGACGACGATCGATGCGTCGCACTTCGATTTCAATGCGGCGTACGCGAGCGTCGATCGACACCAGCTGCAAGACTTCGAGCCATACATCTATCGTACGCGCGACATGGGCAA
This sequence comes from Gemmatimonadaceae bacterium, assembly GCA_036002925.1. Lineage (GTDB taxonomy): Bacteria > Gemmatimonadota > Gemmatimonadetes > Gemmatimonadales > Gemmatimonadaceae > JAQBQB01. The sequence continues at coordinate 32,038 of DASYSU010000091.1, read as the reverse complement.
GACGTGGCAGAAGATCACCAACGGCTTGCCCGGCGGCGTGTACGTGCACGTTGTCAAAGAAGATCCAATGCGCCAGGGATTGCTGTTCGCTGGCACGGAGCGCCAGATCTTCCTGTCATTCGATGACGGCGATCATTGGCAGCCGCTCCAGCTCAACCTGCCCGTGACGTCGGTGCGTGATTTCGAGATCTATGAGAATGATCTCATCGTCGCGACGCATGGCCGCGGGTTCTGGGTCATCGACGACATCAGTCCCCTGCGACAGATCAACGACGCCGTGGTGAAGGCGGACGCGCATTTGTTCAAACCGGCCGACGCGACGTACGTGAACCAGGGCGGCGACAACGGTACCCCGCTGCAGAAGGACGAGCCCGAGGCGCTCAACCCGCCGAACGGCGCCGTCATCGACTACTACTTGAAGGCAAATGCGGCCGGCCCCGTCACGCTGGAGATTCTCGACGCGAGCGGAGCCGTGGTGCACACGTTCTCGACCGAGGCAACCAATCAGCCGCCGGCGGCGGGCGGCCGCGGTGGTCGCGGCGGAATCCCGAACGTCTCACCGCTGTGGCAGCAAGGGCCTGAGCCGTTCTCCGCTACGGCTGGAATGCATCGCGTCGTTTGGACGCCGATCGCCGCAACGCCTGGTGGTGGTGGACGAGGACGCGGTGGCGGGCGCGGAGGGGGTGGGATGGTGTTGACTGGAATGTTCACCGCGAAACTGACGGTGAACGGCCAGTCCTACTCGCAGACGTTCACGGTGAGGCCTTCGTGAGTGTTCAGTACTCAGTTGTCAGTCTTGAGTGCACTTCGCGAGTTTTCAGTTGCGAGTGGTGAGTGGTGAGTCGTCAGTCGTCAGTGCGGTCGTCGGTTGGCGCCAAGCTGACAACTCACACTCAGCACTCAGAACTGACAACTGCGCTTGTTCGCGACTCACTACTCAAGACTGAGAACTGACGACTGGGAAAGCGCCCCCCCCCGCCTCAGGTTGATTCAATCACGGCCGCGATGCGGCCAAACGTCTCCCACCATCGCGTCGTCGCCGGGACGCCGAGCGTTGCTTCGACCGAGTTGCTCGGAAAGACGAAGCCCTTGGGCTGCCGCTGAAAGAGGCCGAGCGCGAACGGCCCGTGCAGCTGCTCAAAGCGAACGCTCCACGCTGCGCTGTTCGGAAACCTCAGCGGCAGGGTTGGCTGCGATTTTGGTTTGCCGGCCAACACCGCGACCCAGCCGCGGAGATCGCGCGAGAAGCGAACGCCGGCGAACGGATCCGAGCGCACCAGCTCGAGGATTTCTTTGGCCGGACGGATTCCCATGTGACACTCGAACGGCAATCGTTTCACCAACTCGCGTCGAATCGCCGCCGCGCTCGACGTGTCGCGAATGACGAACGTCCCCGCGGCGCCGATGTTCACCGCGCCCAGATGTGACAGCGACGCAGCCAGCTGCGCCGGGCGGAACACGTTCTTGCCACCGACGTTGGCGGCGCGGAGGAAAACGACGTGGGCCACGAGCTACTCCGCTGCCCTTTTTGCCTTCCAGGCGGCGAGCACTTCGGCTTCGCGCGTCATCGAAAGCCCATTGATCTCGCCATTCAGCGTGGCGAGTTGCTCCTTCTCGGGACGTGTCTTATGCCAGTCGAGCGTGTCCTTCGCCGTAACCGCGAGTGGACGGAACGTGAGGCCTTTCGCGATCGCTTTCGCTGCATTGCGGCGCTGGTAGCCCGCTGTGCGACCGTACGGCGGTTGCCAAACCGTCATGTTACGCCACGGACGGACATTCTGTTCTTGTAGGAACTCCCACGGCACCCAGGTGAATTGCGCGCCAGCAGTGGTGATCGCCTTCACGCCGTACAGCATCTCGGCGATCGTCATCGGTTTTGCGGGGCCAATGGCGTTGTACAGGCCCAGCTCGTGTGCCTCGGCCATTCGGATCATCCATTCGGCGAGATCCCTTGAATCAATGAATTGGCATGGATCGTCGGGCTTGTCGGGCGCGAGTACCTCGCCACCCTTGTCGATGCGGGCCGGCCAATAGGTGAAACGGTCGGTGCGATCGAGCGGTCCCACGATCAAGCACGGACGGATGATCGTGTGCATGCCCGGATAGAGCGTCGCGACCTCTTGCTCCGCCCGCGTCTTGAGCGCGCCATAAAACCTGGATGCATGCGCCGGGTCCAACGTGTACGGGTCGAGGTCCGGGGGCATCGGCGTGGTCGGACTATTCTCATCGATGCCGATCTGGCTTTCGTCACGGTAGACCGACGTGGTCGAGATGAACATGTAGTGCTTGGTGTTGCCGGCGAGATACTTCCCCGCGTTCCGCACCCACGCGGGAAACGTCGTCGGGTTGTCGATCACGACGTCGAACTTCTTTCCCTGCAGCGCGCTGGTGTCGTTGTTCAAATCGCCGATCAATTCCTCCGCGACGCGTCCTTTGAAGAAGTCGGGTCGTGTCTTGTTCCGATTGAACAACGTGACACGATGTCCGCGCGCGATTGCGTACTCGACCTGCTCGGGGCCGGTGAATCCCGTTCCGCCAAGAATCAGGATGTTGAGCGGCACTTTGGCGCGGCCGACGTTTCGGCGACGCGTCGACGGAGTTGCTTCGGACGGCGTTGCGCCGGCGGACCGAATCGAAAGCGGCCCAAGGCCGAGCGCACCGCCTAATGCCGCGGACCACTTGAGAAAGGTGCGTCTCGTCGACATGTCCGCCTCCGATGCGGAAAGAGTGAGCGTTCTGCTATTTCTTGATCGTCAAGCCAGTGAGTTGCGCGACACCCGCCAGCGTCGTCTGCGCCGCGTTCAAACCCAGCCGGAAATCTTTGTCGGTGAAAGTCGAATAGAGATCCGTCGGCTGATGCCAATGCGGATCCCAGCCATTGCCGATCTGCGCGCCACGTTCGTTCTCGCGCAGGCTGATTGCCGGCACGACGTCCATGAACGGCCCGGAGTCTGTGTTCGTCATGTGCTGCCCAACCGACGCGGGGTAATCCGTCGCGTACTTCTCGTTTGCCGTCGCCAGCGCCCACGCGAGCTTCTGCGCGTCGGCCGCGAACTTCGACGTCACTTGAAACTCGATGTTCACGTCGGCCTCCGGCCTTTGCTCCTTGCTCAAGGTGCCGTCTTCGTGGGGCATGCCATGATCGAACATCATCATGTCATGCTGGATCATTCCGAGCCACTTGGGCTCGGGATACTTACCGGAGCCCGGGGGTTCCTCTTTGCCTTGTAAGGCTTGGCGCTGCGTGACGTAGGCACGACTTCCGTTGGTTCCGCTCTCCTCGTTATTCCAAAGTGCGAATCGAATCGACCGATCCGTTTGAATGTCGGGGCTGCTGAAGACGCGCGCGAGCTCCATGACAAGAGCGGTGCCGGACCCGTCGTCGTTCGCGGCTTCACCCCAACCGATTCCATCCATATGCCCGCCGATGATGTACATCTCGTTCGGATGGGTCGTGCCGACCTTGGTGCAATACACTTCCTGCCGTTGTCCAGGTGTGCTCGGCTCAGTGTCCAACGCACGAAGCTTGGGGTCGGGCTGCGCCAGGCTGTCGTTGTTGACGCCAGTGCGGGCGCGGATGCCGCGCGGGGTTCCGCCTCCCTGCGCGGATCCCGGTCCCGTGCGAGCGCCACCGCGACCGCCGGCGCGGCCGCGTCCCGCGGTGTCGCGTGGTGGAGCTGGTTGATAATCGTACGTGATGCGTTCGGTGTTGCTGCACCCGTAGCTCTTGAGCTGCGCCTCGATCCAGTCGATCGCGTCGCGGTTTCGCTTCGTGCCCTGACGCCGGTCGCCGAACTGCGTGAGTCCTTTGATCGTCGCCTTGTACTTCTCGAGATCCAATCGAGCGACGGCAAGCTTGATCGGGTCCGGTATGGTGTCGGCGGGCGCGGCCGACGTTGCGCCTCGTCCCGTCTGTCCCATCGACGGCTCGACGAGTACAGTGATCAAAGAGAACCCAGCGACGACAAACGTTGAAACGCGCATTCCGGTCTCCCAGGGGGATCGTGAGTGTGACCGATGATAACGCGTCCAAGGTCTTCTCGACCAGATCCGCGCGCCGTTAGTGACCCCAGCCGTTCGATGTCAGTTAGGCGAGTACCAGCTTCACAAGGCGACAATCATGGTCGTAGTCAGGGTGATCAATCGCGTGGCGGCAGTCGCCGTTGCCGCAGCTGTCTTTCTCGTCGCCTCGTGCTCGTCTACCTCGACGCTCGCGGTCTCCGACGGCGCGCTGGCGCTTGGCACGTGGGGCGGTGACAGTTCGGGTTTGATCGTGAGTGATACGGCGATGCACCTCCACATCGCGTGTACCTACGGCGATGTGTCCGGGCGAATTCCGGTCGGCGCGAACGGGCAATTCGACGTGCACGGGAGCTACATGTTGCGCGCGTATCCGATCGCCATCGGACCGTCGGTACCTGCGGAATTCGTCGGTCGGGTCGACGGCTCGAGTGCGACGATCACGGTGATCGTGAACGACACGGTCCAACATCAGACCGTCACGCGTGGGCCGGTCGTGGTGAAATTCGGCGACGCGCCACGACTGGGACCGTGTCCGATCTGTCGCCGACCGATCTACACTCGGCGGTGAGCGTCGGGCGTCAGGATGCTCCGAGCTCCTTGTACCACGCCTCGAACGCGCGTTGAAAGAAGACCGGGGAGAACATCGTCCATTCGCCGAGCGTCGTTGAGAGGTGGAAGTCCTTCCCGGCGTCTGCTGCGCTGATGTTGGCCGACCGCGCCTGGCGTGCTGCACGCTCGACCTCATCGAGCATCGAGACGTAGCGATCGTACTCCGCCGCCTTGCCGATCGCGCCGTGTCCAGGCACATAGATCGTGTCACGCGTTCGCCGAAGTGCGCGAACGGACGTCGCGAGCTTCGTCGGGATGGCGTCGACGAAATTCGGGAACGTGGCGTTCCAGAACAGATCGCCACAGAACACGATGCTCGGATCGTCGAGCTCGAGCGAAATGTCGCTCTCGGTATGGCCGCTCCGCGGGACGATATGCACGGTGCGTCCGCCGAGATCGAGCGCGGCAGCATCGTTCGGAGACAAGATCACGGCGTCGTGCAGCGCCGCGGCGCGTGCGTCGTCGACCGGACGGTTGCGCTCGAGAACAAGCGAGCGCGTGCGGTCGGTGGCGCGCACGCTCGGATGTTGCGACTCGCTGAGATATCCGGCCACGCCGTTGGCGTGATCAGCGTGATAGTGAGTGAGCGCGACATGAGTCGGCCACCGACCAGTTAGCTCGCGCGCCTTGCCGGCGAGCCACACGGCGCCTTGCGGTTGATTGAAACCCTCGATCGCGAGGACCGCGTTTCGTCCGGCGATGATTCCGCCATTGGAGAGCGTCGTACGGTCGCCACTCAGCGGCGTCGAGATGAGCGCCCACACGCCCTCGGACACTTCCTCGAGATTGCCGAATGGCTCGGCTGCAACGACGGCGCCGTACGAATTCCGCGCCCAACGCAGACGTGCCGTCGTCGGCATGACGGCCGCGGCAAGCGCCAGATGCGCGGCGCATGATCCAGACTGCATGAGAAAGTCGCGGCGACTGAGCGGGGGCATATCAATTCGGCTGAATGGTGTCGATGAGAAGTCTGCGACGATCGGCGGAGCTCGGCAACCGACGCGCGAGCGGCCTCGATACGCCGTGCTCGAGCGGAGCATGCCCCGCATCACAAACAACCGGCGCACGATTTGCCGGGTTCGGCGACGTCTAACGAGGAGGACGCATGACGAAGCAACTCGCACTTGCACTCGGCGGCTTGATCGCTATCGCAGCCTGCTCGCAGAATGCGCGAGTGGAGTCGAGCGGTGAGGTGGCGCCGGCGACGCCGGTGAATCGGAATACGCTGCCGGCCGGTACGACTATCAACGTCAAGCTGAATGAATCACTCGGAACCGCGTCGAGTCACGAAGGGGATCGGTTCACGGCGACCGTCTCTGATCCGGTCATGGCGCAGAATGGAACGCGCGCCGTTCCCGCGGGCGCGATGGTGTTCGGTCACGTGAGCGGAATTCACAGTGCCAACTTGCCGACCGAACAAGCCGTCATTCGATTGGCGTTCGACAGCCTGAACTTCAACGGCCGCTCGTATCCGTTCGACGCAAGCATCTCGTCGGTCAACGTTCAGAACGAAGCGACGAATGCGACCACGAGCTCGACGGTTAAGGGCGCGGCAACGGGCGCGGCAGCTGGTGCCGTGTTGGGCGCGATCATCAGCGGCGGCGACTTGAGCAAGATCATTTCAGGTGGATTGCTGGGCGCCGCCGCCGGCACCGTGATCTCACTCGGCACTGGCGGAACGCAGTCTGTCATTCCCGCCGGCTCGACGATGACGATTCGGTCGACGCAGACGGTCCCGCTTCGCTAGCAATTGAGGGCGACGGACGGCGCCTATTTGGGCGCCGTCCACTGCCCTGGGTCTTTCAGCACCGGCGCGATATTCACGAGGGTGGCGCGCGGCCACATCGACGGGACGCCACGGATGAATGTGACGAGACCGTCGGTCGGCGCTCGCACATCGCCGGTTGGCCGGCCAACGAAATCGGTGGTGTGTCCCACGATTTGTCCCTTCGTGACTCGCGTATCGCGCGCGACCGCCGGAAAGAACACTCCTGCGCTGTCGGCCGCGACACGGGCCCCCGCGCCGGCGAGCCACGTGGGATGTTGAACGCGAGATACCGGCCGTGCAAGCATCTTCAGCTCGCCAAGCACGTTTAGAGAACCCTCAACGAGGGCGTTGAGATCGGCGGGTGCGACCGTGCCGCTGCGTCCCGCCTCGGCGACCAACACTGTTTTGCCGCGAACCAAGGCCTGACCCGAGAGCGACCGGCCGGCGTTCGGCGCGTTCGGGTCGACGTCGGTCACGATGATGTGGTCGAGCCCGAATGCCAGCGCGAGCCTCAAGCCGGCCGAGTCCTGCGCGGCGCGCCCGCCGCGAAACCAGTAGCTGTACGGACGAAGATCCTCGTCGAGATCGCCGCCGTGCAGATCGACAACGACGTCCGCTGGAGTCACGATCTGTCTCGTGACCTCGGCGAGAGCGCGCTGCGTTTGCGTGCCGTTGGCGTCGCCAGGATAGCTCGAGTTCATCCCTTTACGATCGACCGGATTGATATGCGGGGTCATCGTCTCGAACGATGCGACGTTGAGCAGCGGCAACACGATGACGGTGCCACCGAGGCGCGTCGCGTCGATCCGCGATATGAGTTTCTGCATCGCGATGATCGACGTGTACTCGGTCCCGTGACTGCCGGCGACGAATGCAACGACCGGTCCGGCTTTCGCGCCGCGAATGACGGCGACGGCGATCTGCAGGGCAGAATCGGAACCGGCCGGAATGGAGATCGCGCCGTACGCCGTCGTTCCCGGGGCAGCGCTTGCCGATCCGACGGTGAAGGGAGTCGTTTGCTGTGCGATGACTGTCGAGGCGGACAGCACCTGCGCGCCGACGATGAAACAAAGCGTGCGAGACATGGGTCGCCTTGGTGGAGGGAACGGCGTTGAGATTACACAAAGCCCCTGGTCGATGACCAGGGGCTCGTTGTGTTCTCGGTTGGCGCCGGGCTTCAACTCACCTTGAACTCCTTCACCATCCCATGCTCGATGTGCGCCTTTCCGTCTTTCGCGTCCGGAACGAAGCACAGCAGAACGTAATTTCCCGGAGTAAGGTCCGCTGTAAAGTATTCGGCGGTTCCTGGGTTCTCAGCTGCAATGCCGCCAAGAGCATCGACCGGCGGCGGGCCCTCGGCCTTGCCGGCGTATGCGTTCTCGACGAATGCGTTGAAATCCTTCATTGTCTTGCCGGGGGCCAAACGGAAGAGCTCGACCTCGTGGGCCTGCGGGCCATTGTTCACAACCTTGAACGTGTGCTTCCCGGCCGTGAGCTGCCCCTGCACGTTGAAGGCATAGTCCGCCAACCCGAGCGTGACGTCGGCTGTGGGTTCCGAGGCCGCGGTGCCCGTGGCGGCGGTCACCCTGAGTGGACGAATCATTCCCTTCGTGAAGTGCGGAACATGGTTCGGAATGTCCACGAAGCACAGCAGCACATAATTACCGGGCTGCATGTTGATTGACGCGTTGGACTCGCCGGTCGGATTCGGCGCGTTGGGTCCGCCGGCGTCGACGATCCACGCGGGCGGCGGTGTGTGATTCTTGTTCATCGCTTCCATCGCGGGACCAAAGTCCGCCACGGTCTTGCCGCTGTCGAGGCGAATGATCTGAAGATGGTGCAGACTCGGGCCGTCATTCACGAAACGGAATGTCGTCCAACCTGCGGAGATCGAGTCCGGAGCATCGAAGGAAAAATCCTTGCCGTGGACGACCACCACATGGGTTGCGGGATCGAAGCTGGCGAGCGATCCACCGGCGGCGCCGGTTGTGCTGGCCTGCGCGACTTTCGTCGTATCCGGTTTCGCGGTCTCTTTCTGACTACACGCGCACAGCGTCGTGGCGACTCCGATCACAAGCGTTCCAACCAATCGGGACATGGGACCTCAAAAAAAGTGTAGGTAAACGTTGTTGCGGGACGCGAACAGGCTGCAAAGAAAACGCTCCCGTGTCAATCCGAGCGTGAGGAATGCGAGGCACCGCGACACTCACGGTCTCGCCGGCTCAGCCGTAGCCGGTCGACCCGTCCATCGCGTGAGAAACTCGAACTCGACCTGGTTGATGAGCCGAGCACTTTCCGCGTTGTACGCCGCGCCGTGGTGACCCGGCGGGTAGATGCGCTCCTCGATGTCCTTGCCGGCGTTGGTGAATGCGGTAAAGAGCTGCATCGTGTTCTGCGGATGAACATTGTCATCCATCATCGAGTGAACGATGAGCAGATGTCCCCGCAGCTTCGGCGCATTGACCACGACCGAGCTCTGCTCGTACCCAGGGACGTTGTCCCCCAGGGTCGACATGTAGCGTTCGGTGTAGATCGTGTCGTAGAGCCGAAAGTCGGCGACGCCGGAATTCGCCATGCCGACCGAGAACACGTCGGGATACAGCTCCATCGTGATCATCGTGCTGTAGCCGCCGTAGCTCGTCCCCATGATCGCGATGTTGTTGCCGTCGACGTAGGGGAGGGTCTTCAAATAATTCGCGGCTTCAGCGAAGTCGTGGGCTTCGTATTTTCCCAACTGCTTGTAGACGACCTTCATGAAGTCGCGACCGTAGTTGTTCGTGCCGCGATTGTTGACGTCGACGACGATGTATCCGTTCTGCGCCAGCCACTGCTTCCATCCCGACCCGTCGAACTGATTGTAGACGCCCTGCGAGCCCGGTCCGCCATAGATCGCGAACACGACCGGATACTTCTTTGCCGGGTCGAACGACATCGGCTTGATCATCGATGCATCGATCTTGACGCCGTCGCTCGTCGTGAAGTTGAACAACTCGGTCTGGCTGTGTGCGTGCGTGGCCAACCACTGTGTCGTCTGGGTGTTTGCTTCCATTGTGCGCAACTTGCCGTTCGTCGTCGACCAGAGCTCGACCTGCTTGGGTTGCGTCGTCGATGACCACGTGTCGATGAAATAGCGCGCGTTCGGGGACATGTTGATCGAGTGACGTCCGGCGGCAGTGGTGATGCGTTTGAGCCCCGTCCCGTCGAATTTGATTTGCCAGAGTTGGCGCTCGAGCGGCGTCGGGTTGGTCGAGGTGAAGTAGATCGTTTGCGCATTCGCGTCCGTACGTTCGATGCGCGCGACGCTCCAGTTACCGCGCGTCACCTGCTGGACCAACTTCCCCGAGTAGTCGTAGCGATAGATGTGTTGGAATCCGTCGCGGTCGGAGACCCAGAAGAACTCGTGCGATCTCTCCGGGAACGACATCAGATCCAACACGCCGGCGTAGAAGTCGTAGACGTCGATCCACGTCTTCGACGCCTCTTCCATGACCTGACGCGAGCCGCCCGTCGTCACGTCGAAGAACAGGAGCTTCATGTCGTTCTGCCGGCGATTGAGGATGATCATCGCCAGCGTGTCCGGCCGGCTCGTCCAGTAGATCCGCGGGATGTAGAACTCACCGCGCTCGTGCGGGTCGAGCCACACGGTCTTGCCGCTACGGACATCAGCGACGCCGATGCGCGCCGTCGGGTTGGTGTCTCCGGGCTGCGGAATTCGAATACGATCCCATTTCGGATGGAGACCGCTGTAATCGGTGATTTGGATTTCCGGCTCTTTCGTCTCGTCGATTTGCCAGTACGCGATGTGCCGGCTGTCGGGCGACCAGTTCCATGCTTGGGGAAGCCCGAACTCCTCCTCGTACACCCAATCGAAGTGGCCGTTGAATACGTGCGCCTTCGCATCGTTAGTCAGCCGGCGCTCCTGATGCGCCGACAAGTCGACCACGTACATGTCTCCATTCCGCTCCTCGCCCAGCATGGTGCCGTCGGGCGACAGCTCGGCCGTTCGTGCGCCTTTGCCAGCGAGTTGCAGCGATCGGGTCGCGAGCGAGTAGATGTAGTAGTCGGCCGTGCCCGAGTGTCGGTAAAGCGGTTGGAAGTTTGCCTGAAAGACGATGTTCTTGAAGTCGCGCGCCCACTGGAAGCCCTCGTACAAGAACGGATTCGTCGTGCCCGGAAAGACGAGGCCCGCTCCAGAAAAAAGCAGCGTGTCATGGCCGGTCGCGGGTTCGTAGGCACGGATCTCGGAGCGTCGGGTCCGCGGATCGCTGCTGATGAACGAGAACCGGCTTCCGCCGTCGAGCCACACGACGTTCTGCGGCTCGCCTCGACCCGCGAGAACGGGGGTCGACTGTAGTGCCTCGCCGAGACTGGAGTATTGCTGCTTTTGCTGTGCGTGAGCGGGCTGAGACGCCACGACCGCGAGGGCCAACACGACAGAGGCTCGTCGGAGCGAACGGACATCTGATTGAAGAGACATGATCAATCGCGCGCTGGAGTGTTGAGTCATGCGACAAGATAATGGCGGGACGCCGGTTCTAGCCGCATGTTAGCGGCGGTTCGACCTATCCCAGACACCCTCCGAACGAGGCCGAAGTATGCGCCGTTCCATTCTACTCGCCGGGATCCTCGCGGCGGTTGCCACTGCATCGCCACTCACCGCGCAACGAGGCGGGCGCGGGAACGATTCCACGGGTCGTGGTGCCGGCTTGCCGCTCACGCCGACAAAGGCCCTCAAGTTCACGACCGACGAAGGCACGTGGCTGTCGCTCGATGTCTCACCAGACGGTCGCACGATCGTCTTCGAGCTCCTCGGCGACATCTACACGATTCCGGTCGAGGGTGGAAAAGCGACGCGTCTCACGAGTGGGCAGGCCTTCGATGCCCAGCCGCACTTCTCCCCCGATGGCAAGTCGATCGTATTCGTAAGTGACCGATCGCAAGCCGACAATTTGTGGCTGATGAACTCGGACGGAACGAACCTTCGCGCGCTCACGCGAGAGAACGATCAACGTTATCAGTCACCGACGTTCACGCCCGACGGGAAGTACGTCGTCGCCTCGCGCGGGAATGATCTGTTCATGTATTACGTCAACGGCGGCACCGGTGGGCTTCGCCTCACGGGCGACACGGCTGCGGCGGGTCGCGGTGCGGCGCCGCCCGGCGGCGGACGCGGCGGAGCACCGCCGAACGTCTTCCTCGGTCCGGCGGTGAGTCATGACGGCCGATACATCTACACCGCGATGCGCAACAGCACTGGCGGCGGCTACAACCAAACCTCGCTTGGCTGGCAGATCGGTGTGTTCGACCGCGAGACCGGTCGCATCTTCACGAAGACGAATGCCGTGGGCAGCGGCATGCGGCCCGAGGTCAGCAACGACGGGAAATGGCTCGCGTATGCAACGCGCAACAACGCCGAGACGTCGCTCATGTTGCGAGACCTCGAGAGTGGCGACGAACGATTGCTGCTACCAAAGATCCAGCGCGACGATCAGGAATCGCGGCCAAATCGCGACGTCGTTCCAACCTACGCGTTCACTCCCGACAGCAAGTCGATCATCATCGGACATCACGGGCACTTCTGGCGCGCCAATGTTGCCGACGGCCATGAGACGATGATCCCATTCAGCGTCGACGTCGACATGATGATCGCCGGCCCGACGAAAGAGACGTATCCGCTCAACGATGAGTCACTCGTCGTGCGCCAGATTCGCGACGTGGCGCCGTCACCTGACGGCAAGCGTCTCGCATTCACCGCTCTCGATCGTGTGTGGGTGATGGATTTGCCGAGTGCCGCTCCCCACCGGCTGGTGAAATCGGAGAACGTCGGTGAGTTTCAGCCGACCTGGTCACCCGATGGGCAATATGTCGCATACGTCACCTGGAACGATATCGACGGCGGCACCGTGTCGCGCATGCGGAGCGACGGATCGGGTCAGCCGCAGAAGTTGAGCAGCAAGCCGGCGTACTACGAGAAGCCCGCCTATTCGCTCGACGGACGCCGCATCGTCGTCGGACGCGGCCCGCGCAACATGCGGAAGGACCTCGAGGAGCTCGAGCGTCCGCCACAGCAGGCCGTGGGTGTGGAGCTCGTGTGGCTGCCCAGCGCGGGGGGTGCGGAAACGTTGATCGCGCCGATCTCCAACTTCGGTCGGCCGCATTTCGTCACGAGCGACACGAGCCATCTCTACTTCTCGGAGGGAAGTACGCTCGTCTCGATGCGCTGGGACGGGACCGATCAGAAGACGATCCTGCGCACCGGAGGTGGTGGACGCGGTGCCGGTGGCGGGGGCGCAGGGGAAATGACGATGTCGCCAGACGGATCGAAAGTGATCGTGCAGGCCGGTGTGAAGGCGTACCTCATCGAGGAAGTCCCGAAGACTGGCAACGCCCCCACGATCAACGCGACCAACCCGGCGCAATCAGAGGTCCCGGTGCGCCGCATGACCACCAGCGGCGGCGAGTTTGCCTCATGGTCACGCGACAGCCAGAAGATCTACTACGCGCTCGGCCACTCACTCTTCACGTATGACGTCGCGGCTGCGGAGAGTGCGGTTCGCGACTCGGTCGCTCAAGCACAGGCGCGCGGTGATTCCGCGAATGCTGGAAACGCGGGCGGTGGACGCGGTGCGGGGCGTGGCGGCGCGGCGGCTCGCCCGATTTACGAGGCGACGCGCAACGACATCACGATCACCATTCCCAAAGACAAACCGCAGGGCACGGTTGCGCTGCGCGGCGCGCGAATCCTGACCATGAACGGGAATGAAGTCATCCCGAAGGGCGACATCGTGGTGAAAGACAATCGTCTCGTCGCGGTCGGCGCTCAGGGGAAAGTCACGATTCCGTCCGGCGCGAAAATCATCGACGTCTCCGGCAAGACGATTCTTCCGGGTTACGTCGACATCCACGCGCACATGTGGCCGGCATTCGGCGTCCATCGCTCGCAGCCGTTCGAGTATCTGATCAATCTGGCGTACGGCGTCACGACGACGCGCGATCCGCAGACGTCGACGACCGACGTCCTGTCGTATTCCGACATGGTCGAGGCGGGCGAGTTCATCGGCCCGCGCATCTTCTCGACTGGCCCCGGCGTCTTTGCCGCTGAAAACATCCGGACTCTCGACGACGCACGCGAAGTGCTCAAACGGTATTCGGAGTTCTACAACACCGAGACGATCAAGCAGTACATGACGGGCGACCGGCGCGTGCGGCAACTGTTGATCATGGCGGCGCGAGAGCAGCATCTGATGCCGACGCTCGAGGGCGGTCTCGACTTCAAGAAGAACCTCACCGAAGCAATGGACGGCTACTCGGGCAGCGAACACACGCTACCCATCGCGCCGCTCTACAAGGACGTGCTGCAGCTCTACGCGAACTCCGGAACGACGTGGACGCCGACCTTGATTGTTCAATACGGCGGACCATGGGCCGAGAATTATTGGTATGAGAACTCTGATGTGGTGAACGACCCGAAGCTGAATCGGTTCACTCCGCGCGACGTGGTCGAACGCAAGACGCTGCGTCGTCCCGGGTGGTGGGCGCCCTCGCAGTGGTCGTTCCAGCTATTCGCCGAGCAGGCGGCGAAGATGGTCGCGGCGGGCGGGCACGTAGGGATGGGCAGCCATGGCCAGCTTCAGGGCCTGGGTGCCCAGTGGGAGATCTGGAACATTGCCTCGGGCGGCATGCCGAAGTACGACGTCCTTCGGGTCGCGACGATCTTCGGTGCGGAAGCGATCGGACACGAGAAAGATCTGGGATCGCTCGAAGCGGGGAAGCTCGCCGACCTGCAGGTCCTCGACAAAAATCCCCTCGACGACATCAAGAACACGAATACGATTCGCTACGTGATGAAGAACGGCCGATTGTACGACGGCAATACGATGAGTGAGGTGTGGCCACGTCAGAAGCAGATCGCGCGACTGTGGTGGTGGGCCAACGGCATAGCGGGAGCGCAGGATAAGTAGCACTGGCTGTCATGATCCGGAGGAAGCGAAGTTCGCTCTTATAAGCTCCGTGATGGCCGGCCTTTTTCCAAATCCGTCGTTCGATCAGTTCAGATCCGTTTTCATCCGTTCAATCGTTTCACAAGTCGTTATGGCCTACGGGCGGCAAAAACGCTTCATTGCGAACGGTCCGTCGCGGACCGCCGCTCGGGCCAGCCATAACAATATGTGAAAGCGATTTGAACGGATGAAACGGATTTGACGGATGAAAGAAACGGCTTTTTGGGTGGAGCACGGGGACCCCCGTCGCTCCACTCCTCACGATGGCAGGCGCGATATGCCTCAGGATGACGCGAGGAATCGCTCGACCAGATCACAGTACGCGAACCGGCCGTCGCGCAGCACGATCTCTCCGACGTCGTACTCGACGGGAGTCGAAAAGCCGGGACCTGCCGAAACGAACGTGTGAAACTCGCCGCGCTCGCCGCACGGATCGACAGTCGGCGGTAGGTCGTCGAGCAGCGATGCATCAAACGAGCGGCCGGCGAATCGGGCGTCGAGCTGCGTGGTGTCGACGCAGACGAGGCGTGCCTCGAATCCGCGAGAGACGAACTCGCGGGCCAGGCTTGCGGTGGACTGTTGCCAGAGCGGAAAGAGCCCTTCGAACCCAAGTGGCTCGAGCCGCTCTTCGCGATAGCGGCGAACGTCCTCGAGAAAGAGATCGCCGTATGCAACGCGACGCACGGCGGGATACCGCGCTCGGACCTCCGATAGGGCCTGCGCGACCGCGGCATCGTAGGCCTCGTTCGAGCTTTGCGGTTCGAGCACGATCTCGTGCACGGGAAGGCCGATCGAGCGCTGCTGGGCGGCCAGGAGCGCGCGGCGCACACCGTGAATGCTGATACGATCGTACGTCGTGGTGACGGTCGTCAGTAGCGCGACGACCTCGTAGGCCGGGTTCGATCGCAGCGCCGCCAGCGCGAGCGCGCTGTCTTTGCCGCCGCTCCAGCTCAGGACGATCGGTTCGGGACGCTCCATGAGCGAAATATCGTGGCTCGAGGACGACGCGACCACCGTAGCGGCGTGATAGATTGGGCTGCATCTCGTTCACGGAGCCCGTCGATCGTGCTTGTGTGTCGTGCCCATGCAGTGCTGGTCGCCGCGTCGGTCGCATTCGTCGCCAATGCCGGCGCGCAAGACTCGCTGCCGCGCCGGCTCCCGCCGGTCGTGACGGTCACGCGAGACGTCGGCCGATCGCCCCTCGATCTGCCGTACGCGATCACGAGTCTACGACCAGATAGTTTGTCACCGGGCCTGACGCACACTCTCGTTGAACAGACGTTGGCGCTCCTGCCCGGTGTGACCGTCGCGAATCGCACGAACCCCTCGCAGGACACGCGCGTCTCGATTCGCGGCTTCGGCGCGCGGTCGCAATTCGGAGCGCGAAGCATTCGCGTGCTCCGCGACGGCATGCCGCTGACGCTGCCCGACGGTCAGACGCCGATCGACTATCTCGATCTCGAGTCGGTCGGACGCGTCGAAGTGATTCGTGGCGCCGCTGCGTCGTTGTATGGCAACGCAGCCGGTGGAGTCGTCGACCTTCGCTCAGTCGCGGCGCCTCCAGTGCCGTTCGCCCTTCAGGCGAGAACATGGAGTGGCCCCGACGCCAATCCCGTTCGGAACGCGTCGCAGCAACGGTTCGCGGCACTGTTCGGCGGAACGATGGGCCGCACGTCATACCAAGGCAACATTGGTCGCACGCACTCCGACGGCTATCGCACGTATGCCCACCAACAGCTCACGAACGCATTTGCGCGCGCAGCCACGACTGTGGGCTCGACCGAGATCGGCCTCGTTGGGTTGGGGCTCGACATGCCCTTGGCCGAAAATCCTGGCGCTCTGACGGCTGCGCAATTCAACGCCAACCCTCGGCAAGCCGACGCGTTATCGGTGCAGAAAAAGGCCCGGAAGACCGTCCATCAGGTGCAGATCGGTTTGTCCGCGCGACAACCGCTCGCGCACGACGGTGAGGTCTCCGCGCAGGTCTACGGTGGAACGCGAACGCTGTTCAACCCACTCACGTTCGCCGTCGTTGGCGTCGACCGGCATCAGAGCGGCGCCGCGGCGCGTCTCACGCTGCCGTTCGCGATCGATGGACTCGAGAATCGCGTCAGCGTCGGCGCCGACGCTCAGTGGCTCAACGACGCACGAAAGAATTGGGCGAATTGCAACGCCGTTCCGACGGCGAACGCGAGCTGTCCGTCGCTCCCGAACGAAAAGGGGAATCTCACGCTCGATCAGCGCGAGCTCGTGTCGAGCCTCGGGCCATACGTGCGAGATGAGCTCGAGCACGGTCGGTGGCGCCTGACGGCCGGCGTTCGTGCCGACCAAGTGCGCTTCGAGGTTCGCGATCATTTTCTGGCCGACGGTCGTGACGACTCGGGAAATAGAACGCTGCACGCGGTCAGCCCGATGTTCGGTCTCGCCGCCCGTCTCTCGTCATTCCATTCCTTATATGCGAATGTCGGATCGGCGTTCGAGACGCCGACGACCACGGAGCTGGGTAATCAAGCCGACGGCACCGCCGGCTTGAATCGTGATTTGAAGCCGCAGTACTCCACGACGTACGAGACCGGCGCGAAGGGCGTTGCCGGTCGCGGCGTACAGTACGATGTCGCTCTATTCGATACCGAGGTACGGGATGAGCTGATCCCGTTCGAGGTCCCGGGCGGCAACGGGCGCACCTACTACCGCAACGCGGGTCGGACGCGACGTCGAGGCGCGGAGGTCGGGCTCGGCGCCGACGTGGGCCCGGTGTCGCTCACGGGAGCATACACGCTTTCGAATTTTCGCTTTAGAAATTTCCTAAACGGCACCGTCCAATACGCCGGCAATACGATTCCGGGAGTTCCGGAGCATCAGGTCCAGGCGTCGGCTACCTGGCGAGTCGGAAGGGCTTATCTGCTCGCCGAAGGGATCGCCAAGAGCAGGGTATTCGTAAACGATGCGAATACTCTCACACAACTGTCGGTACCGTGCCCGGGGTCCGTCGGCACCACGCCCGCATGTCGCCTGAAGGATCCGACAGCATTCAGCGTCTTCAATGCGCGCGTTGGCGGCACCGCCGTGTTCGGGCGGCCTTGGCTCTCGCCGGTCATCGGCGTACAGAATCTCTTTGACAAACACTACGTTGGGTCGGTGGCTGTGAACGCGGCAGGTGCAACACCCGCGGCCACGAAGTTCTACGAGCCGGCGGCGGCTCGGACGTGGTTCGTTGGACTGAGCGCGGCGACGAATCCCTGGTAGCAGCGGCGTCGGAGCGCGCGTAGCTTCTCACGCCTCTCCGCCAGCCTCGCCGTTTCCCGCATGGACCCTTCGACGATTCAAATTCGACCACTGTCGACACACGCCGAGCGTCAGGCGTGTTTCGAGCTGCAGCGTGCGACGTGGGGCGAGTCCTTCAGCGACGTCGTTCCGGTCAGCATTCTCAAAGTGTGTCAGCGCATCGGCGGGGTCGCGGCCGGCGCGTTTTCATCCGACGGTGAATTGCTGGGATTCGTCTTTGGTCTCACGGGCGTCGAGCGAGGTCGAGTCGTGCATTGGTCGGACATGCTGGCCGTTCGTCCGGAGGCTCGAAACATCGGACTGGGGCGTCGCCTCAAGGAGTATCAACGGCACGCGGTCCGTGAGCTCGGCGCCTCGGTGATCTACTGGACCTTCGACCCTCTCGTAGCACGAAACGCTCACCTGAACTTCAATCGCCTCGGCGTTCGGCTCGCGGAGTATGTCGAGGACATGTACGGCGTTACCGACAGCGTGCTCCATGGTGGAATGGCCACCGATCGGCTGATCGTCGCATGGCCGACGCGTGACGAAGAAATCGACGCCGGCATCGCGGAGGCCGAGCGCACGCTCGATTCCGCCGACTGCCGTCAATCGCCGATCGCGACCGCGGAGTGGATTGCCGGCGCCGCGGGCGCGGCGATTCTTCCGCACTGCATTCGTGTCGAGATTCCGTCGAACGCCGAAGCGCTCTTCTTCGACGCGCCGAATGAAGCTGCCCACTGGAGACAATCCGTGCGCTTCGGCATGCAGTGGGGGTTGAACGCCGGATATACCGTCAGCGCGTTCTTCATCGATGACCAATTGGAGCGCGGATACTATCTGATGACTCGACAAGCACGCCCGCCGATCGCCAACGGCCGCTCATGACGATACCGGCTTCCGTCGAACGACAGTTTCCCAGCGCCCTCAACTCCCGTCTCGTCGCGTTGCGGCGCGCGATACATCAACATCCTGAGCTCGCGTTCCACGAGTCGGAGACGGCGAATCGTCTCATTGCGGCGCTGCGAGAGCTCGGCGTCGACGACGTCCATCAGATCGCGAGCACCGGCGTCGTTGCGCGCGTCCGCGGCCGAAACCGATCGGCGCCCGTTGTGGCGTTGCGCGGCGACATCGACGCCTTGCCGATCGAGGAAGCCACGGGACTTCCATTCTCTTCCCAGGTACCGGGCGTGATGCACGCCTGCGGCCACGATGTTCACGCGACGTGGGCGGTCGCCGCGGCGGCGTTGCTCACTCAATCGCCGGCAGCGGGCGACGTACTCATCATCCTTCAACCCGCCGAAGAAACGGGGAAGGGCGCCCTCGCCGTTTTGGAGAGCGGCGCGCTCGACGGAGTCTCGGCGATCTTCGGCGGCCACGTCGATCGGCGATTTCAGGTGGGGCAGGTCGTCGCCGACGAAGGCCCGCTCGCCGCGTCGGCCGACACGTTCGAGATCGAACTGGTGGGTGCCGGTGCACATGGCGCGCGTCCGCACGAGGCGCGAGATCCGATCGTTGCCCTGGCGTCGATCGTCAGCGCACTTCAAACGATCGTAGCGCGTCGACTCAATCCGGCGACGCCAGGCGTCGTCACGATTGGAACCGTCCGCGCCGGTTCCGCGCCGAACATCATTCCCGAACGCGCGCATCTCACCGGGACCGTTCGGGCGGTCGAGCCGAAGTCGCGAGACCTCATGCTCGGCGAGGTCAAGCGAATCAGCGAAGCGATCGCATCGGGGATGGGCGTAGAGGCGCGTGTCACTCTCGATCGAGGAACGCCGCCGATCGTGAATCCACCGGGCGCGACGAGTTGGGCACGAGCTGCGGCGACGACGGTGCTCGGTGCCGAGAATGTTGTTCCGCTTGGCTTCCTGAACTTGGCCGGTGAGGACTTCGCGCACTACATGGAACGAGTGCCCGGGTGCTTTCTTCGCATTGGTGCGTGCGAGCCGAATGGTCCGGTCATCCCGGCGCACGCGCCCAAGTTTTACGCGGCGGAAGAGAGCATTTTCGTCGGTGCGGCAGTGCTCGCCGAATGTGCTCGCGTAGCCTCTCACGCGTTGTCTGTAAGTGACTGATCTATTGGGCGTTGCGCTTTCTGTATGGGAACGTCCTTGAGGTGTCCGGATTCATACTGGAACAGACTCATTTGGCGGGGTAACGGTAGCGGTCTCCTCGCTCCCCACATAGTCAAGCTAGATGCCTTTTCATCACTCAATACGGTGGTGTTCGCTCGCCGTGCTCGTTGCGCTCGTCGCATGCGGCAGCGACGGTGGAACGGGTCCGTCCACGCAGCCGCCTGCGCGTCTCGACGCAATCACAGATCTCTCACGATCAGCTCCGGTCGGTAGCGCCGTGCCCGGCGGCGTCGTCGTCAAAGTGACGGATGCCTCGGGTCGACCCGTTCAGAACGCTGCTGTTGCCTTCGCTGTCACGCTTGGCAATGGCTCGACCGCGCCGCGCGTCGCGACAACGGACTCCAAGGGTCAAGCGACCGCGACATGGACGCTCGGCACGATCATCGGGCCGAACGAAGTCACCGCGACTGTGACCGGCGTTAGTACACAAATCAAATTCCAGGCGACCGGGACCGCGGGCGCCGTGAGCACGATCGCGATCAGTCCGCCGAGCGGCCGACTGCTCCCGACGGTCGACACGCTCCGAATCACGGCGCAGAGTCTCGATGCCTTCGGCAACGTCACTGCCCCTACGCCCACGTTCCAGGTTCGGGATCAGTCTCTGATCTCGATCGATGCGTCGGGCCTTGTCCACGCGCTTCGTCGTGGCTCGGGCACGTACGTCGTCGCCAGCGCCGGCGCGAGGACCGACAGCGTACTCGTTACGGTGCTCGCGGTGGGACAATCGATCTGCACCGGAGCGGCGACGCCGCTCGATCTAGCCGTTGGTCAAGTATTCACCAACGCATCTGGCCAAGGCGTCTGCGTTCATGCCTCGACTGCCGGCGCCGAGTACGCGCTCGTTCCGTACTACGACTCGGGCATCTCCAGCGCGACGACTCAGGTGGAGGTACGCGGCCAGGGTCTCGTGCCGCTCAGCCTTCCAACGCCCACGCTGTTGCCGTCTCAGAACGTTCAGCCGAGTGTCCCGGCGCTCATTCCTGATGATGGGTTCGAGTCGCGCCTCCGCGAGAGGGAACGGGCCGAAGCCGCGCCGCGCCTCGAGAGCGCTCGTTCATGGTTCAAGGCTCGGCGCGATGTAATCGGTGTCAATCCTGCCGCGACGACGGTCGTGCCGGCGTTGGGTGACATCATGAAGCTCAACGTGAACGCCGCGTCGTTCTGCGACAACGCCGACTTGAGAACGGGACGCGTCGTCGCGATCACCGATAAGGCGATCGTCGTTGCCGACACGGCGAATCCGGCGGGCGGGTTTACCGACGCCGAATACCGGTCCATCGCCGTGACGTTCGACACGCTCGTCGACCCGGTCGATCGGGCGGCGTTTGGCGCCGTAACGGACATCGATAACAACGGGCACGTCATCCTGTTCTTCACCCGCGCCGTGAACGAGCTCACCGCGGGCGGATCGACAAGTGTCGTGCTCGGATTCTTCTATCAGCGCGACCTGTTTCCGAAGACGGTCGCGCCGGGCCCGTGCCCCGGAAGCAATGTCGGAGAATTGTTCTACTTGCTCGTTCCGGATAGCACCGGCGCCATCAACAACAACAAGCGGACCAAGGCACAGGTCATCACATTCACGAATGGCACTGTGGCGCACGAGTACCAGCATCTGATCAATGCGTCGCGCCGCATGTACGTGAATGGTGCCGGCACGAACTTCGAGGAGAAGTGGCTCGACGAAGGTCTCGCGCATACAGCCGAGGAGCTCAACTTCTGGCGCGCGTCGGGGCGAAGCCCACGTGCGAACATCGACGCGTCGATGTTCAACGATTCGAAGGCGTCCATCGCCTACACCACCTTCGAGGTGAACAACTTCCGGCGATATCAAACGTATTTGCCGCGCACGGAGACGCAGGCGCCCGTCGGCTTCGATGGAAACGACGACGATCTCCAGACGCGCGGAGCGATCTGGAACTTCCTGCGCTTCGCCGCCGACCATCTGCCGGCCGGATCGGAAGACGCGTTCTGGTTCAACCTGGTCAACTCGAAGAGTTCGGGCGTCGCCAACCTCACGAGTGCGCTCGGCAGCGCGCCGGGTTCGCTCATGCGCGACTGGGCGATCTCCGTGTTCATGGACGACAACGCCGCCAACGTCGATCCGCGCTTTCAGCAGCCGAGTTGGAATTTGCGGAGCGTGTTAACGGGTGGAGGAACATCGACACCATTCCCGCTCGTGACCCGCACCTTGAACGACGGCGGCACCACGACGGTGCAGATGACGAACGGCGGCGTCTCGTTCCTTCGTTTTTCGGTCGCCAGTGGTCAGGACGCGCTGCTCACGGTAACATCGGGGGGACAAACCCTGCCCTCGACGGTTCAAGTGGCCGTCGTGCGAGTTCGTTAAACTCTTGCGGGCCTTTTTGCGCGGAGCTTGCTCGTGGACACGCTGCTGAACTCTCGATTCCATCGTCGACGCGCTTGGCGCGCGGTGGTTGCGCTGGTCGTTGCGGTTGCGTTGACGAGCTGCGTCAACTTGAACGTCGATGGGCCGTCAAACGGATCCAGCCAGCCCTCTGATCCCGCGACGGAGACGTTCAATCCGAGTCTCAATATCGACGTGTCGAAGATGCAGCGCACGCCTTCCGGCGTGTACTACAAGGACGGTCCGCTCGGCAGTGGGCCGGCGCTCACCGGATTGGGCACCGTGGTTGTGAGCTTCGTCGGTTATTTGAAGACCGGTGCGGTATTTCAATCCGGAACCGACGTTCAGATCGTCCTCGCCAACGAAATCGTCGGGCTGCAGGAGGGTATGCAAGGCATGCACGCAGGCGGCGAGCGCCTCCTCGTCATTCCATCGGCGCTCGGATTTGGCGCACTCGGCGCTGGGGCCGTCCCACCGAATAGCACGCTCGTTTACGACATCATTGTGAAGGTCATCCCTTAGGCGAGCGGGCGACCCTTGGGCGGACGAGGGGAGGATCCAGCGAGATCCTCCCCCTTTTCGTAGCTTATGCACACGAGCGCGTGTTCGACGAATGGCTTCGCCAGGCAAGACGCCACCGGCTGGACGAGTCAACGCTCGCGGCAATTCGATTCTCAATCGGAGATCCCTCATGACGCGCTTGCGTTCGTTAGTGTTTAGTGTGCTGGTGTCCGCAGTCCCATGTCTCGCCGTCTCGGCGCAGACCGCGACGAACGATCCTGTGCTCAAGCGAATGTGGACGCTTGGGATGGACAGCTCCCACACCTGGGATCTCGCGCAGACATTCTTCGACTCGATCGGCCCACGCCTCACCGGAACGCCTCAGGGAACGCAAGCCAGCGACTGGGTCATCAAGACCTACAAGTCCTGGGGCATCGACGCCAAGCGAGAACAGTACGGCACGTGGCGCGGCTGGCGACGAGGAGCAAGCCATATCGATCTCATCAAGCCGCGCGTACGCTCGCTCGAGGCGATGACGCTCGGCTACAGCCCGAATACGGGCGGAAAGGATTTGGTGGGCGGCACGATCATCTTGCCGATGGTGCAGGACAGCAACGAATTCGTGAAGTGGCTGCCGAACGCGAAGGGCAAATTCGTCCTCATCTCAGCGGCGTATCCGACGTGTCGTCCCGAGGACGAGTGGGCCGCGCAGGCAACGCCCGAGTCGAAGGCGAGAATGGATACGACCATCGTCAAGCTCGTCAGCGATTGGACGACGCGGATCCGAAACACCGGATATCCGGTGAGTGCCGGGAACCCGACGGGCAACCTCGGGCTGCGTCTCGAGAAGGGCGGCGCGGCCGGTGTGATCGTGTCGAATCTCGCGAGTCCGACCGGTGGGGCATGGGGCACGTGGACCGTCTATGACACGAAGAACAAGACGACGCCCGCGATTGCCATGAGCTGCGAGGATTACGGACTGCTCTATCGGCTGACGGAGCGCAAGCAAGGTCCGCAGTTGCGCGTCAACGCGCAGAGTGAGTCGCTCGGCGAAGTTCCCGTGTTCAACACGCTGGGAACGATCCGCGGCACGGAAAAGCCCAATGAGTACATCCTTCTCTCGGCGCATTTCGATTCGTGGGACGGCTCGCAGGGCGCGACCGACAACGGCACCGGGACGATCATGATGATGGAGGCGATGCGCATCTTGAAACAAGCATATCCTCATCCGAAGCGGACGATCATGGTCGGGCATTGGCCCGGGGAAGAGCAGGGCCTCAACGGCTCACGTGCTTTCGCCTACGATCATCCAGAGATCGTGCGGGCGATCCAGGCGGGATTCAACCAGGACAACGGCACCGGACGCATTCAAACGACGTCGGGTGTTGGGCTGCCGGACGCCGGCGCGCACATGCAGGCATGGTTGGCCAAGCTCCCGCAAGAGTTTCAACAGCAGGTTCGATACACGGGCGTGGGCGCTCCGGCGACGGGCGGCACCGACAACGCGTCGTTCGACTGTTACGGCGCGCCCGTGTTCGGGCTCGGCGCGGTTGGTTGGGACTACGGGTCGTACACCCATCACACCAATCGCGACAGCTTCGACAAGATCGTATTCGACGATCTCAAGTCGAACGCGACGCTCGCGGCCATGCTCGTCTATCTGGCGTCGGAGGATCCGACGGTCATCACGCGTGAGCGCGCCGATCTCACGGCGGGCGGCGGTGGTGCCGGACGAGGGGGCCGGGGCGCGCCAACTGGTCGTGGCGCGATCAACCTCGGAGGCGGCGGGGGACGAGGTGCAGGTGGCGGACGCGGAAACGACCTGGACGAAAAGGGCTGGGGGCGTACGTGCGCCAAGGCTCCTCGCTTCACGAACGATACGTCGCGAGTCACGACATCATCGAGCAGACCATAACCCTTGGCGGAGCCACTCTGGACTCCCTCGGCTGAACAGATCGCACGCGCGAACCTGACTCGCTTCATCGATCAGGTTCGCGCGCTCGGCGAGCGCACGTCGGGCATCACCGATTTCGATTCGCTCTACGAGTGGTCGATTGGAGATCTCGAATTGTTCTGGACCGAGATCTGGCGCTTCGCCGGCGTGTTGACGGGCGCGCAGGATCCGACGGTCGCCTGTGAGCGTGTCTTGATCGGCCGCGATCGCGTTGCGCCGCCGGAGCCCGAGCTGGGTCCGAAGTGGTTCGTTGGGATGCGCCTCAACTTCGCGGAAAACCTCCTTCGGTATCGCGACGACCGTGAGGCGATCGTCTCATGGAACGAGCTCGGTCCGCAGCGGCGGCTCACCTATCGTCAATTGTTCGACGATGTCGCGCGCATGGCGACTGCTCTGCGAGCGATGGGTATCGGCGTCGGTGATCGTGTCGCCGCGTTCATGCCGAACATTCCCGAGACGGTGATCGCGATGCTCGCGACGACGAGCATCGGTGCCGTGTGGTCGTCATGCTCGCCCGACTTCGGCGTCAATGGCGTCCTCGATCGCTTCGGGCAAATTCAGCCCCGTGTCCTCTTCGTGGCCGACGGATACCGCTACAGTGGGCGCGAGATCGATACACTGGAGCGTATACGCGAGATTGCCGATCGGATTCCCGAGATCGAACGGGTGATCGTTGTGCCGTACCTGCGATCGGATTGCGACATCGGCTCCATTCGTGGCGCGACGCTGTGGAACGATGTCGCCTCGAGTGGGTCGACGGCGCCGCCGACGTTCGAGCATCTCGCGTTCGATCACCCGGTGTACATCATGTACTCGTCGGGAACCACGGGCCTTCCGAAATGCATGGTGCATGGCGCCGGCGGCACGCTGATTCAGCATCTCAAGGAGCTCGTGCTGCACACCGATCTCCGGCGCGAGGATCGCGTGTTCTACTTCACCACCTGCGGATGGATGATGTGGAACTGGTTGGTCTCGTGCCTTGCTGTGGGATCGACGATCGTGCTCTACGATGGCGCGCCGCTCATTCGCCATCGACCAATTTTGTGGGACATGGCCGCCGAAGAAGGCATCACGGTATTCGGCACGAGCGCCAAGTGGCTCGCGCTCACCGAGAAGGCGGGTCTCGCGCCGATCGAGACGCATGATCTATCTGCATTGACGGCGATACTCTCGACCGGAAGTCCGCTGGCCGCCCACAGCTTCGACTACGTCTACACGCGCGTCAAGCCCGATGTGCGGTTGAGCAGCATCAGTGGCGGAACGGACATCATCTCGTGCTTCGCCGGCGGTAATCCGATCGGACCGGTGTGGCGCGGCGAGCTGCAGAAGCGGGCGCTCGCGATGCACGTCCAAATCTTCGACGAGAGCGGACGTCCAATCGTTGGTCAACCGGGTGAGCTGGTGTGCACGACGCCGTTCCCCAGTATGCCCGTGGCGTTCTGGAACGACCCCGACGGCTCCAAGTATCGCGCGGCGTACTTCGACGCGTATCCGAACGCGTGGCGACATGGCGACTGGGCCGAGCTCACCGAGCATGGCGGCGTGATCATCTACGGGCGAAGCGATGCAACCTTGAATCCGGGCGGCGTGCGAATCGGTACCGCGGAGATCTATCGGCAGGTCGAGCAATTGCCGGAGATTCTCGAGAGTATCGTGATCGGTCAAGATGTGGTGACCGACTCGGAGAGCGACGTTCGCATCGTTCTCTTCGTTCGCCTGGCGGAAGGCGTTGTGCTCGACGACGCACTTAAGGACAAGATTCGTGCACAGATCAGAGCAAACGCCAGCCCGCATCACGTGCCGAAGAAGATCATCCAAGTCGCCGACATCCCTCGCACGATCAGTGGCAAAATCACCGAGCTCGCCGTGCGCGACGTTGTTCATGGGCGCGTCGTGAAGAACGTCGACGCCCTCGCAAATCCACAGGCGTTGGAGTTGTTTCGAAATCTTCCCGAGCTAGCGACCTGACGTCGCGATCACCGCCGAGAACGTGAATCCGGTGGAGCGATCTTGGGCGTTGCCGCGGCGATCGACTCGCGAGCCTGAAGTGCCAGCGTTTCAGCAAGCTCGCGCAGCACTACCTCTCGCTTTCGCGATCCGCGCCCGAACAGACCACGAGCGCTCCCGTAGGACAGCGTCGCCGTCGCGGTCCACATCGCAAGGGTGAAGACGCCGCTGTGCACGGCACCCAATCCGATCCCGAGCCAGATCGGCGCCGACATCAGAGTCAACGAACCGAACACGCCACCGAACAGCCCCGTCACGAGCGCGCGCATGCTTTCGGAAACTCTAATCGTCGTCTTTCCGCCGCGCGGGAGCACCGTGACGTGGAGGTTTCCCTTGACCGGAGTGCTTTGCCAGGAGAAAGAGCGCCCGACAGCCGTCAGTTGACCCGCCTCGCCGGCGCATTCGCGAATCGTGTCGACGAGCAGGTCGAAGTCCGACTGCGGCATCTCGCCGTCGACGACGACCTCGAATTGCAGTTGCGTCGGATTGCCGACGAATGGGTTGGATGGTTTGTGCCGCTCGACGACGTGGATCGATCCCTCTCCCGGGCCGCGAGCGGCTGCCAGGCCGTGCTCGATTAGAACGTGCTCGACATACTTGGGCGCGATTCCCGCTTCGACAGCCGCGTCGCGCACGTTGGAGAGACGATGCCCCGACGTCTCCGAGACGGGCCGCGCGCCGTCGCGCGTCCCGACAATTGGTGCCGGCCGAGGTTGAATCCCAGTCGCCGCCTGAAGATCCGCGGCGCGAGCAATGATTGCTTGGGCCTCGGTATCGGAGATGACGGGCTGCCGCTCCAACGAGTTCGGCGCCTCAGCACTCCGCATTGCCTGATCGACCGCGCGGCTGATGGAAGCGAGAACGTCGAGCAGCTCGGTACAGTTCTGAAATCGCTCGTTCGGGTCTTTGGCCAAGCAGCGATCGATGATGTCGCAGAGCTCACGCGGCGTGGCGGGCGAGACGGTATGCAAGAGCGGGGGCGACTTCGTGACGTGTGCGATGAGTACGGCCGACGCGAGCGGTGCGTCGAAGGGAAAGCGGCCGGCCAGTGCGAAAAACCCGACGACACCCAGCGAGTAGATGTCGCTGCGCGCGTCGACCACGTTTCCCGACACCTGTTCTGGGCTGAGGTAGTAGACCGTCCCGAGTACCTGTCCGGTCGAGGTCAGCGGCGCGGCCTCGGCCATGCGCGCGATGCCGAAGTCCGTCACGAGCGCGCGACCGGTCGCGGCTTCGAGCAGGATGTTCTCCGCTTTGATGTCGCGATGGATCACGCCGTGCTCGTGGGCGTACGCCAGCGCGTCGGCGACATCGCTGAGCTCACGCACGACGTCGCGGGGATCGATGCGACCCTGCCGTCGAATGCGTTGCGCGAGTGACTCGCCGTCGACGAAACCCATCACGAAAAAGGCATGACCGCCGAGCTCGTCGGCCCTGTGAATCGGAACAATGTTTTGATGCGAGAGCCGTCCGGCCGTGCGCGCCTCGCGCAGAAAGCGTTCGCCGACGACGGGATCTCGCGCGAGATGCGACGGCAGGGTTTTTATCGCGACGCGGCGGTCGAGTCGAAGGTCCCGCGCGAGATAGACGATGCCCATGCCGCCGCGACCGATCTCGCGCTCGAGGTCGTATTGCCCGTCGAGCGCGGCGGCGAAACGGCTCAGGTCCTCGGAGTCTTGTACTGATGACGGCTCGTTCACGCGGTATACATTATCCTTGCGGTTCGTTTCGCGTAGCCCCTTTGCCCGAGCCGTGCCCTTCCTTAGCATTTCGAGAGCACACCCAACGGGAGACGACGATGGCGACGCAAACCATGCCGGTCGGAGGGGACGTTCATGACACCTTCCCGATCAACGGCACGGACTACATCGAATTCTACGTTGGCAACGCGAAACAGGCATCACAGTACTATCAAAGTGCCTTCGGCTTTCAGCTGATTGCTTACCGCGGGCCGGAGACCGGCACACGCGATCGCGCCAGCTACCTACTGACGCAAGGCAAGATTCGTTTCGTCCTCACTTCGCCGCTCGGTCCGGACGGCGACATCGCCGACCATGTACGTAAGCACGGCGACGGCGTTCGCGACATCGCGCTATGGGTCGACGATGCGCGCGATGCGTACGCGAAGGCCGTCGAGCGCGGCGCGGTGTCGGCGTATACGCCGCGCGTCCAAAGGGACGATGCCGGTGAGATCGTGAGTGCCGGCATCAAGATCTATGGCGACACGATCCATTCGCTCGTCGAGCGCAAGAATTATTGTGGCGCATTTTTCCCCGGGTTCGAGCCGCGCGAACCACGCTATCGCGCGAAGCCGACCGGGCTTCTGTACGTCGACCACTGCGTCGGCAACGTCGAGCTCGGAAAGATGAACGAATGGGTAGGGTTCTACGAGCGCGTGATGGGCTTCAAGAATCTCGTGTCGTTCGACGACGAGGACATCTCGACTGAGTATTCATCGCTGATGTCCAAGGTGATGGCGAACGGCAACGAGCGCATCAAGTTCCCGATCAACGAGCCGGCGCAAGGCAAGAAAAAGTCGCAGATCGACGAGTACCTGGACTTCTATCGAGGCCCCGGGGTGCAGCACCTCGCGCTCGCGACCGACGACATCATCGCTACGGTCAGCTCGCTGCGCGATCGCGGGATCGAGTTTCTCCACGCGCCATCGACGTACTACGACACGTTGCAGAAGCGTGTCGGCACGATCGACGAGCCGCTGGAGCGACTTCGCGAGCTTGGCATCCTCGTCGACCGCGACCCTGATGGCTATCTGCTCCAGATCTTCACCAAGCCGGTCGAGGATCGTCCAACACTCTTTTACGAGATCATCGAACGCAAAGGCGCGCGGAGCTTCGGGAAAGGCAACTTCAAGGCGCTCTTCGAGGCAATCGAGCGCGAGCAAGCACTGCGAGGCAATTTGTGAAGGCAGTACTGGTTGCTAGTTGCTGGTTGCTGGCAACTGCAAACGTAGGTCAGTCGCATGGAGCAACCAGCAACTAGCAACTAGTCACCAGCAGCCAACAAATGCCCATCTATCACACGCTCGGCGAAATCCCGAAGAAGCGACACACCGCCTTTCGCAAACCGGGCGGCGGGATCTATGCCGAAGAGTTGATGGGCCATGAAGGATTCACCGGCACGTCAGCGCTTTTGTATCACGTGCATCCGCCGACGACGGTCAAGTCCGTCCGCCGCGTGAAAGAAACGGCGCTCGAGGCCGACCCGGATCAGGCGCTTCGGCATCGACATTTCCTCACGTCGCGCGCTAAGCGAGGCGGCAGCCCCACGCTCGACCGGATCCCGCTGCTGTTCAACCAAGACATCTCGATGTCCTACGTCGAGCCCGACGAGCAGGACGCGCACTTCTATCGGAATGCGCAGGCCGACGAACTCGTGTACGTCGCCAAGGGCGCCGGCGTGCTCGAGTCAGTATTCGGCGATTTGCCCTTTCACGAGGGCGATTACGTCGTCATCCACCGCGGCATCCTGCATCGCTACAAATTCGATCGCTCGAGCGAAGAGACCGCACAGCCGAAGTTGCTCGTGATGGAAAGCCGCGGGCACGTGCGTTGGCCGAAGCGCTATCGCAACGAGTTTGGACAATTGAAAGAAGGAGCGCCGTACTCGGAACGCGACATCCGCCGCCCGCTCCAGCTCAACACGCACGACGAGATGGGCGACTTTCGGCTCTTGGTCAAACAATACGACGGCATCAATGAGCTGATCCTCGATCACCATCCATTCGACGTCGTCGGGTGGGACGGCTACTTCTACCCGTGGGCGTTCAACATCTACGACTTCGAGCCGATCGTTGGCCGGGTGCACCAGCCGCCGCCGGTCCATCAAACGTTCGAGGGCGATGGGTTCGTCGTGTGCTCATTCTGTCCGCGGCCGTACGACTTCGATCCCAACGCCGTGCCCGCGCCCTACAACCACAGCAACGTCGACTCGGACGAAGTGTTGTATTACGCCTCGAGCGAATTCATGAGCCGGAAGGGAATTGAATTCGGCAGCATCACGCATCATCCCGACGGCATTCCGCACGGCCCGCACCCTGGTCGCGCCGAGGCGTCAATCGGTGCGAAGGCGACGAACGAGCTCGCGGTGATGATGGACAGTTTCCGCCCGTTGAAAGTGGCGAAGGCAGCCATCGCGATCGAAGACCCGAACTATCACAAGAGCTGGATCGACGCGCAGCACGCCGGGTTCAATCCTCCCACCACTTGAGACGTCAGCCGCGCTTCGCGAATGCGGCGATGGCGTTCCGCGTGTAGTCCGACAATACCAACGTTCCGCTCATGGCCGCGCGCTCCTCGAGCAGCCGCGGCCAGTTGTCGGTGCCGGACCAGGCAATGCGCTTGATCCGAGCCACGGCCTCCGGATTGGCCGCGACAAGCCTGCCGGCGAGGTCGTTCACGCTCTTGTCGAGCGATGACGCGTCGTCGGCGAGTCTGGCGTAGAGACCGTGTCGTTCCCCCCACTCGGCGTCGCGCCAATCGGCATCGATCGCCATCGCGCCAAAGGCGCCGGGTCCGATTTTGCGCTCGATCACCGGTCCCACCACGAACGGCCCTATTCCTACGGCCAGCTCGCTCAGGCGGAGTGACGCGTTCGTGGTCGCGATGGCGTAATCCGATGCGGCGACGACGCCGACACCGCCACCGACGACTTTCCCTTGAACGCGCGTGATGATCGGCTTGGGGCATTGCGTCATCGCGAGGATCACGTGCGCAAAGCCCATGAAGAATTCTTTGCCAGCCGCCGGGTCGCGGATCGCCGTCAGCTCATCGAACGATGCGCCGGCGCAGAACGCGCCGCTCCCGTAACTCCGCAGTACGACGACGCGACTATCGGAGCTCGAGCCCGCGGCTGCGATCGCGTCGGCGAGGGCGCGCAAGACGAATGACGGTAAAGAATTGCTCTTCGGATGACCGAAGCAGATATCACTGATGCCATCAGCGGTGACTGACGAGACCGACCCACTCGCGGCAAGGGGCGCGTGCGTACTCGACGTCATCGTGCGATCAGCTACCGATGTGGACTCGCAGTCCGCCGCGGATCGTGCCGAGCGTTGTGTTCTTGAGCGGATCGCATCCGTTGCTCGAGGTCGCGCAGGTGCCGCCTGGCCGGGCCAAGCCTTGGCCGAGGCTCGTAAAGCCGTACGTGTATGAGGCCTCACCGAAGACGGCGAATCGGTCGATCACATGCTTGTCGAGCCCAGCGCCGATCGTAAACTCGCCTCCGTATCGACGTTGTTCGGCTGTCGTCGACGAGCCCGAGGGCGCGCTGTATTGAATGGTCGACGGACGAAAGTTGATGTAGCCGAAAGCAAGGCTGAAGGTCGGCATGATGAACGGCGCCGGGATGCGGAGGCGAACACTCGTCTCGATCTCGAGCAGAGAGGCGTTG